>CAZWJX010000079.1:4326-9402 GCA_964634695.1 uncultured Syntrophobacterales bacterium | reverse complement strand
ACCGGAAAAGAACGGGCGTTTTACTCATTCTCATGCTCTCTACCCGGCATATTTTATCGAGAATATGGAAAAGTTTATTCCAGAGCCACTTCTTTTCGATCGGGACGGTAAAAACCGGGATGCTGACAGTCTTATCAATCTGGCCGCTAAACACCACAAACCGGATACGCCTTCTCAATGGATCATAGCAGAAGCGGATCGGCTGAGCAGCGGCATTGATCGGGATGAGTTTCCTGATGGTAAGGATATACCGGTTTCTGATGCCGTTAAAACCAGGCTTATTCCGATCTTCGAAATGCTCTTTTCAGATGAAAAGTCCCCTCGTAATGCCTTCCTCTGGCGTTATCCTCTTGCTCCTGTCTCGGCAACGAGCATCTTTCCTGAAAAAAACGGGAGCGAAGCGAAAGACGAAGATTACCGCAGGGTTTACGGCGAATTCATTGGAGCTTTTCAGAAGCTTGCTCACCGTAGTAATCCTGTTCTGTGGCTTCAACATTGCGATTCGCTGTATCGGACGTTCACTTCTCATATTCCGGCAGCTCGAGTGGGACGAGTAATTCACGATGTTTCTCTATACGATCATAGCCGTTCCACCGCAGCTCTGGCTGTGGCTCTCTACCGATACCATGAAGAAACAAACTCTTTTGAAGAATCGGCAATACGAGACCGAAGTGAGAAGAAGTTTCTCATTGTCTCGGGGGATTTTTACGGCATTCAGTCGTTTATATTCTCAGCCGGTGGCGAAGAACGAGGATACCGTTCGAAACTTCTCCGGGGAAGATCCTTTACCGTGTCTTTGCTTGTGGAACTCGCCGCTCACGAAATATCGAAAGAACTTGATCTGTCGCCGCTTTCCATAGTGATGGCTACCGGTGGGAAATTTCATCTGTTTGCCCACAACACCGAAAAAAGCAGGCGCAAGATCGAAAAAGTGGCGACCCGTCTTAATGACTGGTTGATTGATGTGTTCTGTGGCGAATGTGCCATAGGAATTTCAACCACTGAACTTTCGGCCGGCGACTTTCTTGACGGAAAGTTTCAGGAAATCTGGAGTCGTCATCTTGAGGCGATGGAAGAAAGAAAATACCGGCGGTTTGATCTTCGCCGCGTTGGTGGAGTAAGAAAGGACTTCCTCGATCGTTTTCGCAACGACCTCTACCGTCCCTTATGTCCGCTCTGCGGCAGGAGGCCGAAAAGGGGAAAATGCCGGCTCAGGACGTGGAAAAGTTCTGGGATGTGAATATCAAAAACGATGGATCGGTTCCCTGTGATGTTACCTTCATGCCTCTTAACGGCTATGTTCCCGTCTATGAGGAAAAAGATGAATATGATGATCGAATCCTTGCCGGCTATCGTTCTGAAGAAAAGAAGCTTGAGCTCATAGATATGATCAGAGAAGGCGTTCCCAGGAGCTTTTACCACATTGCAAGTACGGCACTTTCTTTCGGAGACAGGGGTGATTTATACGGCGTTGATGCTCTGGGGGTATTGAAAGCCGACGTGGATCATCTGGGAGCGCTTTTCTCGTGCGGATTTCAGGGCAGGCGGTTTACTCTTTCACGGCTTGCTACTTTCAGCCGGATTCTAAACAACTTCTTCGCTCTTTATCTGCCTTATGCTCTGAGAAACGAAAATAAAGGAGCTTTTCGTAACACATACACTGTATTTGCCGGCGGTGATGACCTCTTTCTGATAGGACCATGGAATAAAACTCGCGATCTGGCGATATTCATTGCGGATAAATTTAAAACTTACGCCTGTGAAAACCCGAAGGTTCATCTATCGGCCGGTATTACGGTTCACAAACCTTCAACTCCGATGGATGTCATAGCGGAGGAGAGCGAAGAAGCTCTTGGACTGGCAAAAGCTCTCGGGCGAAATCGCGTTACCATGTTCTACCGGACGGTCACATGGGATGAGTTCAAGGATCTGGTGAACAACATTATGCCCAGAATGGAAAGATGGCTAACTGATGGATGGTTCTCGCGCTCACTTTTCCATCGACTTCTTACCTTTGTTGATATGGCAGAACTGGAGAAGAGGGTTAAAAAAGCGATTCAACAGGGGCGTAGCTTTTCTGTGAGCGACATAGAAAGCTTTAAATGGAGAGCATTCCTGCGCTACTACATCGTGAGGAACGTGGCAAAAAATATATCCGACAAAACGGCATTAAAGGAAACTCATCAGATTCTTATCGAATCTCTTGCAAAATGGCTGGATGACTACGGTGGGGCAATGATTATACCGCTCTGGAGCATACTCTACGAAACAAGGAAAAAACGAGGACAATAGGTAAATAAGGAGGATACGAGTATGAGTCTGTGGAAACTTCTCTGGAAGGACGCTCAAAATTATGTGCCCAACCCTGAGGCTTTTTCAAAGGAAGCAGAAGATTGGGCCAAAACTGTGAGCGGGTACGAACAGGAACAGAGACAGGTGCAGAGGCAGAATAGACCTTCCCAGCTCAGGAAATTTTACGACGAACTTTTCAAATTGAACCAGCGAGCGAAGATGGAAGGCAGCAATTGGGACACGATTCTTCCTCATATTCATATGCTTATTGCCAAAGTTGCTTATGCGAAGGGAAGGGGGCTGGTAAGCGATAGTTTCGTTCTGGGGCTTAAAGAACTTCTTTCAAACATTAAGCAGAAAGAACACCTTCATGTTGTCACCTCTTTTCTAGAGGCTTTCATGGCTTTTTACAAACAGTATCGTCCTAGAGATTAACGAGGAGGTTGGCGATGAAACTTACAGCAATTAAACAATACGAGGGCCGGATTCGGGTAGAGACGGGGCTTCACATTGGAGCAGGTGATACTGAAATGCACATCGGTGGCACTGACAATCCCGTTGTGAAGCATCCTTTCACCTTTGAGCCTTATATTCCCGGGTCTTCACTGAAGGGAAAAGTTCGTTCTCTGCTTGAGCTGAGAAGTGGCCTGATGACAAACACCAAAGGAAAACCTCTTTCAATCAAAGCACTAAAAAAATCAGATGGGGAAGCCAAAGATTATGGAGAGGCAATAATCAAGCTCTTTGGGACAAGCGGAGCAGAAGAAGAGGAACTTCATAACTACGGGCCATCGCGACTTTCCTTTTCCGACTGCATGCTAACCACTAACTGTCGCGATAAAGCCAGAAAGGGAGAGATTGTTCTTACCGAAATCAAGTCTGAAAACTCAATAAACCGAATCACCGGAACGGCCGAGAATCCACGATTTACAGAACGAGTACCAGCCGGTGTTGAGTTTACCTTTCATATTACCATGAAGATTTTTGAAGGCGATGACGCCGATAAACTTGAAAGCAAACTCCTCGAGGGTCTGAAACTTGTTGAATATGATGCCCTTGGAGGAAGCGGAAGCAGGGGCTACGGCAGAGTCAAATTTATCTTCGATGATAGCGAAATTAATGAAAAGTTCTCGAAGCTTAGCCTTTTTTGAAGTCAGAGGCATGTGAGGAGGACGTGTCGTGAGATTTTGCGAAATAATCCTTAAGCCCCGCTCAGCCTTCGGGACGCCTTTAAAGGGCGATACTCTCTTCGGTCAGTTCTGCTGGCAGGCAGCAATGGATGGGACGCTCCTTAAAGGTGGATTCGATAAGTGGCGGGATCTTTATGCCGAAAAACCCTTTATGATTTGTTCATCGGCTTTTCCGGTTAAAACGGGAAGGAACGGAAAGTGCACCTACTTTCTCCCCGTTCCCACATGCCCTCTCCATTTCTATGCGCAAATCGGCGCCAGAGACGAAAAGTGCTTCGAAGCTCTGAGTCGCCTTAAAGACATTAAGAAAAAGCGCTGGGTGACCGTCGAACAGGATGACCTTACCGTTCGTCCTGAGGAAGGGAAACTTTTAAATGACAGAGAACTGTTTGAGCTTCTTTCAAACAAAATCGAAAGCGTAACAATAGAAAAGCCCTTTATCACGGCAACTCAGCCACACAACACCATAAACCGCCTCACCATGACCACCGGCGAAGGAGCCTTTGCGCCGTACTTCATGGAAAACACCTGGTATGCGCCGGATGTCCATCTTGCGGTGTTCGTCCTGTTCAGCGAAGAAGCAACCGACCTGGACTCCATAAAAAGGGGATTTTCCGCAATGGGTATCTCTGGTTTTGGAAGGGATTCCTCCACAGGTCTAGGTCGATTTGATGTGATCGAATGTAGAGAACGTTCGCTTCCTTCGGTTTCCGATGCCACGTTTCTCTACGCTCTGTCTCCATTCGTTCCGTCAGAAGGAGAAGACCGGGTCTGGTACAAGCCCTTTGTTCGCTATGGACGCCATGGAAACGTCCTTGCCACATCAAGGAATCCTTTTAAGAATCCGATTCTTATGGCCGATGAAGGAGCCCTTATTGAAAACGATGCCAGCAGGAGACGACCTTACGTTGGCAAGGCCCTTTCGGGCGTTTCAAAGGTTCAACCAGAAGCGATAGCTCAGGGATATGCCATAGCTATTCCCTGTGTGATGGAATAAAGAGAGGTGATGGTATGAGAGTGCTGGAGACGAGCCGGTGTATTATTAAGGTGCTCACTCCCCTTCATGTGGGATGCGGTGAAGCCTACGAACCCTACTCTTTTTTCGTAGATCAGCCAAAAAAAGAGCTTGTCGTCCTCAATATGGATGCCTTCCTGACTGCTCTCGACGCAAGGACGCGAGATGAGTTTTCTCGCATCTGTCAGGAAGGCACGGTGGACTCTCTTCTCAAAATGTATAAGTTCCTTAAACGAATAGGGGAGAGAAAGGATATTGTTGGAAAAGAAGGCGTGGTAGCGAGAAGAATTCCGGTTGCTACAGGTTTTGTTGAACATTATGGAGAAGTAACGGGTGGACAGCAATTCGATCCAAGGCGCTCTACGCACAGGCAGCCGCAACAGGGAAGTAACAGGATCATCACCCAATTTATCGTATACCGTACCGCCTTCGACGTTAACGGTAAGGAACACCCCATAATCCCGGGATCTTCCGTCAAAGGCTCTATCAGAACGGCTGTGCTGAATATGAGAAAGGATGTGGTTAAGGGAAAAAGGTATCTCAAAAATGAAAATAAGAAGCTTGAAGCAGATATTCTGC
>CAZWJX010000079.1:0-4316 GCA_964634695.1 uncultured Syntrophobacterales bacterium | reverse complement strand
AACCGATCCCTTCAGTCTCGTGAAAGTTTCAGACTTCGTTCCCCTGGGAGAGCCAAAAGTAAAGATCGTCTATGGTGTGAATGTCAAGAAGGGATCGGACAGGCAGTCAAGGGGACCTTACCAGATTCTGGAAGTTGTTCTCGAAGGCGAGTTCTCAGGAACGATTTCATTGTTAGAGCCTGAAAAAGATCGAGGAATAGAAGCGCCCCTCTCGCTTGACGAAATCAAAAGAGCTCTTCAGGAATTTTACGGTAAAGAACTGGAGCGCGAGAAAGGCGAACTCTCACAAATTGGTTTCAATATCAACCTTCCGTCTTCATCCCCGATACGTATCGGCCGCCATAGTGGTGCGGAATGTGTAACAATCGAAGGTTTCAGAAAAATTAAGATCATGAGGGGTAGTCCTCCCGAAAGGGATCACGCAACTACAATATGGGTGGCATCCGAAGAGAGAAGAAGCAACAAGCTTACAGGATGTCTTCCCTTCGGGTGGTGTGAGTTCCAGATGGAATAACGACCCTGTCTGGTGGTTGCTTTACCTGTAGGTAAACGGGAAGAAGAGATGTATGTTATTCCAGAGTTCTTCAATGATTTCTCGCTTGGGTCTGGGATTCCACAGCAATTTAAAGTGTCCTTGCCTGAGCCATGGAAATGATTCAAGATGTGTTTTTAGCTTTTCGAACTCTGACACAATTTCCTTCTCTGGCCTCAGTTCTTCAACGAACATTCCGGCAAGTGGAAGAAGCATGAGAGCTCGAGCGGGCCCTTTAAGGTGTTCTGCGATCTCCTTTGATAAGTTCCACATCGCAAGTCTTGCTTTGGGGTCGTGCTGTATTCGCCCGACATTGAACGCCCAGAGCTCCCAGGGATGCTTCAGAGAAACCATGCCTCTTGCGATGTCTATGCCGATTCCATCGAACAGTTCCCTGTATTTTCCGGTATCGGCGACAAACCTCGCAAGAGCAGCTTTATGAAAGGGGTTCCACGATTGATTCTCGATGCTATCTATTTCAGCCAGATTATTCACATACAGATATGAACAGAGAGCCTTTTCAGCATCGTCATATTTATTTGCGTCCAGATAGGCGTATATGAGGTAGTTCCACTGTCTGTTCCAGTCCTCTCTTAATTCTTCAACCTTCCCGTTGCCAAATGCGGCCTGAGCTTTTTCAACGTATTCTTCCAGTTGTGATAGATACTGTGGTCCGCAGAAGCCATAATTCTGAGCAACAGTGCCGTAGAGCCTTCCAAGGACGGGCATAGCGTTGAGCGAGAGCTCTTTTTTAATAAGCTCGAGCGTCTTAATTATTTCAATTAGCGGCTGCGGAAGAACCGGGCTGAAACGAAATGCAAGATGATAGCTGTTAACCACATGGCGATTCCATAAATCGGCTCTGCGTTCTATGATTCCGAGATCGTTCAAAATTCTTGCTGTCGCTATGCCTGCTATGTTTTCCCACTTTGTAGCTCCGGTAAGGTCTCCTTCGTGAGCCGCACAGGTCGATTTACACATGGCGATTGTCCAGGCTGCTTGCGGTTTGTCCCTGGCAAGCTCGATAACCTGATCTTCTCTGATAGGTTTAAGAATTCTGGTCATTAAGTAAGGTTTGTCCCCGAACTTCTGCCACGCCTTTTCAAGAGCGGTAGCAAATTCTTCGGCCGTCGATGGATTCTTAAAAATCTTTTTCAGCAGTTTTTTGTATGAGCCTTCGAACCATGCTGTTTTTATCGTTTTTTCACTCAGATGGTGAAGCCGAGCGGCAAGAGCTTCAGGAGTTTTTAAAATATCATGAATCGTGTGCAGTTGCTTAACATTTCCCGGTTCATAGAGTTCCAGTAAGCAATCCAGATCATCCAGATTACAGACTGATATACTCTCTATTTCGCCGGCAGTTTCAATACGTGATTGATGGCCGTCAGAGCCGTATATGAACCCTCGAAATCCCCTTACCAGTGCTATCTTTCGCTTCTTCTTGATGTGGCTGGTTCTTATGACTTTCCCATCTCCCGAAATTTGCCCGCTCAGGACAACACTGTCACGAAGTATTTTACCAGAGGACGCACTCCATGCAGCAGCATAGACCGATAAAGAAAAAGATCCTCCGTGAATAGCCCTTTCTGGAAAAAACCACACAAGAGTTACGTAACGTTTAAGGCGGTTTTTGATTAAGAGAATAACGTCGTTGAGAGCTGTTCTGGCCGAGGTATCGGCCATTGTATCCCACCATGGAGGGGTGATTGGTGATGATACTAGTTCGTATCTGGAAGTGCCGACAATGACACGGCCGACTATTCCACCGGTTTTATTGCTTTCCGTTATCCCAATCCATGATGCGCTTGCATATTCAAAATTCCACAGTTCATCGGGCTCTAGCTGAAAATAAACCTGTAAACAGGGATACCTGGTGTAGATATACTCTGCAGCCTGCAATGTCTGCTCTCTCTTGTTCAGCAGACAGTATGTAAAGCACGATAAAAGAAGTTTCTCGAAGATTTCTTTACTGTCAGGAGGGATTAAAGATGAAAGTTCATCTAGGAGATGTAGAAGGTTGCTTATATCCTCATTCCATCGCCATTCCAGCGGTTCCTCTACCTGATGCCCTCTATCTGCCAGTGATCCCCACTTTGCCCATGAAATCAGTTCTCTTATAGACCAGGAGCCTTTCATCATAGAGTTCCAACCAACAGCCCCAGTTTGCCCCGCTTCGCTATATCATCCGTTACAGGAGAAAATACGACACGGAAAAATCCTCCCGCAGGGTCAAGATTTGCCTTCACCGCCGGCATGATAATATTATTCGTAACCTTATCCAGTAGAACAGCGTGTATTCCGGCGTCGGGAGACAGGGGGCATATAATCTTGCCGCCGAAGATAAGTTCTTCGCCACTTTGTGATATAAACGTTACGTAACCCATGGCCGTCTTGACAGAAGGCTTATCGTTCTTGAATTCAACGACGGTTACGACAATGGGCTCACCGGGTTCTTCTTCTCCTGCTGCGGCCAGAGGTAGCATGGCTTCCGGGGGTTGATATGCTGCAAGGCGGTTAATTAGTGAACTCCCTGAAGTGTCAGGAGGCAAAAAAGGGAATAAAGTTTCCTCTTCTTCCCAGGCTAAAGAATCAAGCAGGTCTGTAGATCCTTCAAGTTCCATTACTTCATTCAATACTTTCAGAGCGAAATAGGAGGCGACCCGAATCTCGGTCTCAATGAATGTTGCCTGCATGAATGATGAAGGTTCTGGTATCGAACCAGTTTCAGCTTTTCTTCGAACTATATCAAGCACTTCAGAAGCATCGAGTAAAAATCTTGCCAGATATTTCGTCGGTATTGAGAAGGTATTCCAGGGCTCAATAAAAAGTCCTTTGAACGGAACGTCTTCTGACGTTGCCAGCAAATCCTCATCATGAACCATTGCAACTCTTGCAACTTTATCCCATACGTTAATCACCATTACGTACGGACTATTGTAATAAATTCTTCTCCCGTCTTCCCATCCTTCGAGAGTTCTGGAAATTTTCCATACCTGCCCCGACCCGGGCGTCATGTTATCAAATGGCAGTTCCTCACCTCCTAAGTCCCCAAAAACATATACCCAATCTTCGCATAGAGGACACAGGGCCAGATGTTCTTTTAACTCGTTTTCAGGCACACCGGCGGGGGGAGGACACATTCGATGGCGCAAATGTTCTTGAAGTATCAGCTTCACAGCCTTCGGGCTCAATGTTTCCATGACAATATTCCTTTACAATTTATTTTTTACGTTCCGGGTGCACTATTAAGATCTCTGCCATCATTATTCATTAAGATCAGGAGAATGAATTTTACAAAATATAATGACGTTTTCCATGAAGTTTGTGAAAAGCTCTTCGTCAATATCCGGGGGTGATAATCCGGGGATGGGTTTACAAAAGTTCCGAATTCGGTGGTAAGCTTTCTGCAGAATATACGAAACTCCCGAAGGACTACTGTATCCCATCGATGTCGCTATTTCCTGAAGAGGGCGACCTTCACCGTGATGTAACGCTATAGCTTCCCTTTCTTCAGGAGCAAGTTGCAGAGCGCACTTTTCAGCTTTCTTTCGTAGATCTTCGAGAATCGTCTCTTCATCCGTAGGAGGCATATCTGGATCTATTAAAATGTCCCCTAGATTGGTTTCCGTTTCTTCATCAATCTGTTCATCAATGGAAACCTTGCTGTGAGTTTCTGGAATCGGCAAAAAGGCTCCTATGTATCGAACCAGATCCCTGATCGGAATCCACAAGTCTCTTCCTGTCTTTTCCCTGACCTGATTCCAGAAATACCGGCCAACTTGAA
>CAZWJX010000078.1:4290-12232 GCA_964634695.1 uncultured Syntrophobacterales bacterium | reverse complement strand
TGCGCTCTGTTGGGACAAAGCCTTATCTTATGCGTCAGGATTACCTTTCGCATTGAAGAACCTCAACAGGGTTCCGGTAGGAAGCTGTTCGGCTGGAACCGGTAGCTTCCCGGTCTTCCACATCCGCCAGGAATATATCCCCATACTAAAGTCAACACATTTTTTAGCTGTTAAAAACCCCCGCCCGCCAATTATCTTCACAGAGAAAGTTTGTTCACTAGATTCTTTACGGCATCAACCGAACGCCTGAAGGCCGCTTCTTCTTCAGGCGTGAGCTTAATCTCAATGACTTTCTCTACACCGTTTCCACCTAAAATAACTGGTACCCCCACGAAGTATCCGCCAACATTGTATTCTTTGTCGCAATACGCCGCACACGGCATAAGCCGCTTTTTATCTTTGATTATCGCTTCGGCCATGGCTACTGCCGAAGCTGATGGTGCAAAGAAGGCGCTCCCGGTCTTTAATAGATTGACTATCTCGGCTCCGCCGTTTCTGGTCCTTTCGACAAGGGCTTCGATTTTTTCAGGACTGAGTATATCAGTTATCGGAATTCCGCCGACGGTGCTGTATCTTGGAAGAGGCACCATTGTGTCACCATGTCCGCCGAGAACGAAGGCCGTAACATCTTCAACAGAGACTCCAACTTCCATTGCTATAAAGGTTCTGAAACGAGCGGCATCCAGAACTCCAGCCATACCCATAACCCTGTTTGTCGGGAAACCGCTGACCTTGTAAGCTACGTAAACCATTGCATCGAGCGGATTGGAGACCACTATGAGGTATGCGTTGGGAGAATATTTCGCAATCTGTTCGGTAACGTTCTTTACAATCTCAGCGTTTTTAAAAAGCAGATCGTCTCTGCTCATCCCCGGTTTCCGGGGAAGTCCTGCTGTAATGATTACCACGTCCGAGTTGGCAGTATCGGCATAATCGTTTGTTCCTATAATCTGGGCATCGAATCCTTCGACGGGAGAAGCTTCCAGAAGATCAAGGGCCTTTCCCTGAGGCATTCCTTCTACAATATCCACAAGGCAAATATCGCCCAGTTCCTTAATGGCGGCCCAATGAGCGGCCGTAGCTCCTACAAAACCTGCTCCTACGATAGTAATTTTCTTCCTGTTGAGACCCATCGTTTTTACCCCCTCGTTGGCTGTCAAATAGCTTGCTGCTCCGTTATTACGAAATCGTTAATTGACCGTGGAGATCGTCTAACCAGCACTAGCTCGCTTCGTCACTTCGCTCCTCGCAATGACAGCCAAAGGGTCATTGCGAGGCAGCGTTTTTTTACGTCATTGCGAGGCCACGAAGTGGCCGTGGCAATCTCATAAAAGAAGAACAACAGAGAGATTGCTCCGCCCTCGCTTCGTTCGGGCTCGCAATGACACCTATAACCCGTCATTGCTAGACCACGTTTTTCTTTTACGTCATTGCGAGGCTGCGAAGCAGCCGTGGCAATCTCATTGTATCATTGCGAGTCCTTTACAGGCGGCCGTAGCGATTACTTCGCCTCCAGTTCGCAATGGCGAGATTGCTTCGTCGCTTCGCTCCTCGCAATGACAGTGTTGGATGTCATTGCTAGACCATGAAGTGGCCGTAGCAATCTCTCATGGTCATTTCATTCAATAACTGCCAGCACATCGCCTTTTTGAACGCTGTCGCCCGGTTTGAAATTGATCTTCTTAACGGTGCCGGAAATCGGGGTTGTGATAGTATTTTCCATTTTCATAGCTTCCAGAACCAGAATGACATCGCCTTCCTTAACCTGAGCCCCTTCCTCCACTTCGTATCGAACAATCATACCCGGCATGGGCGCTTCGATGGCAACTCCAGTCGTAGGAACCGAAGGTTTAGGTGGAGGAGGTGCTGCTGGTTTTGGTTCTGCCGCAGGTGGTGGTGGAGGTGGTGGTGGTACGACAGGTCGCGGTTGAGGAGCAGGTGCCGTAGGTGCTGTCCGTGTTTGCGGAGCTACAGTCACAGCTACTGGTGCTCCGCCAACCTCTTCTACTTCAACCTCGAAATATTCTCCGTCAACGAAAACGTTAAACTTCCTGATGCCTGGACCTTTTGCCGGTGCTTCTTTTTTTACCTTTTCCACGAGCAACCCCGCCTTTGCTTTTTTGATTAGTTCTTCTTCCTTTTTCACATCTTCCAAAGTTTTTGGTTTAACCTCATCAGGTATTGGTTCAAGCCCGTATTTCCACTTAAGGAAACGTTTCCCGGTTGTCGGGAACAGGGCATAAATGAGCACATCATCAATATCTTTAGCTAAACCTTCGACTTCTTTCTTCGCCTTTTCAAGCTCTGGTTCAAGTATATCAGCCGGTCGGCAGTCTATGGGTGTTTCTCCTCTGGGGTATCCTTTAAGGGCTTTTTTCTGAACTTCAGGATCTATGGGAACCGGTGTTTTTCCATAAAGGCCGAAGCATAGATCTTTTACCTGGGCTGTTATCATTTTGTAGCGTTCATCAGGGGTATCGAATAGCACGTTGTTAACCGTTTGAATTCCAACAATCTGACTGGTTGGAGTCACAAGGGGAACCTGTCCGAGTTCGCGACGGACGATAGGAAGCTGTTTGAAAACTTCGTCGAGTTTGTCGATTGCGCCCATTTCTCGCAACTGGTTCACAAGATTGGACAGCATTCCGCCAGGAGTCTGGTGAAGCAGAACGTTAATGTCTATTATGGACATCCGATCATCGAGAAGATGCCTGTATTTAGGAGAAATTTTTTCGAGATATTCGCTGCATTTGGCAAGAAGTTTCAGATCAAAGCCGGGATCGCGATTTGTGCCTCGAAGCGTCACAACCAGAGGTTCAACGGCCGGATGGGATGTTCTGTAAGCCCAGGGAGAAAGGCATGTATCAACAATATCCACGCCTGCTTCAATGGCTTTAAGAAGAGACATATCAGCCATGCCGGAAGTGAAGTGACTGTGAAGATGGATGGGGAGTTTGGTTGTTTCTTTGAGCGCCTTTACCAGTTCGTAAGCATCGTAAGGGGCTATCAATCCTGCCATGTCTTTAATACAAATCGAGTCAGCCCCCATGTCCTCTAGTTCTTTCGCTTTGTTGATGTAATAATCAAGATTGTAAACAGGTCCCCCCATTCTGGGTTCAGTCAGGGAATAGCAAATAGTGCCCTGAAAATGCTTCCCGAACTTTTTGATGACTTTGACGACGGTCTGAAAATTTCTGAAATCATTAAGTGCGTCGAAAACCCGGAAAATATCTATGCCATTAATGCAAGCCCTTTCTACGAAAGCTTCTGCCACATCATCGGGATAATTTCTGTAACCGACAAGATTCTGTCCTCGAAGGAGCATGGAAAAAGGGGTGTTCTTGATATACTTTTTCAACGTTCTGATGCGTTCCCAGGGATCTTCAGCAAGAAACCTGTGCATGGTGTCAAAGGTAGCTCCACCCCATACCTCCATGGAGTAAAAGCCAACCTTGTCCATGTCTTCAGCTATGGGTATAAAGTCTTCTGTCCGGCCTCTTGTGGCAAAAAGCGATTGGTGACCATCACGAAAGGTCAAATCTTGAATTTTCACCGGATTTGTGACTTCTACCTGATCTCGGTCTAGAAGTCCGGCGATTAGAACTCCGTGTTGTTGAGCCATAGCTCCCACTCCTTTTTAATGTTCTTTGAGAAACAGCCTTTAGCTGGCTATTTTAAGAGCCGCATCTGTAACATTCGCCTCATTTCCATGGCCGATTGACGACCTGACATGACCCATGGACTTGGAACTGCCATGGGGCTTACAGCCATTCTAACCGGAACTGGCTCTCCAGGGGGCATTTCTGCTTTCGCTATTGCTTCCTGTTCAGCCTGCAAATACATGGCAATTGCCCCCGTAATCGCTGCGACTAATTTTTCTTTGTGATTTTTCATTCCGGGCGCTCCTGTCGGTTACAGTCCTAGTTTGTCGGATATCTTCTTCATTGCTTCTATGCTGATCTCTATGAACCGCATGAGATCTATTCCTAGGCTTTCGCAGAGCATTATGTGTTCTCGATTCACGTTTCTTGCAAAGTCCTTGCTTTTCATACGCTTTCTGACGGATTGAGGCTGAAGCTTTTCTATGCGTTTTTCCGGGTGAACAAGTGTTGCTGCAACGATAAGGCCTGTTATGGTCTCTGCGGCTGTGAGAGCAAAATCTAGTCTGGTTTCTCGAGATAGCTGTAAAGCTTCAGCATTATGGCGCATGATTGCCTGAATCAGTTCTCGAGGGAAATCAAGGGAAGAGAGAATTTCGGCGGCTTTTTTGCCGTGTTCTTCGGGTGAATCCTTTGTCATTTCATAATCCAGATCGTGTAGTAGACCGGCAATGCCCCAGAGGTCGGCATCTTCGCCGAGGATTACTGCAAGATCTCTCATGATGGCTTCAGTAGCAAGAGAATGCTTTATTAGATGCTCCGAAGTTACGTAACTTGTGAGAAGCTGCAACGCTTCGTCACGGGTGATAAGCTTTGAACTGTTCATTTCCCTTTGATTTCCCCCGGAATTTACAGTTTATGCAGCAGCACGCCGCGTTTTCTTTTTAAGTCTGCTTATGGCTCTACGGAGCTGTTCAACGGCTTTCTTATCACCGGCCGCTCGAGCTTCCTCCCGTTTTGCCTTCAGTTCTTTGATCTTTGCCTTTATGGCTCTTACATCTATGGTTGTTGACTTCTTCTTTTCGTCAACAATTCCTCTTGCTTCCTTTATTACCCTTATGAGTTCGTCTTTATTCATGCCGTGAACGCCGGTCACACCTTCGATCTGAAGAGCGATTTCTCTGAGTTCCTTTGCGGTCAGTTTCTCAAGGGGTTTTTCCTTCTGAGCTTTTTCTTTTTTTCCCATATCATCGTCTCCTTTCTCATTAGATTAGTTCAGACCAGATATTTCACCCTATTTGTCTGGCTCACCTAACCTATGCTTTAAAAAAGGAGTAAGTATATCTATCGGGATTGGGAAAAGGGTAGTGGAGTTATTTTCGGCTGCGATTTCTCTCAGAGTCTGAAGGTATCTTAATTGAAGAGCCACTGGATACTGCTGTATAATCTCCGCAGCCTCGGCAAGTTTTCGAGCAGCCTGATATTCTCCTTCTGCGCCTATAATCTTGGCCCTTCTTTCTCTTTCGGCTTCCGCCTGTTTTGCCATTGCTCGCTGCATTTCCTGGGGCAGATCAATGTGCTTAAGTTCTACAACCGTAACCTTTATTCCCCAGGGATCTGTATGCTTGTCTAAAATTTCCTGAAGATGGGCGTTTATTTTGTCCCTTTCAGCAAGCAGTTCATCCAGTTCTGCCTGACCGCAGACACTTCTCAGAGTTGTCTGAGCTAATTGGCTGGTGGCAAAGAGATAGTTTTCGACGGACACTACGGCTTTTACAGGATCTATTACACGGAAGTAGACAACAGCATTGACTTTTATGGATACGTTGTCCCTCGTGATCACGTCCTGGGGCGCTACATCCATGGTCACAAGGCGGAGGCTTACCTTCTGCATTCTATCTATCAGCGGAATAAGTAAGATCAAACCAGGTCCCTTGGCGCCTATGACTCTTCCCAGACGGAAAATTACTCCACGCTCATATTCTCTTAACACACGAAGAGCATTTGCTAAGAAAATGATGCCAAGTATCACCAGCAAAATAATTCCGTACATTTCACGCCTCCTTTTCCAGCCTCCATCCAGATTACAAGGATGGTTAGCCATCCAGAACAAAGGTTAGTTTTATTTAACACCGATTTTTTTTACACGCAACTTTAAATTGTTGACTTCCACAACTTCTACTTCCGTTCCTCTGGGCAGGAATTCATCGCTTTCGGCGTTCCACAGTTCTCCTTCAACGAAGACTTTTCCGACAGGTGAAAGAGGTTCTTCGACAACGCCTTTAGCGCCGATAAGAGCTTCTGCGCCTATTCTGGGTTTCATCCGTTGAGCTCTATAAGTAAGAGCGGCTACTACAAGAAAGAAAAGGCTTATACCGATAACAGATGGGATCAAGACCGAGTAAGGAAGCATAATTTTGCCTGCAGGCGTTCGAAAAAGCATTATTGAGCCCAGTGTGAGAGAAATCAGACCGGCTATTGCCAGCATGCCAAAGGAGCTGATTTTAATCTCCAGGATGAAAAGAATGATGGCGAGAAGAATGAAAAGAAAACCTGCATAATTTACCGGAAGTGTCTGGAGCGCATAAAATGCCAGGATAAGGCATATAGCTCCAATCACTCCCGGGAGAACGACCCCCGGCTGAGAAAGTTCAAAGTAAAGCCCTGCCAGACCTATCATGAGAAGGATGTATGCAAGTGTGGGGTTACTGATAGTTTTAAGTATCTTATGACTTATGCCGGGTTCGATTTGTCTTGCTTCAAGCCCTTTTGTTCGGATGGTTTTGCTGAAGCCTTTTCTTTGAATTTCTTTACCGTCAATTTTTTCCAGAAGATCAGGAATATCCTGAGCCACCAGATCAATGATATTGAGCTTGTAAGCTTCTATTGCTGTGGCAGAGACGCTTTCCCTTACAGCCTTTTCCAGCCATTCTGCATTCCTGAATCGTTCTTCGGCTATGCTTTTTGCAAATGCGACCATGTCGTTTACGACTTTTTCATTCATTTTCTTTGGAACATCTTCCCCCGATCCTGTAACAGGGTGGGCTGCCCCTATATTAGTCCCGGGAGCCATAGCCGCAATGTCCGCCGCAACTGTTATTAAAACCCCTGCTGAGGCCGCCTGTGCTCCCGGTGGATAAACAAAAACCACCACAGGAATAGGAGCGCTCATAATTGCCTGAACCATCTTCCTCATGGATGTTACAAGTCCCCCGGGAGTATCGAGCAGTATGAGTAAAAATTCGGCATTACTTTTTGACGCCTGATCAATGGCTGTTTCTAAAAAGTCTTGAGTGGCGGGATTTATAGTGTCCTGTATCGATATGGTGTAGTAATGACGTGAAATCTCCGTTTTGCCCTTTTCAGTTTGTTCCTTTGATGCGGCTTTTACGTCTCTATTTCCTGTAAGATCTAAATTCCAGCTCAGGGCTATCAAAAGAGCCAGGAAAGCCAGAGAGATTTTTACTTTCAGTCTACTGAAATGCTTCATATTTCAGACCCCTTCCGAATCCAGGTATTTTCTCACAATTAAAAAATCCTCCCACGCTTTCCTTTTTTCAATGGCGTTTCTCAGAAGATAGGCCGGGTGAAAGGTGGGCACGACGGGTATCCCCTGCCAATTGAAAATTCTACCCCTTATTCTATTCATGGGCTGTTTTGTTCTTAAAAGGGCTTCCACAGCACAGGCTCCGAGAGCGCATATAATCCTTGGCTTGATGATTTCTAACTGTTTGAAAAGGAAAGGGCTACAAGCAGCTATTTCGTCGGCCATAGGTGTTCTGTTCTGCGGTGGACGGCATTTTACCACGTTACAGATGTAAACATCTTTTCTTGAAAGACCTATGGCGTGAATCATTTTAGTGAGTAGTCTTCCTGCCTGTCCAACAAAAGGGAGTCCCTGAACGTCTTCTTCATGTCCGGGCCCTTCGCCAACAAAAACCAGTTTTGCTTCGGGATTTCCGTCGCCAAATACTATATGAGTTCTTCCTTCGGAAAGCCTGCATTTTGTGCATCCGTCAATAGAACGTTCCAGCTCTTCCAGTTGTTCTTTGCGATTGTCCGCCTGATCAAAGCTTGAGCAGATTCTAGGTAAGGTTTCTACACCACAGAATTCCCAGTACTTACAGAGCATCTCACACCATCTGAGTATGTTTTCTTCCTCCCATGACAGGGTAGGACCCATGTTATTTGTTCTCATGACGTTTCTTCCTGACACTTTCGATCACATCCAGAATTTTTTCCGCCACTTCGTCTTTGGCGAGACAAGGTAGGTCGATAATCTGTCCGTCTCGAAGCAAGATTTTTACTTTATTAGTATCGACGCAAAATCCCGAGTCCGGTCT
>CAZWJX010000078.1:0-4280 GCA_964634695.1 uncultured Syntrophobacterales bacterium | reverse complement strand
TTTTCCTGGTAAGTTTTTCGGTAGCGTGTTCGATAAGGTTGTCCGTTTCGGCTGCAAAACCAACGGTGATCTGGGTATCTCTCTTTATCTTGCCTATTTCTCCTATGATATCCGGATTAGGAACGAGAACGAGAGTCAGTTTTTCCGTAGATTTTTTTAGCTTCCTGGCATGGATTTCCTTTGGTCTGTAATCACCGACGGCTGCTGCCATAATAATAACGTCCATTTCAGGAAGAAGTTCCATGGCACGATTATACATATCAAGGGCTGAAGTGACATTGTGCGTTACGGCTCCGTATGGATAAGGCAGATCCACAGGCCCTGTGAGAAGATGAACAGTGGCACCACGGCGCACGGCCGCTCTCGCTATGGCGTATCCCATTTTCCCGCTGGAAGGGTTGGATATGAAACGAACAGGATCGAAGAATTCTCGAGTTGGACCTGCTGAAACGAGAACTTTCAATCCTTTCCATGTAGGTGGAGTTAGTGTCATGGAAATTACTTCGAGGATTACATCGACCGACGGGAATCGACCTCGACCTTCTTCCCCGCACGCCATCGGACCGGTTTCAGGCTCCACCACGGTAACGCCTCTTCGTTTTAAGATTTCGATATTTTCCTGAGTTGCGGGGTTTTCATACATTGCTGGATTCATTGCCGGACAGAATATTACAGGGGCCTTTGTGGCAAGGAGGATCGTTGAGAGATAATCGTCAGCTATGCCATGAGCCACCTTGGCCATGATGTTTGCCGTTGCCGGAGCGACAACCACTACATCGGCCATACGCGCAATTTTGATATGACCGATGTCGGATTCTTCGCTTAAAGAAAAGAGATCCGTTGCCACCGGGTTTTGAGAAAGAGTCTGGAAAGTAAGAGGAGCGATGAACTTTTGAGCCGATTCAGTCATGACAACATGAACATCGGCTCCTTCCTCTTTTAATGCCCTTACGAGATCGACGGCTTTGTAAGCCGCGATGCTACCTGTTACTCCTAGAACTACAGTTTTGCCTTTTAGGACGGGACAGGCCATAACAGCATCCCCTGTTTCTTAGAGTCTGGACTGAGTTGGAGCTACGTAAACTTCAAGGTATGTATAAAACCACCGGGAGTATATTATTATCACACATGTTTTCTGGGGTTTTTCAAACACGAGAACTGACCTGTTATAGCGAAAGCCGCTTTTTAACTGCCATTTTTCTCTGGTCATTGCCGATTGAAAATAGTCCACAAGAGAATTGGGTTCGACTCTGCCCTTGAAGACCATTACTCCAGTTTTGGTGGCTCCCTGAATGAAAACCCTTGATTCATCGGTGATCATGTCCATTTCCTGCGGAATGGGAATGTCTTCAAAATCATAAAAAAGCGGCGGTATTGGATAGCCGGATGAAATTCCCGTTTGTGGCGTTGTGGTTGTAGTTGTTGGCGCTGGAGGTGTAATACCAGTTGTTGTTCCAGAGGCGGAACCGGTCATTGCAGGAGCTGAAGGATAAGGACCGGATGTAGGCGGCGGTGGAGGTGGGGACGTTGCGCGACTCTGAGAACAACCGGTGAACGCTACCGCAATTCCCAGAAAAAGAAGTATTGTTACTACAATCTTTCTAATTCCGTTCTTTTTCATTCTGGAACTCCTGTTAAAAGAAAGGGTTAGTCCTTCGTTCTTTCCCGACGGTTGTTGTGGGGCCATGACCCGGATACACAACTATATCATCCCCTAACGGGAAAATTTTTGTTTTTACTGAATTGATTAGTTGTTCGTAAGAGCCTCCCGGGAAGTCGGTTCTCCCTATGGATCCGTCGAACAGAGTATCACCAACGAAGATAAGCCGTTTAGATGGTACATAGAAAGAGACGTGTCCCGGAGTATGCCCCGGAGTTTCCAGAACGTGAATGTCCGTATTGCCGAGAGTAAGGATATCACCCTCTTTAATGTATTTATCCGGAGAAAGATCTAGTGTAGCCGCTTTTCCCATTAGAAAGGCTCCAAGTCCTACCATGCGATTGTGGAGCAGGGGTTCATCTAAGGGGTGGATGTATATTTCGCTACCGGATAACTTTTTGAGATTCCATGCATCAAGAACATGGTCGAAATGTCCGTGAGTAAGTAAAATTGCTTTCAGTTTCAGTGAGCGAGAAGCGAGAAAATTATGAATGCGTTTTGCTTCTCCACCGGGATCAATGACCATTGCTTCGCCGGATTTTTCATCGGCTATAATATAACAGTTTGTCTGAAGCATGCCCACGACGAGATGTTCTATGATCATGGCTTTTTCTCCTTGTCTCTATAGTTCAAGGACAATGAGTTCTTCCAGGGATTTCCTGCTGGATGTCTGATTACTGGATGCCGGATGCCCGATAGCTACCACGGCCATTAATTCTAGATTTTCCGGCAGATTCAAAGCCGTTCTTACAGCATCTTTATTTTTGAGGATTTCTCCAATCCACTGCACCCAGTCCCATTGCATGAAGAGCAAGTAGAAAGTTCTGAATGCAAGCCCCTATTGCCTGACAATCTTTGGTACGATCATAGGAGGCATTATGATCCAGAAAAACGGCAACGGCAACAGAGGCTTGCTTAATAATGTTTCCGTAGCGTGTATAAGATCCGATTTTTTCCCTAATTGCCTGATCCCAGATGATGGCAAAACGCCATGGCTGGTTATTAAGACCGGATGGAGCCCAGGAGGCAGCCTTCAGAGCTTCCATAAGCACTTCACGTTTAACCGGTTCCCCCGTGTATTTTCGCACGCTGCGGCGCCGGTAAATGGCTTCCATAACATCAGGGAAATTGACGTGTTTCATCTTTTCCTCTCCGACTTTCTTATTCTGCTGATAACGCTTGAAGTATGAAGCTAGATTGCATCAACATCCTTATAACATCCTTTTACCGAAAGCAAAATCCCAAATAAGGATAGCTTCAGGGTAAAGCGCTTGTATTTTTCTGTTTACTGTGACAGAGTAATAAAGGCTGGTATTGGAAGCTTGTAAAAAGTTCGGAGTCCATTATGAACAATATCAGAACATGGTCAAGTAATGTGCTGGAACAATATAATCGGGTTTTAAAAGACCTTTATGTCCTCCAGAAGATCGGTGTAAAATTTGGTCTGAATCGAACCGAAAAAATTCTCGAAAGGCTCGGTAATCCTCACGTTGGTCTGAAATACGTTCATGTAGGTGGAACGAATGGTAAAGGTTCCGTTGTGGCTATTGTTTCTTCTATCCTCAAAGCTCACGGCTATAAGGTTGGAAGTTATACGTCTCCTCACCTGTTGCGTTTTACAGAGCGTTTCCGGATAGACTGGGAAGAAATATCACCTGCCAGGGTTGTTGAACTTTATGAGAAGGTGAAGTCAGTTCTTGTTCCTGAGTCATCCCCGACCTTTTTTGAATTTGTAACTGCTATGGCCTTTCTGTATTTCAGGGAGGAAGGCATAGACTGGGGCGTGATAGAGGTAGGAATGGGCGGAAGACTTGATTGTACTAATGTCATAACTCCCTGCGTTAGCATAATCACCAATGTAGGTTTCGACCATCAGGAGTTTCTTGGTACTTCGCTTGCTGCCATTGCCAGGGAAAAGGCTGGCATTATCAAAAAAGGAGTTCCTGTAATTACAGGTGCAAAACAACCTATCGTGCAAAGCGTTATTAAGACCACAGCCTATGCTTCAGGAGCTCCCTTGCGGATGCTGGGCAGAGATTTTGCAGTCAAAAAGAATTCTCCCCAGAGTTTTCATTATCAGGGAAAAACTAGAAGCTTTAGAGATCTTACTCTACCTCTGATTGGAGACCATCAGAGAGAAAATGCGGCTTTAGCTCTCGCAGCCCTTGAAATCCTGGAGGAGCGTGGACTGCTGGAACTCAATGAGAACAAAGTTAGAGAAGGACTTATGACCACTAGCTGGCCGGGTAGAGCTGAAATTCTGAGTAAAAATCCCACAATTCTACTTGATGGAGCTCACAATCCTCATGGGGCTGAAAGTTTAAAGCAGATAATAAAAACCAATTTTAGCTACGATAAGCTTTACATGGTTATCGGCATGATGGCAGATAAAGACATAAGAGGGATTCTTCGAAGGCTTTTACCGGGAGCAGAAGCCGTAATCTTTACTAAACCTCGGTATTCAAGAGCCGCCGATCCCGAATTTTTAAAGAAAATGGCACGTTCCTATATCTCAAGATGTTATGTGATCCCTGATGTTGCTCAGGCTATCGAGTATGCAAAGAATGAAGCCGGCCCGAATGACCTCATATGCATTACCGGTTCTCTTTACTTTGTCGGC
>CAZWJX010000077.1:0-12341 GCA_964634695.1 uncultured Syntrophobacterales bacterium | reverse complement strand
CAACAGAGAGATTGCTTCGCTTCGCTCGCAATGACACAATAACAGTTACGCATTTTTCGAACAGGTTGGGCTCATCCGGCCTGAAAAAGTTTTTTAATTTTGCTTTGCCGGTATTTTCTATCATAAAATATCCAAGTCAAAAGTCTACTACGCTTTGCCGGGGCAGATGATCATGGAAGAAAATAAAATCATCCATGTGCTTGAAACTCTCAGCAACCTTTACGGAACCAGACCCTGGAACTGGCACACAAGGCAGAAGCCCTTTTATGTTCTGATAGCAACTATTCTTTCTCAGAGAACAAGAGATCCTCAGACAGATGAAGGCCAGGCGGGTTAAAGAGGTTTCGCGCATCATATGGGAAAAATTTGGGGGAAAGGTTCCAGAATCTTTTGATGATCTAATAAATCTTCCTGGAGTCGGACGCAAAACCGCAAACTGCGTTCTGCTCTACGGTTTTCATAAGACGGCTCTTCCGGTAGACACTCACGTTCATCGTATCGCCAATCGTCTGGGCTGGGTAAGAACTTCTTCCCCCGAGGAGACTGAAAGCGCATTAAACCTTATTGTTCCCCCGCAATGGATCTCTTTCGTGAACGATCTGATGGTCAAGCATGGGCAAACCTTTTGTTATCCGAAAAAGCCCAGATGTATTGATTGTCCGGTCGCTTCATTATGCGACTATGGAATTAACATAGCATCACAGAAACCCATGAGCCGTTCATAGATGCCGGAGGAGAGTTCTTGTCTTCGCATGACATTGTAAGGATTCTAATGTATTCTCACGATACTTACGGGTTGGGGCATATCAGAAGGTCGCTTGCCATCGCTCAGAGTATTCGCTCAATTCCGGCAAGTGTTCTTATCGTGACGGGTTTGCCTCTGGTCGGTCGCTTCATCATCCCGGAAGGTATAGATTTTGTCCGGATTCCTGGCATGATCAAAGTCGCCAATGAAGAATACACACCTCTTTCCATGAACCTGCCCCCGGGAAGTGTGCTTTCTATAAGGGAGCAAATTATTCTGGCAACGGTAAAATCCTTCAGTCCTCATTTCCTTATTGTTGACAAGGCGCCCCTCGGGCTCAAGCGAGAAGTTCAATCTTCTCTCGAATGGATTCGCCATGAAAAAATCCCCTGCACCACCATCCTCGGATTACGGGACATAATGGACAACGCTGATGAGACAATTCGGGAATGGAAGGAAAAAAACATATACGAAGCAATGGAAACCCTTTACGACGAGATCTGGGTTTACGGAGTGCGAGAATTTTACGATCCGGTGCGCGAATATCGTATTCCCCCATCTGTGGAAAAAAAGCTGTACTTTACAGGTTACATTCCAAGGCACGTTCCAACTCATGGCGAAATCGAGCGCGTCAGGGTAAGCGTTCTTAAAAAGGTTGAAGCCCGCCAGCGTGGTTCCAGACCTCCCGTGGTGCTTGTGACGGCAGGAGGAGGTGGTGACGGATATCCTGTTTTCGACACCTTTCTTCGGGCCTTTGAAAAGGACGGACGAAAAGACCTGAAATTCTATGCTGTTCTCGTTACCGGTCCTTTCATGGGTTCAGAGACGTTTAACGAAATCAAAACCAGAGCATCTCGCCTTGGCTGGAAAACCATAAGGTTTTATCGCTTCATGGAAGCTCTTATAGCCGTCTCTGACGTTGTAGTCAGCATGGGGGGATATAACACGATCTGCGAGATTTTTACTCTGAGAAAACCTGCTCTTGTTGTGCCTCGAACTGTGCCTCGTGAAGAACAGCTAATCAGAGCCCAGGTTATGTGCAAACAGGGTTTTTGCGAGTTTATCACTCCCGAATTGTTGACACCTGAAGTGTTCAGAGAAAAACTGGAGTTGCTTTTAAATCAGAGTTTCATAAATCCATCTAGATTCGAGAACTTCCCGTTTACAGCTTTTGATGTGATTCAGAACCGTCTTCGTTATCATCTCGAAAGTAAAGGAATTTTCCATGCGCAGTAAAGATACCCCAAGGCTGGGCATGATCCTTAAGGGCTTTCCACGAATTTCCGAAGCTTTTATAAGCAATGAAATTCTCGCAATGGAGAAAAGGGGACTAAACATTTCCATTTTTTCTATTCGAAAGCCGCGAGAAGCTTTTTCTCACGGAAGCGTTAAGAAAATTCAGGCTCCTGTGGTTTATTTGCCGGAATATGTTATTCCCCATTGGAAAATTCTTCTGACCAGAAATTTACCGGTTTTTTTATCTTACCCCCTTAGGTACCTCCTGTCTCTCACCAGAGCGATCAAACGTTCCCTTGCCACTTCGTCATCCCTCAGGGCAACTCTCAGGCATTTTCTTCAGGGAGGATACACGGCTTATTGTTTAAGCCATGACGGTGCTATCGTTCATCTTCATGCCCATTTTGCTCATACTCCGACTTCGGTTGCTCTATTCGCTTCTGATCTTACGGGCGTTCCCTTCAGCTTTACCGCTCACGCTAAGGATATATACACGTCTCACCCGGCAAAACTGAGGTATAAGATTTCACGGGCTAGTTTTGTGGTAACCTGCACTGAGTATAATCGATCCTATCTAATGAAGATTGCGAGAGGATTAACAACCCCTATTTACACGATCTATCACGGCGTTGATCTTTCCCGCTTTCCTTTTGGCCCCGAACCACTTGTGTCTCCCCCTTTTAGAATCTTATCGGTTGGAAGGCTTGTCGAAAAAAAAGGTTACGATGATCTGCTACGAGCTCTGCATATACTGAAATCGTGGAATTTCCCCTTTGAATTTCTTCATGCGGGTGATGGCGAACTGAGGGAAAGTATTTACAGGATGGCGGGAGAGCTTGGTCTTTCCGATAGAGTGAAATTCCTCGGCACTCTGACGCATGAAGAGCTTCTTCCTCTTTATCGCAGTAGCCATGTGTTCGTGCTAGCCTCCAAAATAGCCTCGAACGGCGATAGAGATGGCCTGCCCAATGTTATTCTCGAAGCCATGGCTACGGGACTTCCCGTAATTTCGACCAACGTCTCTGCCATTCCTGAAGCTGTTGAGCATGGAAAAACAGGCATCCTGGTTCCTCCCGGAAATCCCTATGAGCTTGCCCGGGCGATACGTCAGATTCTTACCAGCCCAGGGAAAACCACTGCTATGATCACCAAAGCAAGGCAATTTGTTGAACAGCGTTTCGACGCCGAGCTCTGGGCATCGAGGCTCTATGAAATTTTTGCCGGAGCTCTGCAGGATGGCATGCGTAGAGTAATTATTCAGTGAAGATAGCCTTTTATTTCCCCGGAAAACCTCTGGCTTTCAAAACCCCCTCTGGCGATAGAACAATCGCCGAAAGTATTATTGCGTCCGCCGAAGCTCGAGGACATATCTGGCTGGAGATGACGGATTTTAGAAGCAGGTGGTTCTGGCGTAGTTTTTCAAGTATTGCGCAGTTACCGATAGAAGCATGGAAGACCGCTAAACGTTTCAGGTCTTTCAGTCCCCACGTGTGGGTAACTTACCACAGCTACTACAAATCGCCCGATCTGTTTGGCTGGTGGCTTGCCGCTCCGTCTATCCCCTACGTAATAATCCAGCCCATGCGGGCCAACAAGAGGCGTAAGAAAGCCAGAACTAAAATCGGTGCAGTAATTAACGACATAGCTATTCGTAAGGCTCATCTGCTGATTTCAAACAATCTCAACGATCTGGAAGCTCTGAAAGCTTTCGTTCCCGGGGAAAAACTCTACTATATACCACCGGGAATATTTCCTGAGGTTTTTTCTCGAGACCCCGCAGCGGCAAATCAACTTCGTTTAAAGTTATCAATACCTGACGGCGTTCCCGTGCTTCTTACGGTTTGTAGATTCAGGGAAGGAGTAAAATGGCAGAGCCTTGCTTTCCTGTTTGATGCTCTTGCTATTTTGAGTTCAGAAAAAACTTTTATTTTAATTGTCGTTGGATCGGGCCCCCTCCGTTCCCTTGTAGAACATTACGCCATAGAAAGGCTGGAAAATCGAGTTAGATTCATCGGAGAGGTGCCTCATTCCAGGCTTTTTCCGTACTATTCTCTTGCCGATCTGTTTGTTTTCCCCGGAATAAAAGAATCTCTCGGGATGGTTTATCTGGAAGCCCAGTCATGCGGGTGCCCTGTTGTGGCTCTTGATGGTGAAGGTGTTCGTCAGGTGATCAGGCATGGAGAAACCGGACTTCTAGTTTCACCACCTGTGCCCGAAGCTTACGCAAAAGCCATATCGTGGATGCTGGATAATCCCGATGTTCGTCAAAAAATGGGTGAACGGGCTGTCATATTCGTTCGGAAAGAAAGAAACGCTAATATAAATAACCTCAGGGTCATGGAAGCTATTGAAAACCTTGTTGCAGGCAGGTAGCTTTTGCCGGAGCTGTTATCACGAGTTTGTCAAAGCGTTTTGTAAATTATGAGCCCCTTCGAAAATTGCATAACCGGAGAATGTTTTGTGTCATTGCGAGCCGGAGCGACTTGCCCATGTGTCATTGCGAGCCCGGCGACTTACCCATGTGTCATTGCGAGGAGCGAAGCGACGAAGCAATCTCATCATTGTCTTTTTATGAGATTGCCACGGCCACTTCGTTTCCTCGCGATGACGGAGTCGGTAGGGATTGCCACGCGCCCTTCGGGCGCTCGCAATGACGAGGAAAAGGGGTGTCATTGCGAGACGGAGCGACTTACACATGTGTCATTGCGAGGAGCGAAGCGACGAAGCAATCTCATCGTCTTTTTATGAGATTGCCACGGCCACTTCGTGGCCTCGCAATGACGGAGTCGGTAGGGATTGCCACGGCCACTTCGTTTCCTCGCGATGACGAAGTCGGTAGGGATTGCCACGCGCCCTTCGGGCGCTCGCAATGACGAGGAAAAGGGGGGGCATTGCGAGCCGGAGCGAAGCAAAGGCGAAGCAATCTCCTATTGTCCTTCCCCCGCGTCATTACAACGAGCGAAGCGACGAAGCAATCTCTTTGTTGTGACAAGCTTGGGTTATGTCTGATCATGGCCGTCCTGCTTTTTGGTTAACTCAACTATTCGGGCGTATATTCTCCTTTTCGGTATACCGCTAGTAGAAGCGATTTTCTTTGCCAGTTCCCCGGGAGGCATAGAGGGATTTTCCTGCAAGAATTCACGTATTAAAGGATCGAGAGAATTCAGGGACTCTTCAGAGTCCGGCAGATGTTTAGAAGAGAGGGCTTCGCTGACCTTTGCGCCTTCCACTACAATCGTGATCTCGCCTTTGATTTCTTCTTTGCGTTCTTTAAAGACCTGAATCACCTCGACGGCCGATCCTCTAACGGTTTCTTCAAAAACCTTTGTTAGTTCCCTTGCAACACAAACGTAAGGGTTTCCCCATAACCTGGTAATTTCTTCAAGCGTCTTGATAAGCCTCACCGGCGATTCAAAAAGGATTCTGGTAAAAGGAAGATCTTTATAGCGGTCAAAAAAGGCTCTTCGAGGGCTTCCCCTGTGCGGTGGAAACCCGAGAAAAACGAAAGGAACAGGTGGTAATCCGGACAGCAATAGGGCAGTCAAAATTGCTGAAGGTCCGGGGATAACAGTAAGATTCAAGCCTTCTTCAATAACCCGCTTTATAAGTCTGAAGCCGGGATCGGAAAGCCCCGGAGTGCCGGCATCTGTTACGACGGCGATGTTTTCGCCCTGCTTCAATCTGGAAACAATTTCTTCGTCTTTTGCCGGGCTGCTGTGTTCATGATAGCTTATCATGGGTTTATGAATGTTGTAGTGGGATGTGAGCTTTCTGGTTCTTCGAGTATCTTCGGCGGCAATGAGATCAACCGTTGACAGCACATCAAGAGCCCTCAGAGTAATGTCCTTCAGATTGCCAATAGGTGTCGACACGATAAACAGAGTGCCTTTCCGTGATTCCATATTTCGCCGTCTATGCCGTGAATGCGCCTTTTATCCAGTTGATCACCGGTGTGCCATCTCTTCGCCATTCAATCGTTACGACGTCAAACCGAACAGGGACTTTGCCAAGAAGACCGGCCTGTTTTAGATACCACATGGAGGTTTTTATAATTCTCGATTGCTTCCTTCTGGTGATAGACTCGAGAGGGTGAACAATAAAACCTTCAACGGTCGAACGCACCTCCACGAAGACAAAATATTTCGAATCCCGGGCTATGATATCGACTTCGCCGACTTTGCAGGAAAAATTTCGCTCAATGATATCCAGCCCGTTCGATTTTAGGAATTCTTCAACCAGATGCTCAGATACTTGACCTTTTTGTCTGCGGTCGTCCATCGTTTGTTTCCTGCGCCGGTTCCTTGTCATTTGCGGGGCTATGTTTTTTATTCTGTCATTGGGAGGAGTGTCATTGCGAGGCTACCGCAAGGCAGCCGGGGTGATTGCTTCGCTCCGGCTCGCAATGACGAATGTGGGTGTCATTGCGAGGCCACGAAGTGGCCGTGGCAATCCCTTATTTTTACACCAGAGAGATTGCTTCGCTTTGCTCGCAGTGACACACTGACGAGATTGCTTCGCCTTCGCTTCGGCTCGCAATGTCACAGTAAACACATTCTCCAGTTACGCATTTTTCGGACAGGTTCACCTGTCATTGGCTCAGTTCGACTCCGCTTTCAGTCGGACCAGATCCTTTATAGCACCGGCGATTTTGCTGAGTTCACCCAGTCGCTGTTTTGCTCTTTCCAGATATGGCAATGCTTCAGGATTCTGGTGGTTGGCTAGAGCCTGAGCGACCCAGTTCACAACATAGGGATTTTCATGTTCTGTGAGAGAGGTCAATATTTCAAAGCTTTCAGGTGTGGGGATCTTCCCGAGAACCATGATTATGCCGACTTTCAATTCATCAAAGGCTTTGTGTTGCTCTATTGTTTCTCTGATTATGGGTACAGAGCGTTCGCCGAAAGACTCAAGAGCTGTAAGGCACATCTGGGCGAAGAAAGGATAACGGAACATGGACAGTTCCGCAAGAAGTCTAAGAGCATCGTCGGTTTCTACCGACTGAATGATTTCGGGCACGAATAGCGTCGCCCAAGAAAAGTAATAGGTAAGGGGAAGAACGGCAGGAATGGCATCGGATCCAATGGCTTTTAGAGCATCAATCGTCGGGCTGAGAGCCTGTCTCCTCACCTCATAGCCTTCCTTGTCCCGCTGGGGGAATTTTTTAATGTTGTTTGCAGTCTTTAGTTCTGCTACAAGTTCCATTGTTCTGGCGTCAGGTTTCTTTGAGAAATAATCCCTGTAATGGCGGGCTCGCTGGGCTATCCAGAATTTTTCAAGCCATGTTGAAGGCGAATAGAAGTGAACTATACTTCCGGCTCGTTCTCGCCTGTGAACTCCACTTTCCTGAAAGGCTTCCTTTTCTTCCAAAGCCACCTGCCAGCGGGATCGGGCTATATGAAAAGCTCTGTCGTAGTCTCCAAGAACAAGGCATGAAGTCAGCACAATATCATGCAGTCTGTCATCTTCGGGATAGTTATCAAGAAGCTTTTCGGCGTGCTTGAGTGCTCTTGAAAATTCTTCTTTGAAGAGCATATCGAAGCCCTTCTGTATTTCCTGCTCCAGCCATTTTTTAGTTCTCGCCTGCTGTTCGCGCCTGAGCAACTCATCTTTGGGCATAGTCTTTTTGATTTCTTCATGAATGGGCATACAACACTTTTTATATTTTTTTCCGGAGCCACAGGGGCAGGGATCATTACGGGAAATCTTACCGTCAGGAAGAGAATCTTCAAGAGCAGCACGGCGACAGAATTCTTGATATTCCAGTGTCCTGCGATTCAATTCATCGCGGCTTATTCCGAAGGTTTTGCATACCTCGTCGGGCGACGTTCCCTTGAGCACTTCAAGTACCGGATCAAAAGGGTGGCCTGCAGGTTTTTCTGGGTTCATATTTCTTGCTCCTTTGCGGTATAAATTTTCGACGGCACTATATCAAGAAAACATCTATGTCTTCAATCCTTAATTACTGGGCTGTATCTTATGGATGGTAACGGCTACTCCTGTGCACATAATGAACAAAGTAAGTTCGACAATTTCTTTGCGTGTAGATAAGTCTTTATAGTAAGTTGTTTTGCGGTAATGGTTAGGCAAACAAAAAAATTCTTCCCTTAGCTCACAGAATCAGGAGAAAGGAGAAGGTATGAATTTTCAGGAAGTTATACTGGCGCTTGATGATTTCTGGTCTAAACATGGATGCGTGATTCAACAGCCCTACGATCTAGAGGTCGGCGCCGGAACTTTTAATCCTGCAACCTTTCTTAGAGTTCTCGGGCCGGAGCCCTGGAAGGTTGCTTATGTGGAACCGTCGAGGCGCCCAACCGACGGTCGTTACGGCGAAAATCCGAACCGTCTTCAGCATTACTATCAGTATCAGGTTATACTCAAGCCATCTCCTCCCGACTCTCAGGGGTTATATCTCGAAAGCCTGAAGAGCCTCGGCATTGACCCGCTTGATCACGATATTCGTTTTGTGGAGGACGACTGGGAGTCTCCAACGCTGGGTGCGTCTGGTCTCGGCTGGGAGGTATGGCTCGACGGTATGGAAATCACGCAATTTACATACTTCCAGCAGGTTGGCGGCATTCAGCTCCATCCTGTAAGCGTTGAGCTGACCTATGGCCTGGAACGTATAGCCATGTATCTCCAGGGAAAAGATAACGTCTTCGACCTTTCGTGGAATGACACGATTACTTACGGAGATGTCCATCATCGTGGTGAGGTCGAATGGTCTTACTACAATTTTGAAGAAGCCAATGTGGACATGCTTTTCAAGCTCTTTGATATGTACGAAGCTGAATCCCTTCGCATGAGCGAAAAAGCCCTTATTCTTCCCGCATATGATTACTGCCTCAAGTGTTCCCATGTTTTCAATCTGCTCGACGCAAGGGGAGCGATAAGCGTTGCCGAACGCACTCAATACATAGCTAGAGTAAGACATCTTGCACGGCTTGTTGCCCACGGCTATGTGAAGCAACGCGAAGAAATGGGTTTCCCCTTGATGCGTAAATCGTCGGTGTAATGTTTGGGTGTGTTTTTTGTGATGTTATTGCAACGGTACTTCTCGCTCGCAATGACAAGATACGAGATTGCTTCGTCGTCCGCCAGAGGCGGACTACTCGCAATGACACCCCTTTGCCCCGTCATTGCGAGCGCCCGAAGGGTGCGTGGCAATCTCCCTGCGGGTAGGTTTTGTGTTACAAATCCCTGGTGGTAGGCCTCGTGCCTGCCCACAATATAGCCCGAAACGGCGCAGCCACAATGGTTGCCCCTATAATGGAACTGGAAAAGTTAAGGGAGGGATTACAATAATGGACAGGGTGCCATTTTTCCTTGAAATAGGCTCTGAGGAAATACCGGCGGGGTACATAGATCCCGCTCTGGAAGCCATGAAAGAGCAAATCATTCGTTTCATGGACGATTATCGTATACACCATGGCTCTCCTGTTGTTGCCGGAACTCCCAGGAGACTTGTTTTGTTCATTCCCGATGTTGGACTTCGTCAGGAAAGCACCACTCAGGAGATCATAGGGCCTCCCTATCAGGTGGCTTTTAATCCCGACGGAACACCTACAAAGGCAGCAGAAGGGTTTGCCAGAAGCCAGAAGGTAAGTATCGAAGAGATTCAGATAAAAGAAACTCCCAAAGGTAAATATTTGTATGTCATAAAGCGAGAAGAAGGGCTTCCCACGAAAGATCTTCTTGCAGAGAAATTTCCGGAATTCATCGCCCACATACCTTTTCCCAAATCCATGCGATGGGGTAGTGAGACGGTAACGTTTGCCCGTCCCATACGCTGGATTGTGGCCCTTCTGGGTGACGAAGTTATACCGTTTCGTTACGGCGATATTGAAAGCGGTCGCACTACCTACGGACATCGTTTCATGAAACCGGATCCCATTACGGTTTCGACAGATTATGAACGCTATAAAGAAGAGCTTCGCAAGGCTTTTGTCATTGTGGATCGGGATGAACGCCGGGAAATGATTCGAGCAGGCGTTAAGGAACTGGCATCTAAAGTGGGAGGGCAGGTTATAGAGGACGAAGATCTTCTGGATGAAGTCACCCACCTCGTTGAATACCCGGTGCCGCTCATGGGACGATTCGAAGAAAAATATCTGGAACTTCCCCCTGAGGTTCCCATAACCGTAATGAAGGAGCATCAACGCTACTTCGCCGTTGTGGATAAAAGCGGAAAACTCATGCCCTGTTTCATAACTGTTGCCAACACTGTGGCGAGAGATCCTCAGGTGGTGGTTCGGGGCAATGAGCGTGTAATAAGGGCAAGGCTTGAGGATGCTCGCTTCTATTATGAAGAAGATCAGAAAGTCCCTCTGGTTCAGCGAGTTGAACAGCTGAAGTCGGTAGTCTTTCATTCCAAACTGGGAACAAGCTGGGAAAAGGTTGAGAGATTCTCAGAGATTGCAAAGTTCATAGCCGATGCTCTGGGTTTGTCTTCCCCGGATAGGGAAAAGCTCCTCCGGGCAGCACTACTTTGCAAAGCCGATCTTGTGACCGGTATGGTCGGAGAATTTCCGGAACTTCAGGGAGTCATGGGAAGGGACTATGCTCTAAAGCAGGGTGAGGATCCGGAAGTGGCTCAGGCCATTTACGAACACTATCTTCCTAATCGAGCCGGAGGCCCTATTCCTGAAGGCATTATCGGTTCTATCCTAAGTATTGCCGACAAGCTGGATACCATCGTTGGCTGTTTCAGTGTGGGTATGATTCCCACCGGGACGGCAGATCCCTTCGCTCTACGCCGTCAGACTCTAGGGATCATAAGAATCATCGCCGAGAAAAACCTTCCGCTTTCGATTGTTTCTCTTATTCGAAAGGCTATTCCTCTTCTCAAGCGCTGGGCAACCGAGCCGGAAAACGATGTCTACTCCGGTGTGCTTAACTTTTTCAAAGGACGGCTGGAGCATATGCTCACTTCCATGCCTGATGCTCCGTATGCACCAAATGCCGTCAGAGCCGCTCTTGCTGTGCGAATGGATGTAATTCCCGATGACATAAAGCGGATTGGTGCTTTGTCGAAGTTTGTTGAAAAACCCGATTTTGAAAGCCTGGCAACAGCTTTTAAACGTGTTGTGAACATAATCAAGGATGAACCGACAGAGGCGGCTGCCAGGATGGCGGAAGTTGATCCGTCGTTATTCAAAGAGCCTCAGGAGCAGGAACTCTGGGAAACCTTCAATAAGCTAAGAGAGCAGGTGAGAAGCCTTGCTCAACAGGGGGATTATTTTAAGGCTCTCGAAAAACTTGCCGAACTTAAACCCGCTATCGATGCTTTCTTTGATTCCGTGCTGGTTATGGCAAAAGAGGAGGCTATTCGCCATAACAGACTTGCCATGCTGAGAACCATAAAAGAGTTTTTTGAGGAAATTGCCGATTTCAGGATGCTTTAAACAACAGGGCTTTTGGAGGATCTAACGGTTTTCGTGACGATAAATGGTTTAAATTTTGATGGGACGCACAGAGTGCGTCCCTTGTAGTTGTGAATCCACTAGCCAAAGAAGTGTCCGAAAATCATTCCGACTATTGTCGAAAAGACCACAACGAGGGAAACGTATACAACAGTCTTTGTTGTGCCCATGACGCTTCGTATTACAAGCATATTGGGAAGGCTCAGAGCCGGACCGGCAAGCAGTAGAGCAAGAGCGGGCCCTTTGCCCATTCCAGCTCCCAGAAGTCCCTGGACTATGGGCACTTCGGTAAGCGTGGCAAAATACATGAAAGCGCCTACGATAGCGCTGAAGAAGTTTGCCCAGAGAGAGTTTCCTCCGACGAGAGTCTTTACCCACTCAGAGGGAATAAGCCCTTCGTAACCGGGACGACCGAGCAGCGCCCCAGCAACAAGCACTCCAAAGAGCAAAAGAGGCGTTATTTGATAGGCGAATTCCCATGTCTTCAGAAACCATTCCTGCATTTCGCGCCGGGACGTGGTTATTGTGACCGTGAGAGCGATAATACCAACAGAGAATGGTATAAGCGGTTCGTGAGGAGCAAGGAAGGAAGCTACTATCACGGCAATGGCGCCTAGAATCGGTTTGTAAGGCTTAACACCGTACCAGATTATAAGAACCAGTCCTAGAAGCAGGGCGCATAGTCCCGTAAGCCACCATTTCACATGATAGATGGTGTTCCATATTCCCACTTCCTGAGGTGATTTTCCCCAGTTGGCAAAAACAAGTATTCCAACCATCGTGGCGAAGTAGATCACGGTTTGCCAGAGAGGTCTTCCACCTTCTACCGGTGGAAGATAAATAGCGGCTTCAGCTTTTGCCTGCTCCTCTTTCCTGAATATGAAATGCATTATAGCGCCGATTACTATGCTGAACCCTATAGCTCCCACGGCTCGAGC
>CAZWJX010000076.1:10917-12518 GCA_964634695.1 uncultured Syntrophobacterales bacterium | reverse complement strand
GAAGCGAAGCAATCTCTCTGTTGTTCTTCTTTTATGAGAGATTGCCACGCGCCCTTCGGACTGCTCGCAATGACGTATTTGGTAGAGATTGCCACGGCCAATTCGTGGCCTCGCAATGACACACACATATTGCGAACGAAGCGAAGCGGTCACCACGGCTGCCTTGCGGCAGCCTCGCAATGACGGTTTCGGTAGAGAGTGCCACGCCCGCCTTAGGCGGCCTCGCAATGGCGTCCAATTTATGTTATCCTCTTAAGTAAATTGCCCTATTGTGAACTGCGAACCTCCCTGCTGCTATCCGTCCACACTTCATCGATGTTCTTTCAGCACCCTGTGAGGAACACCATGAGCGATCAGTTCAACAGGGCAGTGATAAATTTTGCCAATGGATTCCTCCGTTAATTCAGAAGCTCCGTGATAAAATACCTCACCATTTACACAGGCAACAGACTTAACATAAGATGACAAAACGCTCATATCATGGCTCACAACAACGATCGTGAGCTTTTCATTAAGCTGCCTCAAAAGTTCGTAAAGCTCTGTCTGGAACATCGGATCCACGCTGGCCGTTGGCTCGTCCATAAACAGGATCTCGGGCTCGCCTACAAGAGCTCTGGCGATAAAAACTCTCTGCCTTTGTCCTCCTGAAAGCTCCCCGATCCTTCTATGGCGATATTCAGATAAGTGCATCTTTTCCAGTATTTCTTCAACCTTTCTTATATCCTCCGGTGAAACCGATCGCCTCAGACCACCTTTCCTTGCCAGCCTACCGGTAAGAACAACATCAAAAACACTTACGGGGAACTCTTTGTTGCGATTAGTATCCTGCGGAACATAACCTATTTTGTCTCTTACCTTATCAGGCTCAAGCCCAAATATCTTTACAATACCTTTCTTTGGTTTCAAGAGCCCAACACAAATCTTTATGAGAGTGGTTTTTCCTCCCCCGTTAGGTCCCATTAAAGCTAAAAAATCTCTTTCGGGAACTTCAAGATTGACATTTTTCAGGACTTCGTGATCGTTGTAGGAAAAGCTCACATTCTCCAGTATCACAACTTTGGTGTCCTTATTCATTGTAGAACTCTCATCATTTTTTTGTCGTCCAGGATGAAACGAGTTTCGCAGCTACGTTTCGGATATTATTTTCCCAGTCATATGCGAGCGGGTTCAGGACATCGACAGCAAGCCCCAGTTGCTGAGCAACATTTTTTTCGGCAACCTGAGGAACTTCAGAAGAAACAAAGAGAAATTTAATATCATGCTGAGCAACAAGCCCTTGCAAGTTTTTAAAATCTCTAGGCCCGGGAGCTTTACCTTCTTTCTCAACGGCCAGTTGCTGAAGACCATAGGCTTCGGCAAAATAGCTCCACGCTGGATGATAAACGAGGAAAGTTTTTCCTTTAAAAGGTGCAAACATTGACGTTAACTCTGTATCAAGGCTCACAAGTTTTGCCATCCATTTGCTGAAACCTTCATCATAGATTGCTTTTCCATCCGGATCAGCTTCGACCAGAGCTCGATAAATTGTGCGAGACTGAAGCATAACAAGGGGTGGTGAGAGCCAGATATGCGGATCTACACCCTGAACTCTATGCTCATCT
>CAZWJX010000076.1:7355-10907 GCA_964634695.1 uncultured Syntrophobacterales bacterium | reverse complement strand
ACATGACCACCCTTTAAAGCGATTCCCTCAGAAGTATCTATTATATTAATATTTGGAAACCTTTTCTGAAATCGATCCAGCCATACTTTTTCTATTTCAATACCGCCCACGGCAAAATAAAGCTTTGCTTTCTCAAGCTCGGCAACGTCTCTTGGTCTGGGTTCATAGGTATGGGGATCGGCTCCTTGAGGAATCAACGTAACTACATTGACACGTTTTCCTGCGATTTGTTCAACAAAAAATCTCTGAGGTGATATGCTAACAGCGACAGTCAGTTTAGAAGTATCATCAGAAGTATCCGCAGCATTTGCGACAATGCAAAATATCAAGACGGATAAACAACAAATCGTCAAAGACAAGCGCATTTTCAATCCCTCCGCTTATCTGCTTGTTCAAGGCCTGAACCGAAACATATTAACCTGCCCTACAAGAAAAAAAAGAGCTTTTTACCATAAATTAAATAAGGGGCTTTTGCGAATTTAAGTTCTCATACTGCGAAAACGAGTCACATTCTAAGTCACGAGATACCAACGCAACAGCGAAATTCAAAAATATGGAAAATAAGCGGATAACAAAATGAAAAACAACGATATTTATTAAAAAAAGGCAAGACTTTTGTGAAAATATCCAATTTAAGTTGTTATGATCCCAAATAAAACTTTGCTATTTGCTCTGACTAGTGATTAAGCTCATTTTACCTTTGAGGTGGGAAGGGATATAGGAAGTAACAGTCATCAAGGAGGATAACATGAAAAAGCTGCTAAGTTTAACAGTTTCAGTGCTTTTCCTGATGGGAACAGTTGGTCTTTCTTTTGCTGCTGATCAGCAGGCTCCAGGGGCTCAACAACAGCAGGCCCCGGCGGCTCAACAACAGGCCCCGGCTCCCGCCGTCCAGCAACCGGCTAAGCCAGTAACACCTCCAGCTCCTACAGCAACTCCGGCTAAGGAAGAGAAAGCTCCTGCTCCAAAAGCAGAAGCTGGCAAAAAAGTCACAAAGAAGCAGGAAGCAGCTAAAGCTGCAACGCCTATTAACATCAATACCGCAACAGAAAAAGAACTGCAGAAGCTTCCCGGTATTGGCAAAGTTCTTTCTAAAAGAATTGTTGAATACCGCACCCAGAACGGTCCCTTCGCGGCTCCTGAAGATCTGATGAAGGTGAAAGGCATTACTAAGAAGAAATTTGAAGCTATTAAGAACATGATAGTGGTTCAGTAATGAATCTTTCCCACCTGTACCCTTTGACAGGATACGGGTGGGTTGGAGTCATAAAAGATTGAGAGGCGGGGAGGATTCCATTTTATAAAAAGGGGAGGAGACGAGGATGAAAAAGTTTTTAAGCGCACTTGTTGCTGCAAGTTTTATTATGACTGCTGGGGCATCATTTGGAGCTGGTGAGGAACAGGCTCCTCCGATGGGGCCACAGGGGCAACCACCTGCAATGCAGCAGGGTGCTGAGCAGTTAAGCCCTGTTCCTGCTCAGGCTCCCGCTAAAAAAGCCACAAAGAAGAGAGTAAAGAAAACCAAAAAGGTTAAAAAAGCCAAAAAAGCAAAAGCTAAAAAGGCAAAAAAAGTCAAAAAAGCAAAAGCCACCGCTGCTAAGAAGTAACTAAAACCAATAAATGCGCCCCTCCCACCTCTCGAAAACCCCCTCAGTCGTACTTGAGGGGGTTTTTAATTATTTATACCATGCTCGAACGGTTCTTATGTATTTCTGGATGGTTTCTATGTTTCTGAAAAATCTATGCGCCTTTAAGGCCTCTTCCACCGCCTTGATGTCGTAAGGAATACGGTAAAAACTTATGTATTGTTCCGAATCATCATAGAGCACAGCATTAGCCATTGGGACTCCATCCCTGTAAGGACCGCCTACAGCCCCGGCTTTAACCCAGAATTTGCTTTTATCGCCAATGACGAACCTTTCTTCTATTATCTCCTTATTACCCACAGTTGAATCCACCACCGAATTTCTGGCTCTTATGGGATATCTTCTAACATCCCCGGCATTTGTAAGTTCGTAGAGCGCAGGGAGATGATCATGCCCGCTTAGAATCACTCTGAATGGAAATTTCGCCCATTCCGGAAGAGATTCTCTGAGTTTTTCATCATCAAGATAGGTAAAATTGTTGATGGATGGAGGATTCGTGCCCTCTGGAAGATCAAAGGGGCTGAAATGCACCACAAAAAGGGAATCTCTGACAAGTTTCAGAGGAAGAGATGAGAGGTATTCAATATAGTCGGGAAATTCAGCAAGAGTTCCTGCCGTGTAAGCCGTTGCCTGCATACGATCTATCTGATCCCGATGATCGGTAAAGGCTCCTGCTACCATGAGATCATGATTGCCCGCAACGCAGGGTATGCCGAGCTTCATAACTTTTTCCAGAGTTTTTCTTCCCCATGGAAGCCAGCCTACAATGTCGCCAAGGCATATAACCTCATCCGGTTTTAATGTGTCCATATGGCGAAGAACGGCCTCAAGAGCCTTTTCGTTGCCGTGAATGTCTCCAAAACAATAGATCTTCATAGCGCCTCTCCTTTCCCGGCCTGATTCCTACCGACACGCCCCAAAAGTCTGGACGTTCCATCATCGTTTGTTCCGTAAATCGTCCAGCCCAGCCTGTCTGACTTGAGCCTTATCGCTCCGTAATCCCACGTTGTAAAGCAGTGAACTCCTCTTTCCTTACACCACTGAACAAGTCCAGGGCAAGGAACCCGGTTTTTTCTCTTTGCAGAAATTATCACCACATCTGGGCTGATCATATCAAACAGGCCTGCTTCAAACGATCCGCATCTTCCATGATGGGGAGCCACAAGAACAAATACTTCATCGCCTTTTTTGGAAATATTCGGAAGAAGCTCTCTCAGTTCGGCTTTTCCTATGTCTGAAGGAATAACAAGCACAGTGCTACCGTAGCTGAGTCTCAAAACCGTTGAGCTACCGTTAAGATCCCTACAAAAAGTTCTTGCAGAACGCTGGACCGAAGGATGAATAACCTGCACATCCACTCCGCCATATTCAGAATTTTCAAAGACTTCTGCCAGCCTGTGAAAAGGAATAACCTGAATTTTTCTCGCTTTCGCTATATCGCTTAAATCTGCTATTTCATCTTCAGGAGGACACAGAGGTTCCATAAAGCGACCAACAGGAAAAGATCTCAGGGCAAATTCAAGCCCTTTAGCGTGGTCGTAATGATAATGAGAAAGAACAACATCATCCAGATGCCTGAAACCAGAAGCCATAATAGCGGGAATAACTATCTGACGTCCAATATCGAAAGAACTTCCGGTAATACCTCCTCCATCCATGATAGCCGTTTTTCCATTCGGGAAAGCTATGAAGGTGCTGCTTCCGTCCCCTACGTCGAGCACCAGTGCTTCCAGATTCGGACTGGCTCCACGTTCTAAAAGAACCACCACGCCCTGATACAAAAGTGCCACGGACAGAACCAAAACCAGCTTCACGGCAGGATTCAAGCTCCTTTGCCTGATAGTTCGAACAACCAGAGCAAGGACGATCAGGTAAAGGAGTATGTAAAGTTTTGCCAGAACACCTG
>CAZWJX010000076.1:0-7345 GCA_964634695.1 uncultured Syntrophobacterales bacterium | reverse complement strand
ATGTTAGCGGCTGTCCCCAGAAAACAAGTCCGTCCCAACTCCCGAAAAACTCTATCATTTTCAACATAAGGGCGATCATTCCTTTTAGAAGCCATACAAACAGATCGCTTATATACGGACTTATGAGAAAACCTCCCAGCAGAAGAAGGCACGCAGGAAGAACCAGCAAGCTAACAAAGGGGACCAGAACCATATTTGCCGCAACGCCAGCCCAGGAAAATCTTCCAAAAAAGTAGAGCAGAAAGGGGCACAGCACGACCTGAGCGCAAAGGCTTACTCGCAGTGTTTCAAAAAGAACCTTTCTGATCTTCAAGAAAAATTCTCCAATACGTGATCCGGAAAACTTCGGCTGACTGCCGGCTTCGAAATCAGACGCAGGTCTCAATGCAAGTGCCACCCAGAAAATGCTCCCAACCGCTGCAAAAGACAGAACAAAGGAAGGAGAATAAAGAAGGGAAATGTCACAAAGAAGTATAAAGATCGTCAGGAAATCAATCTTACGGAACATGAACGAGCCACAAAACAAAAAGACGGCGAAAAGGAAAGCTCTCTGAGTAGGCACAGCAAGGCCGGTCAAAAATGAATAACAAAATACCACGGGAATACTTAGAAATGTGGAAAGTATAGGCTCGGGAATGATTAAAAAAACTTCTGGCCACAGATTTCTCAGCACACATCGAAACACCAAAAAGGTTAAAAATGCAACCGATGCCAGATGCAAACCCGAAATTGCAAGAAGGTGCTGAACTGCCGCTTTGTTTGTAAGTTCGTTCCAAACTGGATCTATGAACTTTCTGTACCCAACCGTTAAAGCCTTAAGGAAAGCGCTTTCAGGATAGCCAATTCGATTGTCCACATAATCCGAAAAATTCTGACGCCGTGTGTCTATCCACTGCAAGAATTTTAAGTAAAAAGAAGGTGATTCACCCAGAAGAACCACCTCACTGTCATCGTTCATAAATACATAACCATAAGTGCCCCGCCATAGATTCGCTCTTTTAATATCCTGATGAAAAGGAGGAGCGGGATTCCTGTAATCCCTGAACTCTTTGATGGGACTTCTTGCAGTAAATTTATCTCCATATTTCCATTGCCTGAAAGGATTTTTGATAAAAACGTAAACCTTAATTCGAGAGCCGGAACCGGCATCAAAAAGCTTTTCCCCTTTCGCATCGAAAATACTCTCGATGCGAACTACCATCATAACCTTGTCAGGATATTTTTCGACAAAACTCGTTACGGAACCGACCCAGGAATTAACTGAGTCGCCATTACTTTTTTGATCAAGATAACCCCGAAGTCTCCGGAAAGTCTCCAGGTTCTTGTGAGCCTGCAAGGTCTCATAGTACCTGTAACCGACAGCAAACCCGCAAGCAATCAAGGCAATCCAGACGATGATTGTTTCCCGACCTCTTCGGACAAAAGTAAAATGCAGGCACAATAAAAAACCGATGGTGAGAAAAATTATAATAATACTGGTAGGAAACAGCTCGGAACCGTAGAGAGCACACAAAAAGGACAGTCCGAAAGTTCCGCCGAGGGATAGCTTCTGGACACTATTCTTTAACGCGCCTGATTCGGGCGCCCACAGCTTCCAGTTTTTTGTCGAGGGCTTCGTATCCTCTATCAAGATGATAAACCCGACTTACTTCCGTCTCACCCTTTGCGGCAAGTCCGGCAAGAACCAGTGACGCTGACGCTCGTAAATCTGTCGCCATGACAGGAGCTCCCGTGAGCTCCTTCACTCCCTGAACAATAGCGCTCCGCCCCTCAAGTTTGATTTTAGCCCCCATTCGGTTAAGTTCCGGAACGTGCATAAAGCGGTTCTCAAAGATCTGTTCAGTTATTACACTCACACCCGATCCAAGAGTCATAAGAGCCATGAACTGAGCCTGCATATCGGTAGGAAACCCCGGGAAGGGCCATGTTTTAACATCCACGCTCGTGATGCTATCAGGTCCCCAGACTTCGATGAGATCGCCGCGTTCTTCAATTTTAAGTCCGGCAAGTCGCAACTTATTTACAACCGCCTCAACGTGTTCAGGAATACAGGGCTGCAAAACAAGATGTCCTCCCGTAATACCGGCAGCCACGAGATAAGTTCCCACCTCGATTCTATCGGGAATTACGGTGCACGTTGATGGGGTCAAATGATCGACGCCTTCAATGACTATCTGATAAGTTCCCGCGCCCTTTATTCTGGCTCCCATGGCATTTAAATAATCGGCAAGAGCAACCACTTCCGGCTCCCGGGCAGCATTTTCAAGAACCGTCGTCCCTTCAGCAAGAACGGCTGCCATGAGCACATTTTCCGTTCCGGTAACCGTTACCTGATCGAAAGTAAAAACCGTCCCGCGAAGTTTATCAGCCGAGGCAATTACATATCCGTGTTCTATCCGGATTTTGGCTCCCATCAGTTCCAGAGCTTTTATGTGTAAATCAATGGGTCGGGCTCCAATAGCGCATCCTCCCGGAAGAGAAACTCTGGCTTTCCCGTAGCGAGCGACAAGAGGTCCAAGCACCAGAACGGATGCTCGCATGGTCTTCACAAGATCATAGGGTGCTTCCAGGCTGGAAAGGCCGGATGAATCAATAGACAGAACTCCATCATTAAGATCGGCTTCAGCCCCCATTTGCCCCAGAAGTTTCATCATCGTATAAACATCTCTAAGACGAGGAACATTTTCAAAACGATGCACCCCAGGCGCAAGAATAGTTGACGCCATAAGCGGCAGGACGGCATTCTTCGCTCCGCTTATGTGAATCACACCGTCAAGGGGCTTACCACCTTCTATAATAAGCTTATCCACAGCCTACCCTTCTGCAAGTTTGATTCTGGATTTTTAATAACGAGCTAGATAGGCAATTACATCCCATTTTGGAACTATACTCATCTACGTGGTTTTTTCTACACAGAACACACGATCCAGCCCGGTATAGTCCTTGATTATCTCATAACGATAATGACTATCGCTCTTTCGGAGGCTAATCATAGACTTAAAGAAGGCTGTCACTTTATCTCCCTGATTACTCCCTATCTCAATAAGCATCATGCCACCGCTGGAGAGTCTCTGCCATCCTTCAACAAGAATGGATTTTATCTTGTCCAGCCCATCGACTCCACCTCCAAGAAGAGCCATGGCGGGTTCATGATTTCGTATTTCCGGTGGAAGCGTCTTATACTCTTCATCAGATACGTAGGGCGGGTTAGAAACTATAAGGTCGAAAGAGACATCATCACGAAAAGCGGAAAAGAGATCGGCGACCACAAAGTTAATCCGGTCTGCTACATTGTGTTTCACGGCATTCCTGCGGGCAACGGTTATGGCTTCATAGGAAAGATCCGTTGCAACACAAAAATCCAGTATGGAAACTTCGTGAGCAATGGAAACGATAATGGCTCCAGATCCCGTTCCGATTTCAAGAACTCGTCTGTAGCCTCGTTCCAGAATACAATCTACAGCTTTTTCTACCAGAATTTCCGTTTCCGGCCTCGGGATTAGAACCGACGGGTTAACATCAAAATCAAGCGACCAGAATTCCCGGCGTCCCGTGATATATTGTGAGGGTTCCCGAGCTGCCCGACGACGGACAATTTCACGAAAAGCGGCCAGTTCATCAGGATCAAGCGGTTGATCGTAGCGAAGATAGAGATCAATTCTACGAAGTCCCAGAGTATGAGCTAACAGCACTTCAGCTTCTGACCGGGGTGAATCAATTCCTTTTTTCCTAAAATAGTCCACAGTCCACTGAAGCAGTTTCAGGATAGTCCATCTTTGCCTCATTTAATTCGCCTGAGAGAAAACCGATCCATCACATATCCAGACGTTTTAGTTCCTCGGTCTGGTAGAAAGTGATCAGAGAATCTATAATCTCATCCAGAGAGCCGTTAAGAACTTCTTCAAGCTTATATAGCGTCAGATTGATACGATGGTCGGTTACACGATTTTGTGGGAAATTGTATGTTCGAATGCGTTCGCTTCTATCCCCGGTTCCTACCTGTTGCCTTCGTTCTTGTGCGATCTTTGTTTCCTGCTCCTGCCGTTTGAGATCCAGAAGCCTAGACCGCAATACCTTTAGTGCCTTGGCTTTGTTCTTATGCTGTGATTTTTCGTCCTGACATGTCACCACAATACCGGTCGGAATGTGGGTTATTCTAACAGCCGAATCGGTGGTATTAACGCTCTGTCCACCCGGCCCGGACGATCTGAAAACGTCAATACGGAGATCGGAGGGATCAATCTCGACATCCACTTCTTCAGCCTCGGGAAGCACAGCGACCGTTACTGCGGACGTATGAATTCGCCCCTGGCTTTCTGTAACTGGAATCCTCTGGACTCTGTGAACCCCTCGTTCGAACTTCAATCTGCTATAAGCCCCTTTGCCGTGAATACTGGCAATGATTTCCTTGAAGCCCCCCATTTCCGATACGTGTTTATCGAGCACTTCCAACTTCCATCCTTTATCTTCCGCATAACGAGCATACATTCGAAAGAGATCTGCGGCAAAAAGGGCTGCCTCTTCCCCACCCGTCCCCGCTCGAATTTCCAAAATGACGTTCTTTTCGTCATTGGGATCTTTGGGGAGAAGCATTATTTTCAACTGGTGAAGTGTTGCTTCCTTCTTTTCGGTCAGTTCTTCAATATCCTGCTTTATCAACTCCCTCATTTCGGGATCTTTTTCTTCTCTAAGCAGGATTTCATTGTCTTCAATCTGGCGTTCAATTTCCTTATACTTCCGGTAAGCTTCGACAATGGGAGCGATTTCTGCATGCTCTTTAACAAGCTTCTGGTATTCCTGAGGTCTTCCAAGGACCTCAGGATCACTCATCGCTTGCTCAATTTTTATAAATTTATCCTCTACTGCCTCAAGCCTTTCAAGCATAGCTTTCTCGCAAATACTACCCCGTACTTACTCCTGAATCTGGTAATCTTTGTACTTCTTAAGAAACTGCTCCACCTTTCCGGTCGTATCAACAAGTTTTTGCTTTCCGGTGAAAAAGGGATGGCATTTAGAACAAACTTCGACCTTCAACTCCTTTTTGGTCGATCCGACATGTATTTCATTACCGCAAGCACACCTAATGACAGCCTGATAGTAAGGTGGATGGATATTCTTCTTCATTTACAATTTCCTCCTGCCGGTTCATATTTTTTTGCTTTAAGTTCTATAAATATTCTGCCGATCGTTCCCGTGCCCCGGGACGTCCGTCCGGCCAGAGCCAAGTATTATACCCACGGCAGCTTTAATAGCAAGTCTTTTTATTTTCGAGCCGTCCTTTTGGGTCCTACAGACCGGAAAATAGAAGAAACAACAAACAATACCAGGGCGGCAAACAGCTTAAGTTTTACCTTACTGTTAGCCCACACCACCGATCTTTGAAGACCCAAGGGAAATAAACGAAAAATTCTCGCTAATCCATCGAGGAAGGGACAACTTGATAATAAACATCTACAAAGAAAATGGCGGGGTCGACCGGACTTGAACCGGCGGCCTCCGGCGTGACAGGCCGGCGTTATAACCATGCTTAACTACGACCCCGCAACTTTATATTTTCTGATGTCCTGGTGGGCGGAACAGGACTCGAACCTGTGACCCCCGGCTTGTAAGGCCGATGCTCTCCCACTGAGCTACCCGCCCACTCCCCTACCCGCCGGGGGTAGGTAAGCTCCGAGCGTTCCGGTCTTTTTCATAAGGAACTTTTGAGAAGATGTCAAGCGCTTTCTACAAATGAAACCTTTCAAGGCACAAAGGGTTGTCATTGCGAGCGCCCGAAAGGCGCGTGGCAATCCATACCGGGTCCGTCATTGCGAGGCCGCCGCAAGGCGGTCGTGGCAATCTCAAGAGATTGCTTCGCCCTTCGCTTACGCTCGGGCTCGCAATGACGCGGAAAGGACAATGAGAGATTGCTTCGTCGCTTCGCTCCTCGCAATGACGCAAAAGAGTATTCCTCGCAATGACAGAAATGAATATTCCTCGCAATGACACAAAAAACATTCTTTACAATGACGGTTAAAAGGCCTCGGAATGAGGCAAAGATGACTCTAAGCAATTGAAAGCGCTACTTCAAAAACAACCTGAGAAGTCCCGCTATCGCTATAATCTGCCCTGTCCAGAATGCGAACATCCATTTTATGAGTGTGGCCTTCGTTTCGCCAATCTCTTTCTGAAGTCTCAGTTCTGTCTCTTTGAGCTCCTTTCTTACCAGTTCTATTTCTTTTTGAAGCCTGAGTTCGGTTTCTTTGATTTCCTTTTGAAGCCTTAGTTCTGTTTCTTTCAATTCTTCGGATGTTGCAGCCTTTTTGCTCTCTATATGTTCAACAAACTCAGCAAGTATTCTGGCCTGCTCCTCGCCAATACTTCTGAAAACCTCGTATATCCTTATCGCATAACCCATTCTTTTCCCCTTTCACGATTTACCGGGCTATTCTTCTGTACGAACCAACAACAAGTAGCGCAACAGGCAGGCTGGCTAGCTCCAGCATTTTGAGACAATCAAAAGCACTACTTCAATAATAATCTCAAAAGCCCTGCCATCGCTATAATCTGTCCCGTCCAGAATGCGAACATCCATTTTATGAGTGTGGCCTTCGTTCCGCCAATCTCTTTCTGAAGTCTCAGTTCTGTCTCTTTCAGTTCTTTCCTTACTTGTTCAACCTCAAGACGAACTGATTCTATTTCCTTCTGGAGTCTCAGTTCGGTTTCTTTGAGCTCCTTTCTTACCAGTTCTATTTCTTTTTGAAGTCTTAGTTCTGTTTCTTTCAATTCTTCGGATGTTGCAGCCTTTTTGCTTTCTATATGTTCAACAAATTCAGCGAGTACTCTGGCTTGCTCCTCGCCAATACTTCTGAAAACCTCGTATATCCTTATCGCATAACCCATTCTTTTCCCCTTTCACGATTTACCGGGCTATTCTTCTGTTACGTTCAACAAGTAGCGCAACAGCCAGGCTAACTAGCTTCGGCATTTTGAAACAATCAAAAGCACTACTTCAAAAATAATCTCAAAAGCCCTGCTATCGCTATAATCTGTCCGGTCCAGAATGCAAACATCCATTTTATGAGTGTGGCCTTCGTTTCGCCAATCTCTTTCTGAAGTCTCAGTTCTGTCTCTTTCTGTTCTTTTCTAACCTGTTCTATTTCTTTCTGAAGTCTTAGTTCTATTTCTCTAAGTTCTTTTCTTACCAGTTCTATTTCCTTTTGAAGCCTTAGTTTCGTTTCTTTCAATTCTTCGGATGTTGCAGCCTTTTTGCTCTCTATATGTTCAACAAACTCAGCAAGTATTCTGGCCTGCTCCTCGCCAATACTTCTGAAAACCTCGTATATCCTTATCGCATAACCCATTC
>CAZWJX010000075.1:1972-12587 GCA_964634695.1 uncultured Syntrophobacterales bacterium | reverse complement strand
GGTATTCCTGTCCCCCCGGGATTTACCATTACAACAGAGGTTTGTTCTTATTTTTATACTCACGGCGAAACATACCCCGACGAACTAAAACCTCAGGTTGAAGAGGCTCTAAGATATGTTGAATCTGTAATGAACCGTAAATTCGGGGATCCTTCCAACCCTCTTCTGGTTTCAGTTCGTTCCGGTGCTCCTGTTAGTATGCCCGGTATGATGGATACAGTTCTTAACATTGGTCTTAATGATGAAACTGTAAAAGGCCTTGCTGCTCAGGCTAACAATGAAAGTTTTGCCTACGACTGTTACCGCCGTTTTGTCGCTATGTATGGAGATGTTGTTCTGGGTTTAAAACCTGCCGCAAAAGATGAGGTTGATCCCTTCGAAGAGATACTTGAACACATTAAGAAACGCCGTGGAGTGACTTATGACTATGAACTGACGGCCGAAGAGTTGAAAGAACTCGTCGGGCTCTACAAGAAACTTATCAAGGATCGTCTCAATGTAACTTTTCCTGAAGATCCTGTGGAACAGTTGTGGGGTGCCATAGGTGCCGTATTTAAGTCGTGGAATAATCCAAGGGCTATTGCTTACAGAGAGCTCAACGATATTCCTTCTGATATGGGAACAGCGGTTAATGTTCAGGCGATGGTTTTCGGAAATCTCGGGGAGGATTCGGCGACAGGGGTTGCCTTTACTCGAAATCCTGCAACGGGAGAAAATGTTCTTTACGGTGAATATCTGATAAACGCGCAGGGCGAAGACGTGGTCGCTGGAATTCGCACTCCCCAACCTATTAATAAAGCCCAGAAGGGTGATAATAATGACGTCCTTTCTCTGGAAGAGGCGATGCCTGAAGTTTATGCCGAATTGGAAAAGATCCGTCGTCTTCTTGACCGGCATTACAGAGATATGCAGGACATTGAATTTACAATAGAACGGGGCAAGTTATGGATGCTCCAGACCCGCTCTGGTAAGAGAACGGCCTTTGCAGCTCTTCGTATTGCCGTAGAAATGGTTAAAGAAGGGATTCTCACCGAGGAGGAAGCCGTTCTCAGAGTTGATCCTCAGCAATTGACCCAGTTACTTCGCCCCACTTTCGATGTTAAAGCAAAGAATGAAGCGATCAAAAAAGGAGCCTTGATCGCCAAAGGACTTAATGCAGGGCCGGGAGCAGCAACCGGGCGAGTGGTGTTCAATGCCCCTGATGCTGAAGAGTGGGCGGAGCGAGGCGAGAAGGTTATTCTGGTTCGCATGGAAACATCGCCCGAGGACATACGGGGCATGCATGCTGCTCAGGGAATTCTCACAAGCCGCGGTGGCATGACGTCTCATGCAGCTCTTGTGGCCAGACAGATGGGAAAGGTCTGTGTGGTCGGCTGCGGGGCTATCGATATCAACTATAAAGCTCGTCAATTTAGCGTAGGAGACCTGGTGGTCAGGGAAGGCGACTGGATTTCTCTTGACGGATCAACGGGAGAGGTTTTTCTGGGACAGATTCCAACTCAACCCTCTGAGATAGTTAGAGTTATAGTAGATAAGACATTAAAAGTTGAGGACTCTCTCATCGCTCAAAACTATATGGAATTGATGTCCTGGGCTGATAAATTCCGTCGTCTGGGCATTAGAACCAATGCGGACAAACCGGATCAGGCAGCTATAGCTATTGCCTTTGGTGCTGAGGGAATCGGCCTTTGCAGAACGGAACACATGTTCTTCGAAGGTGACCGGATTGATGCCGTTCGTGAGATGATCCTTGCCAAAGACAGAGAAGGACGGGAAAGGGCATTGCAAAAGCTCCTCCCCATGCAGAAAGAAGATTTTAAGGGTATTTTCAGGGTCATGAACGGACTTCCTGTAACCATAAGGACTCTGGACCCACCGCTTCATGAGTTTCTGCCTAACGACGAAAAAACCGCTCAGACACTTGCAGCCAAGATGGGGGTCTCTTTCGATGAACTGTGGTCAAAGATTCAGAGCCTCCACGAAGCAAACCCAATGCTGGGACATCGTGGTTGCCGTCTGGGTATAGTTTATCCTGAAATCACTGCAATGCAGGCTCGAGCTATTATTGAAGCGGCATGTGAAATTGCTGCCGAAGGTATACCTGTTCGTCCTGAAATTATGATTCCGTTGGTAGGACATGTGCTGGAACTTCTTAACCAGAAAAAAGTTGTCAATGAAGTTGCCGAGCAAGTCTTTCGTGAAAAGGGAATCAGGGTTGATTACAGTGTCGGAACCATGATTGAAATTCCGAGAGGTGCTATAACTGCGGGAGAGATTGCAAAGGAAGCGGAATTTTTCTCCTTCGGAACGAACGACCTTACGCAGACGGTTTATGGAATTAGCCGTGACGATGCTGCCAAATTCCTGCACCACTATCTTGAGATAGGAATATGGGAGCATGATCCTTTTGAACGCCTCGATCGTGAAGGCGTTGGAGAAATGATGAGAATTGGAGTTGAGAGAGGTCGGAAAACGAGACCTGATCTCAAAGTAGGTATATGCGGGGAACATGGTGGAGAACCTCATTCCATATTCTTCTGTCATGAGATAGGGCTTGATTACGTGAGCTGTTCCCCCTACCGTGTTCCGGTAGCACGGCTGGCAGCGGCTCAGGCTGCTATCCGGGAAAATATGGCGAAGAAGTAATAAATCGATTTGGTGACGAATTACCGCGGGTGGACGATGACGGTGATCGGTGTGATTGCTGATGTAAGGCGTCATTGCGAGGAACGGCTCGACCCTTTTGTTGTGTCATTGCGAGCCCGAACGAAGTAAAGGGCGAAGCAATCTCGTCACTGGCTTTTTCATGAGATTGCCACGGCCACTTTGTGGCCTCGCAATGACAGCCAAAAAGAGTCGTTGCGAGGAGCGGAAAGACCCTTTTGTGTCATTGCGAGCCCGAACGAAGTGAAGGGCGAAGCAATCTCGTCATTGCGAACGGTTGCCTTCGTCAGGCTCGCAATGACTGATACAGTTTGTCATTCATCGCCACCCGTCGGTCATCCCGGAATTGTCAAAGGAGTTGGGCATGGACCGTCCATTTAGATTGCGTCGATGTGTCCTTTCAGTACCAGGAAATAGAGAAAAAATGCTTGAGAAAGCGAAGAATATCGACGTTGATATGGTCATGCTTGATCTGGAAGATAGTGTGCCTGTGGATGATAAAGTTCGAGCAAGACATCTGGTTGCTGAATTCCTCAAGGAAGGGGGCGAATGGGGAAGCAAAGGTCGTTCGGTTCGAATCAATCCTATGGACTCACCTTATGCTTACAGGGATCTTGTAGAGGTTGTGGAAAAAGCAGGCGAGTTTATAGATTCAATCGTGATCCCTAAGGTTAATCACCCCTGCGAGGTTAGAGCTGTAGATTACTTTTTGAGTCAGATCGAACAGGCGATGGGATTTCCAGTTGGGCGTATCGGCCTAGAAGCGTCCATAGAGACGGCAGAAGGGCTTTTGCGGGTTGAAGAAATTGCTTTCAGCTCACAGCGACTTGAAAGTCTTGTTTTTGGAATTGCTGATTATGCCGCGTCTGTTGGGGCTATGGTTAAAGGGATAAGCGGGCACGGCGACGCTGAAGATTTTTATCCAGGACACAGGTGGCATTTTCCCTTAAGCCGAATGATTATGGCAGCTAAGGCAGCGGGGCTGGTAGCGATTGATGCACCTTACGGAAATTACAAAGATGAAGCCGGTCTCAGATCATCCTGCCTTCTTTCGGCAGCTCTCGGTTGTGATGGAAAATGGGCTATCCATCCAGATCAGATTGCGATTATTCAGGAGGTTTTTTCGCCATCTGAGGAAGATATAGAAAGAAGCCGGAAGATCGTAGAGGCTTACGAATCTTCAAAAAGGGAAGGGAGAGGTTCTCTTGCCATTGATGGAAAAATGATCGATGCAGCATCTATTCGTATTGCCAGAAGGATCTGCGCCTATGCAGAACTTATGGGGAAGTCGGAGAAAAAGTAAATAATGATCTTTCACGGAGGAAAGATTATGAAGTCTATTCGAAATGCTGCATTGCTCTTAATTGTTGTTGCCGTTTCATGGCTTTTTCGGCCGGCAAATTGTGAAGCAAAAGTGATTGTGTGCGAAAGCGAGCATAAACGTTATCGTTTTTGCGAAACAGAAGTAACAGGTCCTGTGCGAATAATTAAGCAGTATTCTGATGCACCATGCATTGAGGGCACAACATGGGGTTAGGATCGCTATGGTATATGGGTAACCAATGGTTGCAGGGCAAAATTTGAAATCCTGGAATACGGTGAGCGAGAAAAGCCAAGAAAGATAGTCTGCGAAAGCAATCATGATCGTTATCAATACTGCCCTGTAGGTGGATTTATCGGCGAGGTTAGGTTGATAAGGCAATTTTCGAGAAAGCCATGTATACAGGGCACGAGCTGGGGTTATGACAATCAGGGAATCTGGGTTGATAATGGCTGTCGCGGAGAATTTGCCATATACCCGAAGGTTCGGCGTGACTTCAGACACGACTACTATCCGCCATCTGTTCCGAGCAAAAAGAAAGAATGGTGAGATGGCGAACTACCAGTGATATTCTGAAAGCTTCCTGCTCACCGGGATAGGGAGAAGCTGGCAATCTGGTGGAAGATTTCCGCTCTGAATGCAAACATCAATGCTGATGCCGCCTCTTGCGTTCCACAGCCCTATGACTCTCAAATACTTTGGCTCCATAGCTTCTCGAAGCCGATCGTGAATATACACCGTTCCCTGCTCTTGAAAGATTCCGTAGTTTCTGAAACTTGCGATAAAGAGCTTGAAGGACTTGCTTTCCACCAACCACCTGTCCGGCACATAATCCACGATTATGATTGCAAAATCTGGCTGTCCTGTAATGGGGCAAAGACTCGTAAATTCCGGCGCTGTAAGCCTCACCACATAATCCTTATCCGGATAGGGGTTCTGAAAGGTTTCCAGAACGGCTTCTTCCGGCGAAGCCGGTGTGGGGCTTGGTTTCCCGAGCTGAGTAATAGTTCTCCGGTATTTTTCCATTGTTCTTCCGCCGCTCAAGCTATATCCGGACACCGGATAGGTCTGACTTCTGATTTGACCGAGCGCTTAACCGTGCTTTCTAAAGGCGTATCTTTTCGCGCTACCCCCAGTGACCGGTGCTGTACGCTCACTATCCATGCTGTCTTTCCTATCCACCCGATTTCAAGGCTAACATATAAGAGCTATACTTCCGAACGGTCAATAAAAAATTGGCAAATATTTTCTCTTTCGGACATGCTTAGCTAAACACTATGTTTAGGACTCGCAATGACAGCCGATATTGTCATTGCGATATTGTCATTGCGAGCCCGCCGAAGGCGGGCGTGGCAATCTCATCATTTCTTTTCTTAATGAGATTGCTTCGTCGCTTCGCTCCTCGCAATGACACGAAAAAGCCATCGCAATGGCGGGATTGCTTCGCACTTCGCTTCGCTCGGGCTCGCAATGACGAATTGGTAAGGCGCCTGGGCTCGCAATGACACACACATTCGTCATTGCGAGCGGAGCGAAGCAATCACCACGGCCACTTCGTGGTCTCGCAATGACAGAGTAAGGGGCGCGACCCCACGATTACGGAAAAGAAAACATGGCTCCGCAACTACAGCATTGTCAATGGCAGGCACGAGGCTGCTTTTCCAACTCTGTTGGTGGCAGCATGGGGCTGCCGTTATAGTTTTTATCGTCCAAGTCGTTAATCAAGTGCTTCCTTTACTCGTTGCGGGACGTTGTCCATGGATCCATTGCTCATAAATACAACAACATCTCCCGGCTGAATGGATTCCAAAAGAAATCTGACCGTCTCATCCGCATTAAAAAATGCCCGGGCATCTATTTCCCGCCCGTTGTTTTTTATGGTTTCAACTATTGCTTCGATATCTATTCTTTCTTCGATCGGAATTCTTTCGTAATCAGCCGGAGCTTTTAAAACGGCAAGGTCGCATCCGTCAAAGGATTGAGGATAAACGTCCTGAAAAAATCTTCGCTTGCTGGTGTTGGATCTGGGTTCGAAAACGGCTATGATGCGCTGATGGGCATAATGATTTTTCACCGCTCGTAGAGTCTCTTTCACGGCTGTAGGATGATGGGCAAAGTCGTCGATAAGAACAATTTCTTTCGAACCCCGCTTCCATCTACCTATGACTTCCTGACGCCGTTTTACTCCGGAAAATCCTTCAAAAAACCTCGAAAACTCCCGGCAATCCAGTCCCACTTCCTCCAGAACGGTTGCAACAGCTACAGCATTAAGAGCGTTATGCTTTCCTATTAGAGGCAAACGGAATGATTCCCGTTTCCCGCCACGACCGGAATATTCTATAAAACTTGATCCTCCTTCGGGAATGAATGAGAGAAGTCTTACGTCTGCTCCTTCTTCCACGCCATAAGTAATGACTCGCCCTTTGCATGCCTCTGCAAGCTCTTCCCGGTGGGGATCTTCGTATCTCAGCACAAGAAAACCATCTGGCGGGATAAGACTTACAAAGTGTCTGAAAGCTTCACGTATAGCTTGCAGGTCCGGGTAAATATCGCCGTGATCAAATTCCACGCTCGTTACAATGGCACCAAGAGGTCTATAATGCCAGAACTTGGGGGTTTTATCGAAGAAGGCGGTGTCATATTCGTCTCCTTCAAGAACTACCCATCCGCCTTTTCCAAGCCTGTATCCACATCCCCACGCTTTAACGAAGCCTCCCACCAGAGCAGAAGGATCAAGTCCTGCTTCGGTCAGAGCCCATGAGAGGAGCGCCGTGGTGGTGGTTTTACCATGAGTTCCCGACACAACAAGGCTTTTATGTCTGGAAAGGAAGACCTCTTCTATGAGATCTGTGATGCTCATGAAAGGCATCTTGTTTTCCAGAACCCATCTGGCTTCCGGGTTCGTGGCGCGGATGACATTTCCTATGACCACCTTGTCCGGCGTGACTTGCCTGAGGTTTTCCGCATCGTAGGGTATGAACACTTCTATTCCGAGTTTTTCTATGAGTGTGCTCATGGGTGGGTATAGTCCGGAGTCGGATCCGACCACTTTGTAGCCAAGTTCCTTACAGGCTCCCGCCATATTACCCATTGCAACACCGCCGATGCCCATGAAATAGAGAGTCTCATCTCGCTTTGCCATATTCCATCCTCACAAGGTCGTGTATTTCTTCTCTGAAACGCCTCATCCGTTCTTTCGTGTTCGGATAATAGACTCTGTTGGTAAGAAGCACAACGGAGAATCCATCGTTCAAATCAAGCCAGAACGAGGTGCCGGTAAAGCCGAGGTGTCCGACGCTTGTCTGAGAAAAGAACCTTCCTGCCGTTGATCCCTGAGGTGAAGGTGTGTCAAAGCCTATGGCCCATGTAGAATCAGGAACTTCCTTCCTTCTTTCCCAGAAATGTCTGATTACATCCTTTGTAACGGGAATTTCTGTGCCGTTACCCCGCCACGCAAGATATAGTTTTGTAAGTAATCGATTAACCGCTCTTGCCGTGCCGAAAAGACCAGCATGACCTGCGACCCCACCCATGGCAAAGCAATTTTCGTCGTGCACTTCACCTTTTAGCCATCTCCTTCGCCACTCACTCCAGCCCGTTGATACTGCTCGACGGGAAACGTTAGCGTCGTAACCTTGTTGTTGAAAGCTTAAAGGAAAATAGCTGAGCTCATCGGTAAGCCCGAAATCGTTCGCAAGTTCTTTGAAAAAATTATGAAGGCACATTCCGGTGATTTCTTCGATTATAAAACCTGCCAGCATGTAACCGAGATCGCTGTATTGAAAAGCCTTGAGAGGCTTGTAAACCGGCGGATTTTCCAGAAGGGCTTTCAACAGATGGTTTTTTACCTTTTCTGGTGGCATTGAAGAGGGTCTTCCTTCCACCACCGGCATAAGTTCTTTGTAAAATGGCACATAGTCCTTCCATCCGCCGGCGTGACAGAGAACAGCCCAGATGGGAACATGTCTCATTTCGGGATGAATGAATCTTTTCGGGAAGAAGCGGTAGAGGGGATCATCAAGGCTTATCGTCCCATCTGAACACAGCTTCATAAATCCTGTGGCTGTAACAAGTGGTTTGGTAAGGGAGGCTAGATCGAAAAAATGATCCGGTGTCAGAGCTGCTTCGTGTTCTCCTTCATGACCAAGATGAAACTCGGCCAGAATTCTGTTTTCGATCGATACGATTATCGATACGGCGGTGAAAAGTTTTTCTTCGATGGCTTTTGTGAGTTTACTCAAAATGTTTATCATTTGCCATACTGATGCCCCTTTCTAGCTTGCGCTATTATGGGCACTTTCTCACTTGTGTCATTGCGATCGTTTTTGGATTGCTCAGTGAATAGACCAAAACATCCAACTCTGTTCCGCTTGAGACAGACGATAACACTTCTTAGCCGTCATTACAATCAGAAAGCGGGGGTATGGTGTATGGTGTTATGCAGCAGTCAGTACTTTGCTCTCAAGTCTTTGAATTCTTACCATCATATCATCAATAATCTCTTTTTGGGATAAAGCTCTGTTGAGATCCCCTCTTATTTCAGACACCTTAAAAAGCAAATCATCAATACGTTTGTTGGTTTCATCAATCCTCTGAGTATTCATCATTATTTCGGTTTTTAATTCGGTTCTGAGTTCATCAATGCGTTTGTTAGTTTCATCAATTCGCTTGTTAGTTTCATCAATTCGCTTGTTAGTTTCATCAATTCGTTTGTTGATCTCGTCAATACGTTTATTGGTTTCATCGATTCTTTGAGTATTCATCATTATCTCTGTTTTGAGTTCAGTTCTGAGTTCGTCAATACGCTTATTGGTTTCATCAATTCGCTTGTTAGTGTCATCAATTCGTTTGTTGGTCTCATCAATTCGCTGGTTGGTGTCATCAATCCGCTTGTTGATTTCGTCAATAGACCTTCTTATATCTCTAAGCTCAGACTCAATATTTGCCTGTCTTGATTCAAGTGCACTCATTCTTGCATTAATTGATTCAATGGCAAGGGTAAATCCTGAAAGTTGTCCTGTTACAGCGGCTTTAAAATCTTTTAACTCTTCTTTTATCTCACCTAAGATTAAGTCCTTCATTTTTTCCACTATCTTTTCCCATTCCATAAAATCCTCCTGAAATGTTTTTTATTTACCATATTCAATTTTTACCATATTTGCTGTTTTTACAAAAAAAGAATTGCAACACCCACCTACAATAGGATCACAAAAGCAGCGTAAAATCTCACTGTAAGCCGGAGCGTCACTTTAATGTGTCATTGCGAGCCCGAACGAAGTGAAGGGCGAAGCAATCTCATCATTGCCCTTTCCTCTACGTTATTGCGAGGAGTCCGCCTCTGGCGGACGACGAAGCAATCTTTCATTGTCTTCCTTAATGAGATTGCCACGCCCGCCTTTGGCGGGCTCGCAATGACGGAAAGAGGGGATTGCCACGGCTGCCTTGCGGTAGCCTCTCAATGACAGTACAGAAGGCACAGCCTCGCAATGACGGTACAGAAGGCACAGCCTGGCCGTGACTAAGTTTCCATAACTTATGGCCGCCTCATTACACAGGATAAATTCTACACGAAATTCCCTTCATGTTACATGTGCCAAAAGCCTTACCGGGTTCGGACGCAGAGGTGAGCATGTTAAAGTTCGACCTTTTCCATTCGTATCGCTGTTCCGGTTCCATTTCAGGAAACCACCAGCCGTAAGCGGCAACGACAACATCAGGATGAACCGATTCTGTGATCTTTGCAGTCTGAACAATTCTTCCGTGGCGTGTTTCTATTACTACATCAGCCCCGTCCTTTATGCCGTAGCGTTTCGCCGTTTCGGGATGGATCCTTGCATAAGGACGATCGCTGAGCTTTCTCAGGCCTTCTATCCAGCGGTAGGATGAATGCAGGTAGAACCGATCCTTTGTGCTTGTAAGGATCAGAGGAAAATCATTGTCGGTTGTGTCGGGAAGAGTTCTTCCGTCGGGAAGGGGATTGGCGCCCCATTTGACAGCCTGAGACAGAACAAGCTCTACTTTGCCGCTCGGCGTTTTGAATCCTTCCACCCGATATTTAAAAAACCTTTCTTCGCCGGCAAGATAGCCTCGCTCAATAAATTGCTGGTACGTTAGCCCGCTAGGAGCCAGCACTTCGTTAAGAAGGTCTTCGTAATCTTCGTACCATTCAGATGGGTCTGTGATGCGTTTTCCCAGTTCGTTCAGAATTTTCATATCGGGCAGGCATTCTGGTGGTGGATCAACAATCTTGGGTCTTGCGACGATGAATCCGTGTCCCAGCCCGTAATGGCCTATGTCGTTAAATTCAAACTGGGTTGCCGCAGGAAGAACTATGTCAGCATAAAGCGCTGTGGGAGTCAAAAAAACGTCGGATACCACTAGAAATTCCAGACTTTTCAGAGCTCTCTCGGTCAGTTCGCTATCTGCCCATGTCATGATGGGATTTGTGCACTGCATATAGGCGGCTCGCACCTGATAAGGGATTCCTTCCAGAACGGCTTTTCTAAAGTATGCTGGCGGAACGGTCATAAGCTTTGGTATGGTTCCGAAGTGAGCGTGAATCATTTGCTTTGGTTTTTCCGGTACTTTTGATGCCCGAACGAACTTTCCGAGGGGAGCAATAGGAGGGTC
>CAZWJX010000075.1:0-1962 GCA_964634695.1 uncultured Syntrophobacterales bacterium | reverse complement strand
GGTTGTATATTTCCACCGGGGCTGTCGAGATTTCCACAGATAGCCATAAGGGCAATCAAACTTCTTGCCGCGTCAAAATTATTTCGAGTCTGTTCTATTGCATTTCCCCAGTGGATGGCAGCCGGCCTTGATGCCGCATATAACCTTGCAGCTTCTATGATCTTCTTTTCAGGAACCCACGTAATCTGGGCGATTTCTTCGAGAGAATATGATTTCACGTAGTCCGCCAGTTCGCCAAAACCGTTTGTCCAGTTGGCTACGAAATCCTTATCGTAGAGATCCTCTTCGATGATGACTTTAATCATCCCCAGCGCAAGAGCCGTGTCAGATCCGGGGCGGAGCTGTAAATGGAGAGCTGCCCTGTCTGTAAGATCGGTTTTTCTCGGATCCACGATGATAAGAGCTGTTCCTTCCCTGAGTTGATCAAGAAGAAGTTTTGCGAAGACTCCTTCTTCATTTGTTGCCGTTGTGTTACTTCCCCAGAGGATCACAAGACTGCTTTTGTGGCGGAAATCCGCTACCGGATAAAAACCACATACGTGAAGCCCAGTAACCTCCCGTGGAGCATGACATACATCCTGAACGGATACCACGTTTGGCGATCCAAAAAGATTTGCAAGCCGTATTAGCACGAAATGTTCAAGCCCCTTAGGCATTCCCTGACAGAAGCAGACGGCTCTTGCTCCGTAGCGTTCCTTGATTTCGAGAAATTTCTCCGAGATTATCTCCAGCGCTTCTTCCCAGCTAATACGCTTCCACTGATTAGATCCTCGTTCTCCAGCTCTCTTCATAGGAAAACGGAGTCGTTTTGGATGACGGAGCTTTTCCAGAGAAGCAAGCCCTTTGGGGCATAGGTAGCCTCTACTTCGTGGGGAATCAGGATCTCCCTTGATGCTTACAATTTCACCATCTCTTACTTTTACGATCAGCCCGCAGCCACCGTGATCCATACGGCTACAGTGAGTGCGTATTTCCATCTCGTTCGGTTCATCTTTTGCGTTCATTGGATCCCCCTCTTTTGAGCAGATTCTCCAGAGACCAGTAAAATGGCGCAAATCTGGGCTTTCTGTCTTTGTCCAGATAGTAAAGCCCGCCTTCGTTAAGTCCTCTCGAGAAAAGCTTTCGAGTTATCATTACATCCTGACGGCAATAGCTAATCAGACTATCCCATTTCCCCTCCCGGAACCATTTTACTGCCTGAATGCCGTCACCGGTTTTGCATTCCCCTATGTTTACAGCAGCAAGATGATCGAGGCTAGCTCGACGTCCCGTAACGCGCTTGAACTCTTTGAGGATATCCAGAGTAGGGAATCGGTCAGTGAAATCGATTCCGGCGCTGTAGGGCGCAAGAACCCTGTAATCAAAATCGATGATGTTAAACCCGACAACGAGATCGTATCGAGAAAGGCGCGAGAGCAGTTCGTCAATTTCTTCTTCTCGATATACGAAGTAAGAATTCTCCAGTTCATCGTAGAGCACGGCAACGGAAACTCTCATGAGGTGAGCGTTATGCCAGCCGCCTACTTCATGGGCAAGAAACTGAGTTTCGAGATCGAGAAAGCCAATGTTTGCCCGTCCTTCAAAGGATTCTCGCCTGATAGCAAAGCTTGCCTTTTGTGTCTCCCTTAATTCAATTGGTTCGTCGCCTTTTTCACCGGTTTCGGTATCGTCTTCTACCTGTCCAAAAAGGGCTCTTGCTATTTCCTTCGCCGCTTCCTTATCAAGTGGTTTGTTCCCCGAGCCGCAGCGTGGAGAATGAATGCAGGCGGGACAACCTTCGGCGCAGTCGCAGGATTCCAGCAGGTGTATGACTTTCTCAAACAAGGATTCTATCATGTCAAACGCCTTTTCGCAAATGCCGATTCCACCATCGTAGCCGTCATAGATAAAAATGGCGCTTTTTCTCACTTCGGGATGAAGTGGATAGGCTATGCCGCCGATGTCGCCTCTATCGCACAGGCT
>CAZWJX010000074.1:0-12715 GCA_964634695.1 uncultured Syntrophobacterales bacterium | reverse complement strand
AGATCCAGGACAAAATCGGCGTAAAGCTCATCGGAAGACGGCTGTTCACCAGAGCCCCTCTTCATCACGCTCTGCAATACCGAGGACTGGCAGAACCCAAGGTTGTAGTCCGGCTCTGGATCGTATCCGGCATTCTCGCCCTTATTGCGCTCGCTACGCTGAAAATAAGATAACAAAAAGGGGCAGAGTCCATGATCGAAATACCGGATCAGGAAGTTCTATCGCTCTCCAGAAGCTTGAAAATTCCTGTGGGCGAAGCCGCAGCCCGGATGATAGAAAAGGGCATGATTCCGGAACGGTATGCCAAAAATCTTGGAATACTTTCAGCAGACGATCAGGCCCGTATTTGCAGAACAAGAATTCTCGTGTGCGGCTGTGGAGGACTCGGAGGGCATATCATACAGCTTGCCGCCCGCCTTGGGTTTGGATTCATCAGGATAGCCGATCCCGACAGGTTCGATCCTTCAAATTTGAACCGTCAGCCATTCTGTATTGAAGATACACTCTTTCGGAGCAAGGTTTTTTCCACAAAGGAAATGGTTTCCAGGATAAACTGCCTTGTTGAAGTAGAAGCTCTGGAAGAACCGGTCAGTCCATCGCATTTCAACGACGTTGATCTCGTTATAGATGGACTTGACAACCCTGCGGACCGAATCCGCGCTGAAAAAGAAGCAAGGCAACGGGGGATACCCTTCGTTCATGGAGCCGTTCGGGGCTGGTGGGGACAGGTTACGACCGTTATGCCCCAGGATCCTCCTCGACTGGCTTCTATCTACACCGGATTCAGTCAGGAAACGGAAAAGCGTGAGGAAGAACTGGGCACTCTGGTCCCCGTGGTGTCTATAATCGCTTCCGTCCAGATTCACGAAGCCATAAGGCTTGCTACAAATAGAAATCCGCTCTACGCGGGGAAGTTATTCTACTGGGACGGAGAAACGGAAACGGCGATGGCTATGCCGATTTAGATTCGTAACCCCGTATAAGACCACTATTCAGAAATTCAAATACAGGGGAGGATAGTGATGGAATTTTCGTGGAAGGTTCAACCATATGAAGGTTCTGCTGATGCCCTGATGCTTTTTTCCACCGAAGAGGCAAAAAACGATCTGTTGCAACATAGGTGGATAGAAAAGAACCTGCCGTGGCTTAAGGAAATGCCGTGGTGGAACGATTTCGAGGCGAAAAAAGAACAGGTGCTGGTTGGCTACAGCCCGTCTGATGCTCCATTTAGAAAGATTGTGCTTGTGGGGCTGGGGAAGAAAGAAGAACTTTCTCCTGATGTCCTTTATTCCGTATGGGCTAAGGCATTCCGGGAAGCTGCAGAAAAAAATATTGCTAAAGTAGCGATGCCCTTCCCTACCTTTGAACTTATTACCGATAACCCTTACTGGTTCCTGAGAGAACTCTTCTTTACAGGATTTTCGGTTTCTTACGAATACAGGGAATTCAAAACAAAAGATCAGGAACCGAAGAAGCAAATTGAAGAGCAGGTGGCTCTCCTTGAAGGCGAACCTGACGGAGCAATCCTCGATGCCATAGCTTACGCAAAGTATATTCAGGGCGGGATGGTGAGAGCCCGCAACCTTATCAATGCTCCGTCCAATGAAGTCACCCCTGAAAGGCTTGTGAAAGAGGCAAAAGCCATAGCCGAACAGCTCGATCTCAAGTGCACTATTATCGACCAGAACGAAGCCGAGAGACTGGGAATGGGCGCCTTTGTAGGGGTTGCTAAGGGAAGCGCCAATCCCGGCTATGTAATAATTCTGGAATACTGCCCGAAGGGATGCGAGAACGAAAAGCCTCTGGTCTTCGTCGGCAAAGGAATAACCTTTGATACGGGCGGCATATCCATAAAACCCGCATCAGGCATGGAGCTCATGAAACATGACATGGCAGGAGCCGCAACCGTTCTCGGTGCCATGGAAGTGGTGGGAACCTTTAAACCTCCCAGAAGAGTTGTCGGCGTGATGCCCTGTGCCGAAAACATGCCAGATGGAAAAGCCTATCGCCCCGGCGATATTCTGAAAACGCTATCCGGACAGACGGTCGAAGTGATAACGACCGATGCTGAAGGGCGGCTGATCCTCTGCGATGCTATAACCTACGCCGTAAAGAATTATTCACCCGCTCTGATTGTTGATCTAGCAACTCTCACCGGCGCCTGCATAATCGCTCTTGGTGACCGGGTGGCCGGTATTCTGGGAAATAACGATGCGGCCGTTGAACGGATAATAAAGCTTGGTGAGCGAGTCGGGGAAAAGCTGTGGCCGCTACCGTTGTGGGATTTTTACGCCGAAGACATTAAAAGTGACGTCGCCGATTTTAAAAACGTTGGAAACCGCAAAGCCGGGACAATTATTGGGGGAATCTTCCTGAAGCAATTCGTTCCGAAGGAGATCCCCTGGGCACACATAGACATTGCAGGTCCAGCCTGGGCAGAAAAGCCGTGGTTCCAGATGCCTAAAGGTGCAACGGCTTTTGGCATGAGAACCCTTATTGAAGTGGTAAAGTCATGGGAGATATGAAAGATAGGGTGGAGAGTATTGTCGGGGCTTTGAAGAAGAACTATCCCGAAGCGCCCCTGGAGCTGAATTTTTCTAATCCCTTTGAACTTCTTGTTGCCGTGATTCTGTCGGCCCAATGTAAAGACGAGCGGGTCAATCAGGTGACGAAGGAACTCTTCAAGCACGTCAAATCGCCGGGGGATCTGATCGACATGCCACTCGACCGGCTCGAAGAACTCATTCGCCCGACTGGATTTTTCCGCCAGAAAGCCCGAACCCTGAAAAACTGTGCGACGATGCTGGAAAAGAACTTTGGCGGCAAAGTGCCCCAGAGCATCGAAGAATTAACAAAGCTCCCGGGCGTTGGCAGGAAAACGGCTGCCATGGTGCTTGGAAATGCTTACGGCATTGAGGAAGGCATAGCTGTAGATCGTCACGTGCAACGAGTGATCAATAGAATAGGCATAAGCAAGTCCGACGATCCGGAAGTTATCGAACGAGATCTGATGAATCTGGTGCCAAGATCGTTATGGACATGGTTCAGCAACGCTATGATTCTGCACGGACGTCGAGTATGCACGGCAAAGAAGCCCGGATGCGGAAGGTGCGATCTGAGACCATGGTGCGATTATGGTAAATCGATGATGGATGGCGGATGAGAGCCCGTGGGACGGCAGGGACAATCCCCAGTGGTTGCTATGTTTGTGAACCAGCCCAGTGATTGCGAACTCAGTGAAGTAGTTTCGTCACTGTCCCCACCCATGTCTACATTCGTCATTGCGAGCCCGAACGAAGTGAGGGCGAAGCAATCTCTTTGTTGTGGCAAAAAAGAGATTGCCACGGCCACTTCGTGGCCTCGCAATGACGGATGCGGTAGAGATTGCCACGCCCGCCTTACGGCGGGCTCGCAATGACGGTGGTAGGGGAATTGCCACGGCCACTTCGTGGCCTCGCAATGACGCATTCGGTAGATAGGGTTCGTATATGGACAAAACAGTTCTGATAAACGGGATCAAGAAAGGCTTTTCCGGCTTTATCTGGATGATAAAAATCATCCTTCCCATTTCTTACCTGACGGCGGTGCTTTCATGGCTCGGCGTTCTCGGAAAGCTTTCCATCCTCCTGTCACCTCTCATGAACATTCTGGGTCTTCCGGGAATAAGCGCCATACCCATACTCGTTGGAGCTCTTACGAGCGTCTACGGTGGGATTGCCGCCATGTCAGTGCTACCGTTCACGACGGGAGAGATGATCCTTATGGCCAATTCCATCCTGATATGTCACAATATGATTCAGGAGACGGTCATTCAGGCTCAATCCGGCATTAAAGCATGGAAAGCAATTGCCGTGCGTGTTACAGCAGCACTGGCAACGGTTTTTGTCCTGAGCTTTTTCATAAACACCGGACGTCACGGCGAAAACATTTCGCTGGATATTGCCAGTCTGGCTTCTAACCAGAGTTTCCTGGAAATGACCACAAGCTGGGCAATCAGCATTGGAAAACTCTGTTTCAAGATCTTCTTCATCATCATGGGTATTATGATCTTTCTGGAAATCGCAAAGGCAAAGCAATGGATCGAACCGATTGTTAAAGCGACAAAGCCCATTTTAAAATTGCTCGGACTGTCTGAACGCGTAGGGCTGTTATGGATGACGGCTGTGGTGTTTGGACTTGCTTACGGAGGTGCCGTAATTGTGGAAGAAGCTAAAAACGGGAAGATTCCCCCTGAAGAACTGGAAGCCCTTCAATTATCCGTCGCCATAAACCATTCGATGGTGGAAGACCCGACGCTTTTTCTGCCTCTCGGACTTCCACCACTATGGCTCTGGATTCCCAGACTTATTGTTGCCATGATTGCCACAAGGCTGTTCTACTTTCATCTGAAGCTTAAACAGATGAAAGCCCTTCGTGCAAAAATTACAACGAACGGATAGAGGTAAGGGCACGGCGCCGCGCCCCTGCGGTGATCCTGAGTTTCTACGAAAGCAAAGCCTGGCGCCGTAGTTCGTATAGCCTCATTATTTCGGTTCGCGTAATGAGCGCTTCAACATCAGGCACCAGCCTTTCTATGTTAGCTCTGCCGTCCATTTCTTCCCGGTCTACCAGAACGATGACTTTACAAACTTCCAGTCCGGCAGATCGGCATACTTCAATGGCTTTTATCGTTGACCCACCGGTAGTTATCACGTCGTCCACAACGACCACTCGATCCCCCGGCCTGAGATCTCCCTCAATCTGGGTCATGGCCCCATGCCCTTTGGGCTCTTTCCTGACCACAAAGGCGCTAACGGGCATTTGCCTGAGCCATGACGTATAGCAGACCGCCATGGCTATAGGATCGGCTCCGAGAGTAAGCCCTCCAATCGCTTTAACCTGGAGATCCTTTATCCGGTCGAATATCAGGTTTCCAATGAGATACTGTCCTTCGGGCGTGAGTGTAACTTTCTTACAGTTGAAATAAAAATTGCTCATGCCTCCATGAACAAGCTTGAAAATCGGGGTCTCTGAATACTGAAAAGAGCGCTCCAGAATTAAGAGCCTCAGTCGATTAAGCATTTCCTGCAGTTCCATGACCACCCTCTTTTTATGCATGCATTTTACATCCGATACCGGGCATGTTTTTTCCAGACCACACCTTGTGCGCCCGTTTTACCGCTTCAAAGCTGTGACTGTACACGGTAAACTTCCACAAAACATCCACCGCAGAATAAGCTGACCTGTAAAATAATAGCAACTCAGTCCCACGTCAGCATTTTTACAAAACGCCGCCAGAAACTGCTCTCGTCTTTTCCTTCGCTTACCACGGAAGGTAGCCGGTAATCCTCGTATGATTCGTTCCGTAGCTGTCGGAGAGAAAGCTTCCGCTCAAGCTCCCTTATTTGCTCTTCGAGAGCTCGCCGTTCTTCATCAAAAGTTTTCTTCAGGCTTTCCTCTCGTTCCTGAAGCTCCTTTGAAAATTCGGCTTTGATACGTTCCAGTTCCGCATCGCGCTTTCTGAGCGCTTCCTCCAGCTCGAAAAGCCTTCGGGAAAGCTCTTTATTATGTTCTATGAGCTCCAGCATAACCTTTTCCTGTTCGCTTCGTTCGAGAATCAGTTCAACTCGATCGAGGATAATTTTAAGGATCTCTCTTTCCGGAAGGTCGCCCTTTTGCTTCCCATCGAGCTTTTCCAGCACTCGTTGGGTGCGGAGGAAAGCTTTTATTCCCCATTCGGGAATGCGCCATTCGTCGTTTTCAAGTTCAGCCGGCAGGATTCCGGAACGGATGGCTTCAAAAAGCTCCTTCTCCGAAATAGCCAGCATTTCGCAGGCTTCTTTAACTCCGTATTTCGTCGCCATGGTTATTCTCATCGCGCCTGTAAAGTTCAGCCTTTATGCCGTAGCGCTTAAGGATATACTGCAAAGCCTGCCTCTCAATACCGCAAAGCTTTGCCGTCTGAGAGATATTACCGTTTGTTATGGAAAGCAAGCGCCCGAAAAAACGTCTGTGGAATTCCTGCATCACCTTCTCTTTTGCCGCCCGGTAAGAGAGTTCAGCCGTATCTTCCGGTAAATAGCTTTCAACAACGGATGCCTTACTTCCCTGATGATCATTAAGCCCTAAATCACCGGGTAGAAGTTCTTCACTTGTGCAGAAGAGAACCCCTCGCATGACCGTGTTTTCAAGCTCTCGAACATTTCCCTTCCATTCCCGATCCATAAGCAGCCTCATTGCCTCGGGGGATATGGTATTAACTCCCTTCTTGAATTTCTCCGTGTATTTTTTGCGGAAAAACTCCGCCAGCAAAGGAATATCTTCCCGGCGGTCCCTTAGCGGCGGCACAAAGATTGGCACCCCGTTAAGCCTGTAAAAAAGGTCTTCTCGAAACGTCCCGTCTTTTATCTTGCGCTCCAGATCCTGATTGGTTGATGCAATGACCCGCACATCCACTTTAACGGTGCGAGTATCTCCGAGGGGCTTTATTTCCTTCTCCTGAAGGACACGAAGAAGCTTGGTTTGAATACTCATCGGGATGTCGCCGATTTCGTCGAGAAATATGGTGCCTCCCTGTGCTTCCTGAAACAGCCCCTTCCTGTCCTGAACTGCGTGCGTAAAAGCTCCCTTTTTATAGCCGAAAAGTTCACTTTCCAGAATATGTTCGGGAACGGCGGGACAGTTAACAGCGACAAAGGGCCTGTTTCTGCGATCGCTCAGTTCGTGAATCGCCCTTGCAACAAGCTCCTTTCCCGTCCCCGATTCACCTCTGATCAGCACTGTTACATCTGTGGGTGCAACCATACGTATTGCGTCGAACACTCGCCTGATAGCAGGACTTGTTCCTACTATGTTCTGAAAGACTTCATAGTGTTTGATACTTTCTCTCAGGCGGAGATTCTCTTTAAGAAGCTTTTCTCTCTCAAGAGCCTTTCGCAGCGTGAGCAAAAAAACGTCCTGTTCGAGCGGTTTAGTTATGAAGTCATAGGCTCCTTCTTTTATTGCCCGGACGGCCACTTCTATGCAACCGTAAGCTGTAACCATGATGACGGTCGTAAGAGGAAAATTAGAGCGGATGAAGGCGAGAAGCTCAAAGCCGTCCATGTCAGGCATTCTCACATCGATACAGGCCACATCCACTTCCTGCTGGTTCAACAAATCTACCGCCTTAGAACCAGACTCGGCAGTAAGAACTTCGCATTCCGGTATTTCTGCACGGATCAGCCGCTTGAGAAGCCTTAAAAAATCAGGTTCATCATCAACAATCAGAATTTTTGCCTCTTCCATGATTGCTACCTTTACGGAGTGAACTATCCAGCACTATTGTAATCGCTACGGGAATCAATGGGTATGACGATTGTAAAAGTCGTTCCCTGTCCTTCCGTGCTTTCAACGAAAATGTTACCTCCATGGTCGGCAATAATCCCGTAGCTCACCGACAGCCCCAGCCCGGTGCCTTTACCGGGGGGTTTGGTTGTGTAAAAGGGTTCGAATATCTTGTCGATCTGATCAGATGGTATACCGACACCGTTGTCCTCAATAGAGATCCGCACCGATTTATCTTTAAACCTGGTTCTTACAGAAATTCGCCCTTCCCGACTTCCTATGGCATCACGAGCATTCATAAGCATATTAATGAAAACCTGCTTCATCTTAGCGGAGTCGAAAGAAAATTCCGGCACAGAACGATCAAAGTCTTTTTCAATCACAATATTAGATACGTCAAGATGATACTGTAACATGGCAATTACTTCATCGATCACATCATGAATATCCCCGGGTTGTTTTTCTGTGGGGGTCATCCTGGAAAACTTCAGGAGATCCCCTACGATGGTTTTGCACATCCTGACGTGCTTTTCTATTGTCTTAAGATCCTCGTAGCGTTCCGAGTCCGGCGGCTCGGATTTGATAAGCAACTGAGTGTATCCCAGGATAATTCCCAGAGGATTGTTAATTTCATGGGCAATGCCGGCGGCAAGCCTTCCTATGGACGAAAGCTTATCGGTATGAAGTAGCTGTTGTTCAATGAACTTCCTCTGGGTTATATCTCTGAGCCAGAGAACATAACGCTCTACGTGCTCCGATTCCCGCGTTCCACTAATCAGCATAATCAGTTTTTCTTCGCTATGCGGCTTTCGTATCGTGCATTCCCAGTTGTTTACTGTGCCTTCCTTTTCGAGCACATACTGCAGCCGATCAAATTCTGTCCTGTCATAAAAAAAATTTTTGAGATTTTCTTTCTCAATACTATCTCGATCGAATCCAAAAAGCTTCAAACCGGCAGGGTTCATATCCACAATGGTGCCATCCCGGAAAACAATGGCGATAACTTCCTGAGCGCTTTCAAAAAGACGCCTGTATTTTCGTTCAGAGGATATGAGCTCTCTCGTTTTCTCCCGTACCAGTTCATCCAGATGTCTATTGATGAAAGTCAACTGACTATGGGCTTCCTTCAGAGCTTCCTGATCTTTCATAATCTGGTGGTAAATGCCCCATATGCGTTCGAAAAAGAGCGTCACCGAACCACCCACGATAAAAGCGATCGTATTCAAAGAGCCGCTGTAGGGTCGGAGAACTTCCCAGTAGTGAGCATAACCTGCAATGGACAAGAGGTGTTGCACTATGTGGCCTATGGATCGGGAGAGAGCAAAAAAGGCGAGAGCCATTGAAAGCCAGAGCAGATAAGCCCAGATGACGTTGCGAGGATCTTTTCTGTGAAGAGAAAAAGATTTGACCACACAGAGAATACCAAAGACAACCATCAAAAATGACCCGAAAACATCTACAAACCAGAGCGGAAAGAAGGGAAAACTCATGGCGCCGAATGGAGCTCCCGAAGTCCTAAGAATAAGCTTATAACGGCAGGCACGCAGAGCAAATGATCCAGTTTCAAGAGGTAGTATAGAACCGCTATCCCGTCGTTAAGCAGAGTAAACCTGACCGTTCCTTTTAGCCACCCGCCATCAACCACCATCCCAACGCCGTCGCTTCCCTCGATGGCATGCCCTACAAAGGCGTTCAGATTCCAGAGGATCAGAAAGACTGCCGCCAGCGCAATAAACCGCCACCCACGGCGAAGGATAAGCTTCATTTTTACAAGCCAGTAAATAAGCGTTGCCATAGAAGCAATGAAGAAAAGATGCGCAATTTGATGAGCATACAATCCTTCTGGATCGCCGTGAAGCTGAATGGCCAGGGAGGGCGACGGAAAAAGCACCATGCAGGACAACAATAGTCCGGCCAGACCGATCTTTTTCAACGACCTGGAGCAAAAACATCTTCGGCAAATCGTGGGGATTAGTACATCAGGAAAACACATCAAGAGCTCTTGCTGACCCCCGCTTCTTCAAAAGTCTTAACTTCCCTCAAAACCTTAACCGCCGCTTCAACAATTGGCATGGCAAGAGCCGCACCCGTGCCTTCTCCAAGCCGCATTTCAAGATCAAGCACCGGACGAATGCCTATGGTTTCAATCATGGCGCTGTGGCCCCTTTCCTGGCTTCTGTGGGAAATAAACAGATAGTCCTTTGCCGCAGGAACCAGATGGATTGCTACAAGTGCCCCGGCCGTAGCAATAAAACCGTCGCATACTACGGGCACTTTCATGAATGCGGCTCCGAGAACAGCCCCAGCAAGGCCGGCAATCTCGCATCCTCCTACCTTGGCAAGAACATCAACAGGATCGGACGGATCGGGTCTGTTAATTTCTATGCCCTTCTCTATGACGGATATTTTTCTTTTCAACCCTTCGTCATCAACACCTGTTCCACGTCCTGCTACTTCGGCCGGAGATTTCCGTCCCAGGACAGAAAAAATAGCGGCGGAAGGTGTTGTATTCGCTATGCCCATATCGCCTGTGCCTATAAGTCGATAGCCCTCGTTTTTGACAGCTTCTATCACTAGTTCGGCTCCTGCAAGTATGCCCTGAACAGCTTCCTCTCTTGTCATTGCAGGGCCTTTAGTGAAATTGCCGGTTCCTTTTCTGATCTTTCGCCTTATTACCGCCCATTCAGGAGGAATATCAGATTTCACGCCCATATCCACTACACGGACGTCGATCCCGCCGTGTTTTGCAAGAACATTGATCGTTGCCCATCCCTGAACAAAGCTAAAAACCATCTGGGCCGTTACTTCCTGAGGATAGAGGCTGACGCCTTCTTCGGCCACTCCATGATCACCCGCCATGGTAAAAATAATTTTTCGGCTCAGATCAATGTCGAAGCTTCTGAAAATGGATGCTACCCTTGCCGCAATAACTTCCAGTTGTCCAAGCGAATCACGTGGCCTGATCTGCGATCTCAGTCTTTCCCATGCGCGGTTTTCCCATGATTTATCCGCCGGTTCAATACCCTGAACGAGTTCTTGAAGATCCATTTCTCACTCCTGTCAGAAAAATCTCCCTATTGATTCTTGCCAAATCCATTCGCCTTTCCTATAATTTATTGCCGGAAGTGCCTAGCTCACTGGTGGGGCTCCCGGACTTCAAATCCGGTGGGGGGTAGTGAAGGCTGCCCCTGGTGGGTTCGATTCCCATGCACTTCCGCCATTTTTTTATTCCGTTCTAACGAAATTGACATGAACTTTTCTGGTTCTGGGACCGTCGAATTCACAAAGAAATATACGTTGCCATGTCCCAAGCATAAGTCTCCCGTTTTCAACGAAAACACTTACGCTGCTTCCCATGAGAGAAGTCTTTATATGCGCTGCAGCATTGCCTTCTGTGTGTTTATAGCCAGCATGCCAGGGAATTAGCCGATCCAGAGTGTTCATAATATCTTCCATAACATGGGGATCGGCGCCTTCGTTTATTGTAATACCGGCCGTTGTATGGGGCACATAAACAAAACACAGCCCCTTAACCAAGCCGGCTTCTGTGACAACTCGCTGAACTTCACCGGTTATGTCAACATACGCACTCCGGGCCGATGTTTTTACTTGAAAAGTTTTCATGACTCCTATCTCCTCATGGTCAACATGTCTGCTAAAAACTCAGAAAGGTTATCCAATTCCGGATAAGAAGTTTTTATTTCCGGCACTACGATCAAATCAGAATTTTTTCTTATCATCTCCTTTATTATCTCGTCCCGGAATTTAAAAAGTTTTATAAAATTCAAAATGGCGCCACACAAATGCAACACAATAAAATCTTCCCAACGATCGTAATTTCCGTCTTTAAAGTTCGATGCCATATTGAGAATCGTCTTTGCCATAGCCTTATTTCCAAACCTTATTCCCTGAACCACAGCATTAGCCATGAGATATTGCAGGTAAAGTCCCTTATAGAAATCATCCAGCGAATTAACAAATTCCAGGATCTTTCGTCTGACGTGATATACCTTGGACTCTCTATCCCACGTTAAAACCGAATTAACGACTTCAAGAAGATTTCCGACTAACTTCATCATTGCATCAGAATGTGCCCAAAAGGAACCCAAAGACTCGAGCAAAGCCGGTATCTCCGTTTGCTCGTCGTCCGAAATATCACTGGTCGAAATATTCAGTTCCTTTCGTAAAGAAGTTTCCAGGTCGGGATCGGCAATAAATGGACTGATTATTGTGCGCCCCCATGCCAGATCCGGCGGACAGACAATATCGCGGCGAGATTTAAGAAAAACCTTGATAAGCTCCTCGGCACACAAAGCGGCAAAAGGAAGACTAACAGGAGCCGAGACAACATGGGGAATGCCGTCCAGATTAGACGTTATTTCTTTATATACCTTTTTACCGCCGCTCAGGACGGTGCACTGAAATGTGTTATCAGGATCATAAATTTTCCCTATCATGAAACTAGCCCACCTGGTAAAATCGCTCCCTATGAGCAAACAGTAATTGTCTAAAGCCGGGGAAGGCACATAAAGTGACACGCAAACTCTTCCGCAAACAGGAAACAGCCAGAGATGGGCTTCACTGGATTCTAACGCCTTAGACTCTAAGGTCTTTTCCGAAAAAATCACTACAGTTTCCGGTGTTGCTTCCTTTTTCAGGAGCCCCTTCTGTTCCAGACGATACTCCGCCGTTTTAATTACTCTTCGAAGATTCTTGTCTGTTACACAATCCTTAAGGGCATTGAACACGCGCAGACCTGCTTCTGTTGGAGATCTGCTCAGAGCGTCAAGCAGAGCGGCGAGAAATCGCTGTCTTTGAGAAAAAGCTGTTTTTAAAGAATTAACCCAGTTTTGAAACGATTCTCCATCAGGGCTCTGGACCGAAACCCTGTCTAGAATCGCCTCAAGTTCCCTCTTTTCCAGATCTGTCAATTCGTCTTGAAGAGCTGGTTTCTTTTTATTCTTTGCCATTTTTCACACCCGACGTTAACAGGAGTTCTATCGTTTCAACAAAGATTTTTTCCTACCATAGTTTCAACGTTACTGCCAGCATATCCCGAACCTGTTCGAAAAAACTGATCTGGTGTATTTCATGTATAGCTTAGACGGGTAAAGGAAAGTCATTGCGAGGCCACGAAATGGCCGTGGTGATTGCTTCGCTTCGCTCGCAATGACACTTAATGCCGTCATTGCGAGGCTGCCGCAAGGCAGCCGGGGCAATCTCAAAAAGAACACAATGAGAGATTGCTTCACTTCGTTCGCAATGACGAGATTGCTTCGTCGCTTCGCTCCTCGCAATGACAACCACGAAGAGTCATTGCGAGCGCCCAAAGGGCTCGTGGTAATCCCCTCAATTCGTCATTGCGAGGCTGCCGCAAGGCAGCCGGGGCAATCTCAAAAAGAACACAATG
>CAZWJX010000073.1:5343-12745 GCA_964634695.1 uncultured Syntrophobacterales bacterium | reverse complement strand
CGTCGCTTCGCTCCTCGCAATGACGGTGTAAGAAGGCTCAGGCTCGCAGTGACACGAATATGGCGTCATTGCGAAGCCGCTGTAAGGCGGCTGTGGCAATCTCATTAAGGGAGAACAACAAGAGATTGCTTCGCTCGCAATGACGAATGTATGTGTCATTGCGAACGCCCGAAGGGCGCGTGGTGATTGCTTCACTTCGTTCGCAATGACGAGATTGCTTCGTCGCTTCGCTCCTCGCAATGACGGTGTAAGAAGGCTCAGGCTCGCAGTGACACAAAAGCACAGTTACGCATTTTTCGAACAGGTTCACGGTTAATTTACCACGGCTCAGCACAATGACGGGTGATGTTCCGGAATTTTCCAGGTCGTAAGTGCCTCTCATCACCCGTCATTTAACAGCACATTCGGACGGATCGCCATGAATCTTTTCCAGAGCATGGGGGATGGCGTGTTTAATTACCTCAAAATTCTCTATCGCCCCCTTAGGACTTCCCGGAAGATTCACTATGAGAGTTTCGCCTCTTATGCCGACAACGGCACGGGATAACATCGCATGCGGAGTCTTTTTCAGGCTTTCCGCTCGCATTGCTTCGGCTATCCCGGGAACTTCTCTCTCGATCACATCCCGTGTCGCTTCAGGCGTCACGTCTCTGGGGCTTACGCCTGTTCCGCCGTTGGTTACCACAAGATCGCACTTCGAAACGTCGCAAAGTTCGCGAAGAACTTTTGCTATTTGATCACGTTCATCGGGCACAATTCTGACGTCAACCACATCATACCCCTCTTGCTTAAGCATATCGACGAGTTTCGAGCCCGTAACGTCTTCTCGTATTCCCTGAGAACAGCGATCGCTTACGGTAACCACAGCGGCTTTCCATCTCATAATCTATCCCGCCATAAAAAAACAACCGTGACGCGCTGGACTGTGTCAGTAACGCGTCACGGTTTATAATTGTGTTATTTGCTTTCCTTCTCTTTTTCTGCTTTAGCCTGTTCTACGATTTTTTCCTGAAGTTGAGCCGGCACTTCTTCATAATGATCGAAGCGCATTGTAAACATGCCTCTTCCCGCCGTCATGGAACGCAGATCCGGAGCATAGCGAAGCACTTCAACCATCGGTACGAGAGCCTTAATGATCTGCTTCTTGCCCTTGGCTTCCATGCCCAGCACTTTGCCTCTTCGACCGTTCAGATCGCCTATGATGTCACCCATGCAATCGTCAGGGACGGTTATCTCCATGTACATAATGGGCTCAAGAAGCACCGGTTTCGCTTCCATTGCTGCTTTCTTAAATGCCATCGAACCGGCTATTTTGAATGCCAGTTCTGAAGAATCCACGGGATGGAACGAACCGTCCACCAGGTCAACCTTGAAGTCTATCGTCGGATACCCGGCGAGAACTCCTTCCTGAGCGGCTTCAACAATACCCTTCTCAACGGCGGGAATGAACTGCTTGGGAATTACTCCACCTACGATCTTATCTACAAACTTAAAGCCTTCACCTCTTGGCAGAGGTTCAATCTCAATCCAGCAATCGCCGTACTGGCCGCGACCACCGGTTTGCTTTTTGTACTTGCCCTGAACTCGAGCCTTCCCTCGAATCGTTTCCTTATATGGAACTTTCGGCAAACGAAGGTTGACTTCAACTCCAAACTTCCTCTGAAGCTTATCAACCGTGGCTTCAATATGGATTTCACCCATTCCGGAAAGAATCATCTCCTTGGTTTCATCATTACGTTCGAGTTTGAGGGCCACGTCCTCTTCCATGATGCGAGCAAGAGAGGAGAAAATCTTTTCTTCGTCTCCACGGCTCTTTGGTTCAACGGCAAGAGAATAAACAACCGGTGGTAAGGGCAGCAATTCGTAAATGATGGGCTGTTTTTCGTCGCAGAGAGTGTCACCCGTGAAGGTGTCTTTAAGTTTTGCCACGGCGACAATCGAACCCGGCCCTGCTTCGGAAATTTGTTTCTGAGCCTTACCCTGAAGCTGAAGAAGACTTCCAAACCGTTCCTTGGATTTTTTATTGGCATTGTAAACGGTTGAATCTGAAGTAACAGTTCCGGAGAATACTCTCATGATGGTAAGACGTCCGGCGTAGGGATCGTTGAGAGTCTTAATAACAAGGGCACTGAAAGGCTCTTCCGGAAGGGGTTTTCGCGTAGCATCCTGTCCGTCGGGAGTCTTACCGGCTCTTTCTCCTCGGTCCAAGGGGCTCGGGAAATATCGAGCCATGAAGTCCATAAACTGAGCAACTCCAATGCCTGTAACGCCCGATCCGCAAAGAATGGGAACAAGCTTATGAGACGTTATAGCTGCTCGTAATCCCTTTTCCACTTCTTCAGGGTCAAGAGATCCCTGCTCCAGATATTTTTCCAGAAGTTCGTCGTCAGCTTCAGCTATTCGCTCTATAAGCTGTTCTTTATAGCTCTCGGCATCATCAGCGATGTCGGCCGGAATATCCTGAGTGTTGAACTGTCTGGATTCGGGCTCCGGATATATGAAAGCCTTACCGTGCAACACATCAGCAACACCCTTGAACTGTTCTCCCACCCCAACAGGAATCATTACCGGCACGCAAATATCGCCAAAGTTATTTCTTATATCCTCAACAGTTCGTTTAAAATCGGCTCTATCCTTGTCGATTTTGCTGACGAATATAACTCGCGGATGCTTCATAGCATCGGCAAGTTCCCAGACCTTCTCTGTCTGAACCTTCACTCCGTCGACGGCATCCACCACCACAACAACGCCGTCGGCTCCATGAAGAACCGTCTGAGTTTCCGCAACAAAGTTAAAATCCCCGGGAGTATCGATAAGATGAAAAGTATATTTGTTCCAGTCGAAGGTATAGAAAGCGGCACTGATGGTAATTTTTCGTTTAATCTCTTCGGGTTCAAAGTCGAGAACGGAGTTCCCTTGATCGACCTTGTTAAGCCTTGTGGTCGCACCCGCTATGAAGAGCATAGCTTCTCCAAGCGATGTCTTACCTGCTCCTGTATGAGCTCCAAGCGCAAAGTTTCTCACTTTTGCCAGATCTTCCTTCATTGCACTCCCCATTCCCATTCACAGTTCGACGGTTTAACCTACAACTTAGCTATTTTTTATCCTTTTCCCCGCTTGTAACAAAAACCTGAGGATTTATATTGCCGGAATCAGGTCCACCACATTCGGGAATGTAACAGCTTACATCTACAAACTCACATTTTTCTTTGCAAGAGGGACACACATCAGGTGGAGAAACCGCCTGAATAACGTGTCCACATTTATTACATTTCCAGCTTGTCATTAGCTTCGCCCTCCTTTTTTAATTACGAAACATGTTATTCTATTACATCGGTTCTCTTCAGATATTCTCTTAACTGATCATGGAACCCTCTGGGAGCTATCAAAAGAAAGTCTCTTATTCGCCGTCCATCGGCGTATTCGTTTATATGGAACTTGCCTCCGTCGAAATATTCCACACCACCTCCGGCAGATTCAAGAATGAGCATTGGAGCAACCATATCCCGGAAAGCCACGTTATGGATTACAGCACCGTCGGCGCGTCCCTGAGCAACATAACAGATGTGAGCACCCGTGCAACCCAGATTTCTAATCTTGCCGGGAAACGTGGTCTGAAAATGATCGTGAAAGCGCGAATAGGTGAAAAGCAGGCTCTCATTGTTGGTGGGTTCCGTTTCTACAATTTTTCTTTCTTTCCCGTTAAAATACATTGGTCCACCGCCAACGGCAAGCCACATATCTCCCGTGGACGGCATGAAATAAGCTCCCACAATGGGCCAGAAATTCTCCATAACGGCGCAGGACATTCCCCACATGGGAATCCCGGCCTGATAATTGGCGACCCCATCAAGAGCATCAAAAACCCAGAGGTACTTACCGACATCGTGGCGATAATCAGAGGTATTGCCTGCCCCGTCTCCGAAAATTCTGTGACCTGGAAAGGCCTTTTCAATCTCAGACCTTACAAAATTCTCAATTTTTACTTCAAAGGTTGTAACTATTTCCTCGTCAAATTTCTTATCCAGACGGCCCTGACCGTAGCCTTCCAGAGCCACACGTCCTGCTTCACGAAGCGTTTCGGTGATGAATTTTTTCAATACTTCAATATCCAGTTCTTTAGTCACCGCTCTAACTCCTGTTTAAAGTTCTGCGCGCTTCAAATAGCTTTCCCAACGTTCATCCACGTCTCTCTGAAACGATGCAATCTGTTCTTCCGTCATTTTCTTGAACCTATCCTGGAGTTTTAGATATTCTTCGACGGGTCTTTTCCGACCGGAACGAGCCATTGTGAGGCTTCGACCGGTAAGCCTGAATTTACCATTTTCAATTTCGAAAAGCACAACCACGGCAGTCTCAACGGCCATCCTGCCCAGTTCAACCGTCTTATTAGAAGGGAATCCCCATCCCGGGGGGCATGGTACGTAAAGATGAATGAATCTGGTGCCGGATGTATTTCTGGCCTTCAGAAATTTCTCATAAATGTCTCTTGGATAGGCGGAACAACAGGTAGCAAGATATGCGGGCCTGTGAGCTTCCATAATGGTTATAAAATCTTTTTTAGGCTGTTTCTTGGGTTCGACAGGAGTAGTCGTGGTTATGGCTCCTTCCGGTGTAGCACTTGAACGCTGAACACCCGTATTCATGTAGGCTTCGTTATCGTAACAGACGTAGATAAAATCCGTCTGACGCTCGGCTGCTCCGCTAAGAGCCTGAATTCCCATGTCAAAGGTGCCTCCATCACCGGCCATCCCCACAACTACATAGCCTTCCTGTCCCGTGGCTTTAAGGCCAGCTACAAGCCCTGAAGCTGATGCGGCGGTGCTTGCAAAAGTCGTATTTACAGCATTAACAGCCACCGGAGTTTTGGGATATATGCCATGAAGAATGGTAAGACAGCAGGCAGGCAAAGTGATTATAGTTCGGGGCCCCAGTGCTTTAAGGATATAGCGATAAGCAAGAGTCAATCCACAACCTGCACAGGTCCTTGTCCCCGGCAGGATATATTCACGATCAGGTATTTCAACAAACGGTAGGCTCATAAGTTTAACTCCCTCTGGATACCACGGGCAGTTAACCCTGCCCGTTTAGCATAACCTCCGCCATTCTAACCGAGGCGGCTCTGGCAACTGAGCTTTATCGTAAGAGAGGAGCGGCCAGATTTCCGACTTTCTAACCGACAGCACAGCCAGTTTTATATTCTTCTTCATGCCACCACAATGGATGCTCCCGGGGAACGTTCTGAGCTACTGACTTGTAAATACCCACAAGATCCTGTGGCTTTACGTCTTTTCCTCCAAGCCCGACTACCCAGGACCATACATAAGGAGAGCGACCGTTCCCGTAACTGTAAAGAGCAGCCTTTGCTTCTGTAGCAAGCGGCGTTTCATACCCATAGCTGATAGCTTTCTCGACAACTATAACCTTTTCCGCCGACGATAAAACATCGGAAAGCTCCCTTACCGGAAACGGTCTAAAAACCCGAAGACCAACAACGCCAATTCTGACCCCTTCTTTTCTCAAAGCGTCTACCGCATCCATGGCTTCACTTGTAAGAGAGCCCATTGTGAGAAACAGAACCGAGGCATCTTCAGTTTTATAAGTTTTGAGCGAGCTATCGTAAGCTCTCCCGAAAAGCTCACCAAAGGCTTTACCTGCATTCAATATCACGGACAGAGCTTCTTGATGAGCCTTTTGCATTCTTCTGCGAATACCCATATAATCCGGCCATAGTTTGCCATCTACACCGGGAATGAGCTCACCCATGACAACGGGATTTATGTTGACCGGATTTTCAGGGTCAAGGGTATAGGGTAATTTCCTCGGCGGCAGATACTGATCAACAAGCTCCTGAGATGGAACCTCAACAGGCATAACCGTGTGAGAAAGACGAAAACCATCAAAACAAACCATAACTGGAAGAAGCACCTCTTCGGCAATCCGGTAACCCATGATGACATGATCAAGGACTTCCTGATTGTTAATGCAATACAGCTGAATCCAGCCGGTGTCTCGCTGACTGAGCGAATCCTGCATATCATTAAGGATAGTCCAGGGAGCACCAAGCCCCCTATTTGTAACGGGCATGACTATCGGCACTCGAGCTCCCGCCGCCCAGTGAAGCTGCTCGTGCATGTAGGCAAGACCGTTAGCGGCAGTTGCCGTAAATGTTCTGGCTCCCACAAGCGAAGCGGAAATACAGACCGTAAGAGCCGAATGTTCGCTTTCAACTCTTACAAATTCTGCCTTGAGTTCTCCTCGTTCCACATATTCAGCAAGAATTTCAGGAATCTTTGACTGTGGTGTAATTGGATACGCTGCTATTACCTGCACCCGGCAGAGCTTTGCGGCAAGGGCCGCAGCTTGGTTGCCTGTAATAATCTGGTATTGTCCCACTTTAATCCCTCTCACACATGGATGAAGTGATTCTTTAAGCATCGAGTTTTGTTTTTATAAACGAATACGAGGCACTTTACAACAATAAGTTAGTCAAGAGAAAATGCCACTTAAATAAAAAGGGCACCTTTGCTTATTTTTCAGGTGCCCTCTTGTAGGCTAATTTCTAAGAAGGGAAAACTACTTCTTACCTTTAGCGGAACGCTTAGAAGCTTTGAGCGGGTTAATCTTTTCTTGCTGCTGGCTGGAAGTTTCAATTTTAACGTGAGTGGCCATATTGCAGATAGTATTTCTCCACTTAATTGAAGGGTTGGGGAAAACTGAACAGTATTTTCCTGTAGCCAGCGTAATGATTTTCTGGCATCCTTCGCACTTTTCGACTATGGGATGGCATGTTCCCCCGTTATAGCCGCATCCATTGGGGGTCATGAAAGCGCATTCTGAACCGGCTCTCACAGTCTGGCAGATCATATTTTTGTTGCACCTCCTCACTTTTAACTGTTCCCCATTCGAGGTTCAGCCGAATAATAAGAATGGAAGAACTATTGTCAAGTTTTTTCTTGATTTGTTAGAAGCAATAAAATATTAGTGTGTCCATAAGTAGGAAGAAAACTAGGAGAAAATGAGGAATTAAATATGACTCAGCTTGGTGCTTCTAAAAGGTTAGGCCAGCTTCTGGTTGAAGAAGGCGTAATATCCAAGGAGCAGCTTACCGAAGCCCTTCATGAGCAGATGAAAACCAAGGAACGCCTTGGTGCGATACTCATCAGGAAGGGCTTCATTTCTGATGTTGATCTGGCTGTAGCACTGGCAAGACAGACAAAACTTCCTCTGATAAATCCTCTGAAAATCAACGTACCAGAAGAAATCCAGAGCCTTATTCTTCAGGAAACCGCTGAAAAATACCAGGCTGTTCCTTTCGGGATGGTCGGTAATGTGCTTCATGTGGCAACTTCCGATCCAACCAATCGACTTGCTGCGGATGATCTCCGTTTTTTAACTCAAA
>CAZWJX010000073.1:0-5333 GCA_964634695.1 uncultured Syntrophobacterales bacterium | reverse complement strand
TCCCGAAACCGCAATAAAACAAATTTTAGAACACCGCAGGGAGTCATCGAGTGAATCTCTCGATGAAGCGCTCAGATTACTTTCCGAGGATGTTGACATAATTCAAGACTCAGGCGAAGAAGTTGACTTAGCCGAGATTCAAGGGGAAGCGGGTGAAGCTCCTATAGTAAAACTGGTAAACTCCCTCCTGACCGATGCTATCCGCAAAAAAGCAAGTGATATCCACATCGAACCTTATGAAAAAACGTTGCGAATTAGATACCGAATTGATGGCGTGCTCTACGAAATAATGCGACCGCCTGTAAAATTTAAAAACGCCATCGCATCCCGCATAAAGATCATGAGCAATCTGGATATTGCAGAACGAAGACTTCCACAGGATGGACGAATCAAAGCGAAGATAGCTGGAAGAGAAATAGACTTTCGTGTCTCCTGTTTGCCGACGATTTTTGGAGAAAAAATAGTCCTCCGTATTCTGGACAAATCCAACCTTCAGATAGATATGACTCAACTGGGATTTGAGCCAGACCAGTTTGAAGCTTTCAAAAAAGCCATTTACAGACCCTATGGCATGGTTTTAGTTACGGGCCCTACAGGTAGTGGAAAAACCACGACATTGTATAGTGCATTAACAGAATTGAACAAAACTGAACGAAACATTTCAACCGTAGAAGATCCAGTAGAATACAACCTCCCGGGGATTAATCAGGTACAGGTACATGAAGCGATAGGATTGACTTTTGCAACTGCATTAAGAGCCTTTCTACGTCAGGATCCAGATATCATAATGGTTGGCGAGATCAGAGATTACGAAACAGCCGAAATAGCAATAAAAGCTGCACTCACAGGGCATCTCGTATTGAGCACTCTTCATACGAACGATGCCCCCAGCACGGTTACGCGCCTTATTAACATGGGAGTAGAGCCCTTTCTGGTTGCATCGGCCCTGAACCTTGCTCTTGCCCAGCGTCTTGTTAGAAAGCTCTGTGACCAGTGTAAAACCATCGATCACGACATAACGCCGGATCTGCTGTTAGATATAGGCGTTCCGGAACATTATATCGACGGTTTCGTATGTTACAAAGCCAGGGGCTGTCCCGCCTGCAACAATACGGGGTATCGAGGCCGAATAGCTCTCTATGAGGTTATGCCGATCCATGATGAAATTCAGGAACTCATCCTGGCCAATGCTCCTGCAGCAGAAATAAAGAAAGAAGCTATACGACTGGGTATGAAAACTCTCAGGTTAAGTGGAATCAACAAAGTTCGCGATGGGATTACATCAATTGAAGAAGTGGTTCGAGCAACGGCAAAAGATTAGGCGGTGGTCAAATCAACAATTCTGTTAGATACAACCTTTGTCAAGGGAGGTAGCCTTGCCTGAATACGTATGGACTGGAACAAACCGCAGGGGAGATAAAGTAAGCGGACTGCTGGAAGCCGTTAATGAACAGGCCGTAAGGCAGATCCTTACCCGTCAGGGTATTGAAGTAATAAAAGTAAAGCCCCGACCCAAACATATTTCAGAATATCTTCCCTTTTTAAGCCCGAGAGTAAAATTGCACGAGATTGTCATTTTTACTCGCCAGCTCTCAACCATGATAAATGCAGGAGTACCGATCGGTCAGACGCTCGATATCCTGCGTGATCAGAGCGGTAACATTACTTTTAAGAAAGCACTCCGGGAAATAAGAGAAGATGTAAAAGCCGGACAAACTTTATCAGAAGCCTTTTCAAAACATCCTAAAATATTCGATGAACTGATGGTCAACCTTACAAAGGCCGGCGAAACGGGTGGTGCTCTTGATGTAATAATGAACCGCCTCGCGGATTATCTGGAAAAAATCATGGCTCTCAAGCGCAAAATAAAGGGAGCCATGGTATATCCCATTGCTGTAATATCCTTCGCAATTGTGGTTATAATGGTCATGTTGGTATATGTTATACCGATTTTTGCGAACATGTTTAAAGATGCAGGCCTTGCTCTACCATTACCTACTCTCATTGTAATAAACATAAGTAATGCTGCCAGAAATTATATTCACTGGATTATCTTAGCTTTTATTTTGCTGGGATTTATAATATTCAGAATAAGAAAAACCGAACGCGGCCGTTTAGAAACCGACAGACTCCTGCTGAGAATCCCCGTAATAGGCCAGTTAATAAGGAAATCCGCTATTGCCCGCATGTGCCGAACACTCAGTATCCTGATTGGTAACGGCGTACCAATACTTGACAGTCTCCAGATCGTCTCCCGGGTTGCGGGAAATCGAGTCATTGAAAGAGCAATACTATACGCCCGTGAAGAGGTAGCCAGAGGGCGCGGATTGTCCGACCCGATCGAAGAAACGCGAGTGTTCCCTCTCATAGTTCCGAGGATGATAGCCGTTGGAGAAGCAACGGGAGCATTGGATAATATGCTTGCCAAGATTGCAGATTTCTTTGAAGATGAAGTGGACAGAACCGTAGAAGCCCTCACCTCACTTCTGGAACCAATTTTTATTATAGTTCTGGGCGTAACTATTGGTGGCCTCCTTGTGGCCATGTATATGCCCATTTTCCAGATCGGTCAGGTGGTAAGTGGAGGAAGCTAATAATTAAATCCTCATGGAAATTACACCTATAGATTTTGTAAGGCGAATTTCAATTCAAATCGCCATACGATTTTTACTGGGAATTATATCTCTCACCATAGTACTGACTTTTGCTTTAAGGGGAAAATACGAACCGTTATCTCCTCTATTGCTTCCTTTATACATTTATGCTCTGGCCCTCCTTTTTTTCACCATCACCGGTGGGATATTACTGGCTTACTTCAAAAGACAGTCCGAGCTTACCAAAAGGATGATATTCTACGGAGCCATCCAGCTTGCTTTTGATATATTTTCAGTTTCTCTTTTTGTCTATCTATCCGGTGGAGTTGTAAGTCCCTTCCCTGTCTTTTATGTACCCGTAATAATTATAGGGGCTTTCTTATTCGGCCTGAGAGGTGCTCTCTTAACAGGGGCTTTTTCTTTCATATCTTATGGGGCAATACTCGTATTTCAATTCTATGGGATTTTCCAAATCTATATTCCTTCTTATACAACGGTTTCTTCCGACTATTACAAAGGCAATCTATCTTTTCTTACAAACCTTTTTACGAATTTGATTAGCTTCACAATAACGGCCATATTATCGGGTTTTTTGGTCGAAAAGTGGCATGTGGCCGAAGAACATTTCAAGACAACTATATACCACCTCAAGTTCCTCCGGTCGTTGCACGAAAACATACTGGACAATATTCCTTCAGGAGTCATAGTTACGAATGAGAACTTAAAAATCATATACGCAAATAAAATGGCAATGCAAATTTTAGAATTACCCCCGGATAAACTTCTTAGAACACCTATAACACTTTACTTCAATTTCGAATTCGATCTGGAAAACATTACTTCCATTCGTAGAAAAGAAATTAAATATAAAAGTCCCCTGACAGGGGAAGAAAAAATTCTGGGATACAGTATTCACCATGTAAATATAGTCCCCAAAAGCCAGGTCTGGATTCTCCTCTTTCAAGATCTTACCGAAACCAAACGACTGCAAAAGGAGTTAGAAGAAGCGGAAAGGAACAGTCTAGTCGCCAGAATGGTTGCGAACATAGCTCACAACATAAAGAATCCTCTGGGAGCTATTTACGGAGCGGGGCAGCTAATAGAGAAAGAAGAATCAGCCAGCCCTGTATTCAAAAAAATAGCGTCAATTGTCCTGCGAGAAGCTCAAAAGATAGACAGAATTATTCAAGACTTACTGAGACTGAGCCTTGTGGGTTTCAATCCCTCTTCACGCCAAATCGTAGATCCCTGTATTGAGACCAAGAAATTGTGCCAGAAGTTCTATGAAGAAAATAAGGACAAGAAAATTTACAATATAAATTTCAATACTACTACTCAGGTTCCCATGATAAACATAAATCCGCAAGATTTCGAAATAGCTTTATGGAACCTCTTACTAAACGCTTCCGACGCCATGCCCGAAGGAGGGAATATAGATATAAGTGTCCAGCAAAATTCAATAAACAATTCTGATTTTCCATATGTTTGTATTTCGGTGCGAGACTACGGGCATGGAATACCTGAAGAATTACAGGAAAAGATCTTTCAACCCTTTTTTACGACAAAACCAAGAGGCACCGGATTAGGGCTCAATATAGTAAACCAGATAGTTAAAAAGTATGGTGGCTTTATTGAGCTAAAATCCAGAGAAGGCGAAGGAGCTGAATTTTCAATCTACTTTCCTGCTATATCGGTCCAGGACTTTAAAAATACCACCCTTTGTCCCGACCGATTTTAACAAGCCCTCTTGCAGACTATAAAAGCAATGATTATATTAGCACCCGGCCGGTTTGAGTGCTAACATTTTTTTTAAAAAGGAGGGTATGGAGATTATGAAACTGAGACCGCTCAATGATCGAGTTGTTGTCAAACGCATCGAAGAAGAACAGAGAACTGCCGGCGGAATTATTATTCCTGACACTGCCAAAGAAAAACCAATCCAGGGCGAAGTTGTTGCCGTCGGAACCGGAAAACTTATGGAAGATGGCTCCCGCAAGCCCTTAGACGTTAAAGTCGGCGATAGAGTTCTTTTCAGCAAATACGCCGGGACGGAAGTTAAAGTCGGCACTGAAGAAGTGCTTATCATGCGCGAAGATGATATCCTCGCCATAATCGAAAAATAACCATCCGACCTGAAAAGGAGGATCAAGTACATGGCAGCAAAACAAATTATCTACGATGTAAAGGCTCGAGATGCTCTATTACGAGGTGTCAATGCTCTTGCTGAAGCCGTAAAGGTTACTCTTGGTCCCAAAGGCCGCAACGTTATCATTGAAAAAACTTTTGGTAGTCCTCTCGTAACCAAAGACGGTGTTACGGTAGCGAAGGAGATAGAACTCGAGGGCAAGTTCGAAAATATGGGCGCTCAGATGGTAAGAGAAGTGGCGAGCAAGACCAGCGATGTTGCCGGAGATGGCACCACCACTGCTACCATACTGGCGCAATGCATATATTATGAAGGTTCCAAGCTTGTTGCAGCCGGCGCAAATCCCATGGCTCTTAAGCGCGGCATAGACAAAGCCGTAAAAATCGTAGTCGATGAACTTAAAAAGCTCAGCAGCCCCGTAAAAGACGAAAAAGAAATCGCCCAGGTCGGAACCATATCGGCAAACAATGATCCAACTATTGGAAATATCATTGCCGAGGCCATGAGCAAAGTTGGCAAAGAAGGCGTCATCACCGTTGAAGAAGCAAAGGGTATGGAGACGACCCTTGAAATCGTCGAAGGTATGCAGTTCG
>CAZWJX010000072.1:3175-12828 GCA_964634695.1 uncultured Syntrophobacterales bacterium | reverse complement strand
TTTATAAAAATATGATAACCCGAGAGATTAAGCAAAAAATTGGAAACCCCATCTCTTATAAGCGAGACGGGGTTTCATAATAGAAACTTTTCAGGCAAAAATAAAGGATTAAAGTTTAAAGCTCAAGCCAGGAATCGGAATAAAGTGTATGACCGAGGATGACTCGTGCAGTCTTTACGTAATCCTGTTCTTCCTTGGTAAGAGAACTCATATCAATAGGTTCACCGTCTTCTACTTTATGAACAAGGGCTTCCAGTTCAGGACGCTGTCCTCTAGCTATGGCATGGAGTTCTTTATCGAAGCAGTCAACGATAGCAGACTGCATGCCCCAACGTTTCCAGATAATGAGCATAACGCGGTTCAAGATGGGACGGAGATGCTCCGGTGCTCCGTTAGATACGTTGGAAAGACCTATCGTGGAACTACAACCGGGAGCTATGTCAGGAAACATTTTCATGAAAGCCAGAGCGCTCATAATCTGATTTTGCTGGACGTTAACCGGCGTCTGGATAGGATCGATATATATTCTCTCGGGTGGAATGCCAAATTCTGATGCCCGGAACAGGAGTTCTGCACAGAGTGCTCCACGCTCATTCTCGTCTCTTGGCATACCTTCCGGTCCCCAGAGAAGCCCGACAAATTCAGCATCGAATTCTTTGGCAAGAGGGAGAAGTGCTTCCATTCTTTCAGGTCGAACCATGATGGAGTTTATCATGGCTCTTCCCTTCTTATGAGCCTTAAGACCTGCAGCTATGGCTTTGATGTTCGATGTATCAAGAGCCAGCGGAAGATCAACAACTTCATGTATAACCGGAACAAGCCAGGACATCAATTCTTCGCCGTATTTCCCGGCAGGTCCGATGTTGAGGTCGATGTAGTCCATTCCGGCTTCTGCCATTTGAATAGCCAGTTCCTGCAAGGTCTTGGCATCTCTTTCTTTTAATGCCTTGCCATATTTTTTGCTCACAATATTCAGGTTTTCTCCAATAAGTTTCATGAGAATTTCTCCTCCTTCTTAGAGGTATAACCTATAAAAATCATTTAACTCCCGGGGTAACAAGCTCGATGTCGCCACCCCGGGTATTTACGATGCACCAATTTTTATATGACGGTCATTACTTGGGAGTAAAAGCCTTCAGGAACTTGGTAATCTGGCTGGCTTCTCTGGGACCTACCACCACGTTGTATCCAGGAAGCTCTTCTTCAAGTTCGCCGCTTATAGCCGCAGCATAACCGGGAATTACAACGCTCTTGTGCTTGACTTTATCAAGCACTCCGCACTTCTTAATCCATGCGCCCACATCTTCACCAGAGAATTTACCCGCAGCCCAGGCGGTCATAACAGAAAGACCTTCAGTATCCTTCACAACCAACCAGGCAGGCTGACGGCTGGACTCAACTTCACCGGAAACGATGAAGTAGGTAAGAGAGAAGTTGCAGGTTACGAGGATTGGCGAATTTTCATCAGGATTATTGATCGGATAAATACCGGGTTCTGCCGTCATCGGTCTCTGAGGATCTGTAAAGATATTGAGTCGCTGCAGCAAGAGCGGGTAAACAAAATGAGGCTGGAGATCACTAAGAAGTACCAGTCCACCATACTTTGCGATAAAAGTTGCAGCCACGAGGGCTTCTTCTTCGGGTGTTGAAGCCATTTCATTGGCAAAAATTATTGTAGGAAATCCAAGAGGTCTTGCTCGATCTACAAGAGCCGCTCTTCGAATTTGCACGCTGTGAGTAAAGACCGTCTTAAGGTCTCGCGCACCCGTGTCGATAACAATGTCTTTTATCTCCATTTTCATCAGGTTCTGAGTGATCTTCATGACGGTATCGAGCGTTCCGTCACTTCTCACGGCCACAGGGCAGTCGTACTTTTTGGCTAAAGGAGCCATCTTAGGCCCGTTCTTCATGGTAACGGCGTAGATCAAAGGCTTTCTGTCTTTTGCTACGGAAAGGGCGGCTTCCATCACATCCGGGTTAGGAGAAACAAGAACAAGAGCCGCATCCGTAAGGCCCATAATCTTTTCTACGAAAGCTTTGTACTTCGCCGGATCATTTGTCTTATCCTGAATAGCAATAAACTCGGGCCTCATCAAAACGCCGACTCGCTCAAACTGCAGAGCTTTAAATCGATCCAGCTTACCCTGAATAGAAGCATCATCTTCGTCGGTCGAGATTACGCATCCAATACCTGTGGGGTTATTGAAAGTTTTTTCATGACGAAACTGGACAAGCTCACCACCAATTTTGGTAGCATAATCACCGGTGCCAATGACCACCGTTCTTATTGGGGGAGCTGATTGCTCGGCAAGAATCCTCTTTGCTTCTTCCGAAACATACGGACAGGAAGCAAGTTCGGCTTTTCCGGCCGCAAGATTCATTGCAAAAGCAAGACAAGTAGAAACGCCGCACTCACCGCAATTAGTCTTGGGAAGCAGCTTAAAAATTTCAATTCCGGTCATTCCCATTGTTAAGTCTCCTCCTCACCATTTCGAAGAAACCGGACAGGAAGATGGCAGGCTTCCCCAGATTCAGCCTGCCATCCTCTTCATTCATCCTATATTACCAACCTTCGTCCTTAGATTCACCACCGCCACTTCCCCAGTCGGCCTCACCAGCTGCTTCTTCACCCCACTCGGCTTCTGCAGCTTCCTCAGCCGGAGCCGCAGCCGCTTCGGCAGCAGCGGCCGCTTCAGCCGTCGGCATTTCACCGCCAAGAATGGGTGGCATAGAAAGAGCCGGATGACCTACTTTCTGGAGGAAGGGGAGTATTTCTTCTTCTGTTACACCTACTTCCTCTGTAGCAATCATATCAATGAAGTTCGGAATACCGATTTCTTCACCGCGCTTGATCAGACGCTCACGAATTTCTTCCTTAAGCATCTTAGGCATCCACACGAGACGCTTGATACCGCCGTCGCCAGCGATGAATTTGCGCTGCGTAATGTTGTATTTGCTGTGTCCAACGAAACCAGGTGTAACAGCACCACCTCCGATGGTTCCAGCAAGAGTTGTGAATTTCATACCGCAGGGGGTCATTCCCGTGTATTCACGGTTTACCGTCATGATTCCGTTACAAAGGGGAAGTACTGCCGAAATACACTCACAGCAACCGCAGGTCGTCATTGGATCATGAACAATGCTGTAGAAATTGTAGCTCTTGATAGCTCCTCGAGAAGCCTTCTCGACAAACTCATTGACACCCTTGAAGTTTCCAAGAACGGGATCAAGCACTTCTCCCTTAGGACAGGGCTGGTTAGGCCCTGTGGGGTTGATCTCGTAAGATGCCTTGCAGTCAAGCCAGTTATAAGCACCGCACAGACCTGTTCTCTCCGGGCTGATGACGCAAACGTGCGTTGGAGCAAAGGACTGGCAGAGAACGCAGGAGTAAAAGATATCGGTCGTTTCGTCCGTCATACCTTCGATTCGCTCGTCACGCATCTTATAACGAGCCTGAGCAACCTTAAGAAGTTCTCTGACCTTGTCTTCTTCAGTGTAAATCTTGACCTGACATTTGTCGAAGATAGCTCCAAAATCTTGATGGAACTTGGCATGGAGAATCTTTCCAATATGTTCTAACGTAAATCCCTTCTCAACCGCCGACTTGCTGATACGGTACCAGGCTATATCACGCTGTCCGATATGCATTACACCCTGAGCATAGTTGATGAGGTGATGGATCTGGCGTTCCAGAATTGGCTCGTAGTCTTCCTGCATCTTACGACCGGCAACCTCTACGATAACACCCAGCGGCAAATTAGAACCGGGCGGAACATCCTTGATATCCGGTCCAATAACTTCCACTTTACCGTCTTCAACCTTGTCCATATCAGCGATCATTACAAGCTCAAAGCATGGGGTCTTTCCACCGCCGCATTCGAGGTAAACATCGTCTTTACGGACTCGCTCACCCTCGAATGCAGGACCATAGGCAACAGGAACGGGTACCTCTGTAACCGTAACTTTGAGACCACGCACCTCGATGGACTTGGCAACAATCTGATCATGAGGCACATTAGCCACAACATGTTCGTAAGTACAAATACCTGTAGGAAGAATTTCTGGAATATCGGTATCAGCGATGGTCGGGAAGCCCCAGTTAATTGCACCGGCGGCGTTGGCAGCCCATTCGGCGTTAACTTCACCCAGAGCGTTTATGAAGGCAAAGATTCGGTCCTTATTGTAGAGGAGAATCCTTCTGTAATCACCGGGCTGTATACCACCGAAAGCCATTGCTGCACGATTAGCAAATCCCAGAGCAAAGACAGCAGCAGAAATTTCAGGACCAAAAGGCACAAGACGGGTGTTCCACCCGATCTGAACCCCGGCTTGAATGAGCTGCTCGGTGAAAGTTGTGCCGTTCTGGTTTGCACACATAAAGACGTAAATAGCCTTTTTCTGATACTCTTCGGCTATCTTCTTAGCAGTCTCAACATCAGGAGCTGCACCCACAATGGCGACAAAGCCAGGAGCCGTCCCGTCAACGAACTCAACTCCTCGCTTTCTCATGATAACATCATCGGCAGCTCCAACCCAGATCTTGCCGTTCTCAATATCTGGATCTTCATGAGGATAGTAGAAATCGGGCTCCTCAAGATAACGGATGGCTTCCAGAATTTCCTCAGCAAGAATTGCAGCCATACCAGCATCCAGAGTGTTGCCCAGATAAGGCGTATAGATTCTCTTGCTGATATGAGGCGGAAGCAACTGTTTACATCGTTTCAAAACCTGTTCCGCGTCACCGAGCTTTTCTACTTTGATACCGAGAATTGAGTAAATAATGGGAAGATAGTAAGCGGTATTCGGAAATCCGATGGGCTCGTTAGGCCCATACTTATCCATTGTCTGTTTCCACTTACCTTCCACCTTGGCAACGATATTGTATGCACCCTGTATTGCTGCGAAAGCTACTAACCTCGACATATTACTGCTCCTTTTCTTAAGGATATTTTCAAATCCTTCATTAACTTATGACCGCCCTTCTTGGGATTTCTTCTGAAACACGGGATCCCGGGAGCCTCCCCAGGATCCTGTATCAATTTAGATAGCTTCCAAGGCTCGACGGTCAGCCATATCAAAGAGCTTTCTTTCTCTTGGACCGACAATACCAAGAGCTTTTCTACGCTCATCAATGTGAGCAATCATCTTCCTGGCCATCTCAATGGGATCTTCAGCAAAATCCCACTTGCCGAGACCCTTTTCAGCCAAACCTTCGAAAAGAAGCTTATGGAACTTGGTGCCCTTAACCAGCGGGAATGTTACCCCAAACACCGTATAAACGCCTGAACAGACGAAGTAATGACCGATCGAAATCGCCTTTTCACTCATCCATTCAGGTGCCGCTCCAGCTACAGGAAGGTCGGCTATGCTGTTACCGAGACCTCCAATACGAACCATCTCAGCGCAAGCGACAAGTATACGGCTGTTATCAACGCAGGATCCTAACCCGAGAACTGGTGGCATACCGACGGTTTCGCAGACTTCAGCAAGACCGTCACCGGCAAGAACCGCCGCATCAGGTTTCATCAGACCTGCCTTGGCAAGGGCGATCTGAGAGCAGCCTGTCTGAACCACCAGAACATTATTCTTAATGAGCTCCTTTACAAGCTCAACGTGGACATAGTCCTGCCGCACTCTCGGGTTAGTACATCCAACTACTCCGGCAACTCCACGGATTCGGCCGTTGATTATATTTTCGTTAAGAGGCTTGTATGAGGCCCTGAAAGTTCCACCGAGCATATAGTTGATGTATTCATGGGAAAATCCATGAACACCCAGGTCTCTACGATCCGGAATAATGATCCTTTCAGGACGTGCATTCTTGAACCGCTCTATAGCTATCCTGACTATTTTGTCCGTGCATTCTCTGGGATTATGCTCATTCAGCTCGATATGTTCTGCACCTTCAATTTTGCAGCGGGGGTTTGTTGTGATGAATCTCGTTCCGTAGCACTTTGCTAGAGAAGGCAGAGCCTGCATAATACACTGAACGTCAACAGCCATTACGTCCACTGCACCGGTCGCAATCACAGCTTCAGTGCTCATAAAATTACCGGCATGGGGAATGCCGTGGCGGCTCAACACTTCAGCTCCCGAACAGCACATACCCAGAAGCTGAATACCAGCAGCACCGGCAGCCTTTGCTTCTTCCAGCAGAACGGGATCGTTCACCGAAGCGATCATCGATTCGAAAAGATTAGGTTCATGGCCGTGCACTATAATGTTGACATGATCTTCTTTGAGGTATCCCATGTTAACGCCGGCAACAAGAGGCTTGGGAGTTCCGAAGAGAATATCCGAAATTTCCGTAGCAACCATGGAACCGCCCCAACCATCGGCAAGGGCTGCCCGACCACACTGAAGGACAATATTTTCATAATCCTGATCCACACCCATATGAGAGCGATGCATGAGTTCCATGATTTCTCTCATGGCACCTCGAGGAACGAGACCGTACTTCCTCCACGTTTCCAACGTCTTGGGAGGAACACGCTTTGCAAACGGGATTTCACCTTCAACCTGGGTATATGTCTTTTCAAGCTCATGATAGAGCTCTCTGGCTACAGTCAGAGTGTCTTTCCCGTCCACAGAAAGACCGATGCTCTTCGCTACTTCTCTTAGCTTAACTTCATCTTTTATCTGATAATCCTTAATATGACCCTCTACCACACCTCGAAAAATATCGAGCATCGTCATACCATGGTCGGTATGGGCAGCGGAACCACTGGCGACCATTCTTGCAAAGTTACGAGCCTGGATTGTATCGATCGTTGCACCGCACACGCCCACTTTAGAATAGGGATCCTTGGGGTTCAATCGGCACGGCCCCATTGCGCAGTGCTTGCAGCAGGCAGATTCAGCCCCTATGGGACATGGTTTCATGTCGGCAGCACGATGAAAGGCCGTTTCAACTCCGTCTTCCGCTGCCTTCTGAAGCATCATCAGCGTGGCTTCACAGGTGGTAAATTCTTTAAAATTGTACTCTTTCTTTTTTTCCTTCTTTTCAACTTCTGCCATGGTTACACCCCTTATTACCCCTTCTTGGGGACTTTTTAGTAAAAACGTTCAACGCTTCTTAAGCCATCATCTTTTCAATGTAACTCTTAACAAGCTTGACGGTTTCGGGATGGCGGAGAACCACTATATCCGATCCTGCAAGCAGGAAACTAACCGCCGTAACAGCCTCCATCATGATAGCCCGCTTCTTAGGATCACCAAGTTCAGGAGCTTCTTCTGCCGTCTGGCCAGCTTCTTTGGTTTTCCACACTTCAATACCAATGTTATTAATCATGGGATTAGCCAGCTTATCATCGCCCTGAGCAAGCGCCGCCTGAGTAATGCGTTCCATAACCGAATAGGTATATTCGAGACCGTAACCAAGGGCACCTGTCGTGGGATCTATCAATATATTGTTTTCCTTCACGCCCAGATTTCCCAGAAGCACGTTGAGCTGCTTTGCAAGGTTAACATCGATAGGTGTCGAAGCAACCACCACATGGTCATAAGCCATACAGGCCGCACCGATCTGCTTGTGATCGCCTTCTTCAACCGGAGCGATAGCAAGACGCTTTCCGCTGCATTGCTCGGTCACAAGCCTCATAACCTCGACATCTTTCTCATGATTTCCCACTCCCCAGACTATAACCGGAACATCAACCGCATCAACCACCTTCTTTACCACTGCAGCCACTTCTTCAGCAGGACGATTATCGGCGTTAGGATCAGCACTTCTCGTCTGAAGAGCTATCATTTCAGCGCCATATACTTCCACGCACTTTTTCGCCCATGCTGCAGGATCGTTCAGAACATCGGCAAAGGGCTCTTTTGCCGTATCAGGCCAATCAGGGCCGGGATCTTTGTCCCAGACTTCCATAGCAATCCTTGGCGGATTTGGCATTGATCCTTCAAATGTGTAAAACGGAAAACAGGAACGCCCTCCTACCGTCACCGCTTTAGGACCGGTTCCGAGCGTAACTTCCCGAATAGCCCCTGTATATTTTTGTTTAGTCGGTTCAAATGCCAAGGCTGATCCTCCTTTCTGTTTGTTAAGAAGTTCCTATTACACGCCCTTCCTATACATTTAACGGCACACCTTACTACCGATGATTGAACTCTATTAATCAAACACTAACAAGACACATTCATTTTGCAGATTAACATTAACCGACCGTAAGATTTGAGTATGTAAAAGAAAAAAAAGAATGTCAAGATTAATCATTGTGAAGGAAGGAACAACACCTAAAATCCACTTGGAATGAAACGCCATTTGCGTGCTTCCTGCAACGTTGTGATTTTCGGATCATACTTTTCGGATCTACGAACTCTTTTCACCACAAGCAATTCGCCATACCATTCAAGAATTACCGTGTGATAAGGGCTGCACAGAGCCGTCTGTTCAAGAGGAAGTCTATGCCATGTAAAATATTCAATTCTAGACTTCGACCAATGTGATGGATAATAATCCGAAGGGTTAAAACTGAAAAACCCCTCTACTATCATCTGTCTCACAACCACATGACGCGGTGGAGATGGGATCGCTCTTCTGAGCCTGTATTCCACCTTAGAGATTACATCCTTTGTGGCCTGTTCTATAACGACCTGAGTTGGGAATTGGTCCGCGGGGGGTGTGTTTCCAAAATTTCGCCTTACAACAAGTGACGAAAAAAGATCCCTCAGAATCTTTCTGGCATCCCAGAAATCCAGATTCGTAAAAATATGGTGGGTATATCCACGAAAAGCAGGGTGAGCGTAAATTATTCTAGCCAAAAAGCCTCCCCCTTAGTGACAACCGCATCCACAGCTACAGGAATTACTTTCCTCCGATGTTATGTATCCCACGTACTTAAGGCCATACATGGACGCAAGGTTGTCAATTTCCTCACGGTAAACCAGATGCACTAAATGATTTTTTATGGACGAAATTCCGGCAAGATATGGTTTCATTACCTCATCGAGCCAGGCATAAGCGGGCGACACACAAAGAGTATCAAGCTTGGGGTCCTCTATTGAACTCGATACGCAAAAGGGAAACCATGTTCCGTTTTTTGCCTGTAAAAACCCGACATAAAAAGTCTGATTAAGTGGATAATTATTCTTAAACTCCTCCAGAGATAAAAGCTGATAGTTCATGTCACAAGATCCTCTAAGCGTATAGTTTTTAGTCTGAACGATCCTAATATAACCTGATTGTCGGCAAAGGCAAGAAAGATCAGTGACTGTATGGTATCCAGATATTGAGCCTGTTCGAGAATTGCGTAACTGTGTACTTTTGTGTCATTGCGAACCGGAACGAAGGCGAAGCAATCTCATCAGTGTGTCATTGCGAGCGAAGGCGAAGCAATCACCACGACCGCCTTCCGGCGGCTTCAGATCGGCAGAGCGTCGTGTAGGGCAAGAGTGTGCTTGGCAGTGTAGATCGGCCACTTCGTGGCCTCGCACTGACGAACTCGGTAGGGATTGCCACGGCTGCCTGGCAATGACGAAGTCGGTAGGGAGAGCCACGCCTGCCTTCGGCAGCCTCCCAATGACGCTCACTAACCGTCATTGCGAGCCGAAGCGAAGCGAAGGCGAAGCAATCACCACGACCGCCTTCCGGCGGCTTCGTAATGAATTTCCTTTACCCGTCCAAGCTATGCATGAAATACACTGCCTCC
>CAZWJX010000072.1:0-3165 GCA_964634695.1 uncultured Syntrophobacterales bacterium | reverse complement strand
CGGAAAAAAGTGTTTTTCTGATTATGCCATGGACTCTGACATATTGGATAAGATGCGACGAGGAACGGATTACTTCCTGACGAAAATTTTCATTCCGGGAAATCACAATGCTAAATAGGTCTTCAATCCTATACCGGGACATCAGTGAGATATTCAAAAATAGCTGGCCGGTGCTCGGCGTGATGCTTTCCAATTTCATTGTTGGGTATACGGATGTTTATGTCGCCGGACTTGTAGGACACTGGGCTCAGGCTATCATTGGCCTGACCAATCAGATTTTTTTCATATCCATAATCGTTGGAAACGCTATCGCCGTTGGAACGGTGGCCTTAGTATCCCGTGCTTTTGGCAAAGGAGATCTCGATCGTGTAAAAAGCCTTACGGCTCAAAGCATGGCCATTGCCGTGCTTCTGGGTGGAGCATTTTCCATAGGCGTTTATAGCTTCTCCCGGCAATTAATTTTCGCTTTTAGAGTCTCAGACGATCTGGTATTCGAAGCCATCTCATTTCTCAGAATTTTCTCCATAGCCATATTCCCTAATTACGTAATTATTATGGCCAGTGCGATTTTAAGAGCCACGAGCAAACCGACGAAGGCATTAGCAGTCATAGCTATTTCGACTTTAATAAATGTCCCGGGCAATTTCCTTTTAACTTTTGGGCTGGGGAGCTTCCAAGGCTTTGGTCCTGCTGGCATTGCATATTCAACGGTTCTTTCGCTGACCGGCGGTGCTCTACTGAGCCTGCGCTTTATTATAAGCACTTACAATTTGCAACTCTCCCGGGACCTGAAATTCTCCCGACCTGACCTCCGGAAAATATTAAACATAAGCTGGCCATCCGCTATTTTACAGCTCGCTTTTCAGGGCGGCACTCTGGTGCTTTACCGGTTCCTTGCAGCGCTTGGTCCCTATTCTACCGTAGCCATGGCGGCATATACCAACGGCATTCGCATCGAATCTATTATCTTCCTTCCTGCATTTGCAGTGAATATGGCAGTCGCCGTTCTAGTAGGACAATCACTCGGACAGGGGTCGATCGAACAGGCAAGACGAATAGCAAAAACTGCCGCTGTGTGGACGATAATAGCCCTATCGCCCGTAGCCGTATTTCTTATCTGGAAAGCGCCGGTAGTGGCAGGATGGCTTTCAAGTCACCCTGAGGTATGCGAAGAAACCGCTCGTTATGTTCGGATAAACACTGCTTTTTACCCTTTGCTTGTGATGAGCATTATCTTCGGAGGAGCGATTCAGGGCGCAGGAGACACCAGAAGCGCAATGTGGATTATTGTCTCTGCCGTCTGGCTTATACGGGTCCCCCTTGCGGGTATCTTCTGTCTTGTGCTTTCCTGGGGCGCTCAGGGTATATGGTGGGCAATGGCCTGTTCCATGACCTTTCAGGGATTATCGATGTTCATCAGATTTCGCTCATCAGGCTGGTATCATCCATTCAGGTAAAGGTTAACATAGAAGTTCTGAATCCATTCCGTCCATGTCCATGAAAATTTCCTATTTGATTCTGCTAATACTTCAATTTATCGGTTTCTTGCATTCTGTTCACACCTAATACAGGAGGGATCATCATGGACGGATCGGTATTACAGCCGAAGAAAATAGCCCAGGATATTAGAGAATATCTTAACCAGTTCAACCTTTCCTACTGTCTGACCTGTGGTACATGCACGAACGGATGTCCCATTACCGGAAATCCCGGAGCCGAAGGGCTTGACACCAGAAAGGTCCTCCGAATGATAGCTCTCGGGCTTATAGATGAAGTGGTGCAGTCCAAATTTCCCTGGATCTGCACCGGTTGCGGGCGGTGCGCTCAGTCCTGCCCGATGAACATAGACATTCCATACATCATGCTCCATATGAAACATTTGAGGCCTCGAGACCAGGTTCCCGGAATACTTCACAAAGGCGTTGAAAACTGTCTTGCTACAGGAAACAATCTGGCCATACCGCAAGAAGACTATCTTTTCCTTATGCATGATATGGGAAATGAACTGGCGGAAGATTGCTGTCCCGGCTTTTACGTGCCGATAGACAAAGAAGGTGCCGATATTCTCTTCTTCCCGAATTCAAAGGAAGTTTTTGCCGATAATGAAGATATGAAATGGTGGTGGAAGATCTTTTATGCAGCGAAGGAAAACTGGACTATTCCGCTTACAAACTGGGAATCGGTTGACTGGGGCCTCTTCACCGGGAACTATGAAGCCACAATTGAGTTTGCCAGAAGAAAAGTCGAGCACATGAAGAGACTTAAAATAAAACGTATGATCATGCCCGATTGCGGTGGTGGTTCATACGGATGTCGAGTGGGCATGAAACACCTCTGCCACCTTGATCCTTCAAACAACGTAAATTTTATCTACCTTTATGAGTACCTCGTTGAAATTATCAAAGAAGGACGCATAAAGCTCGATAAGAGCAAGAATGCCGGCAAGGTATTTACATGGCATGATTCCTGTAAACACGGACGAGAGGTGGAAAGGCATTTCGGTAAAGGTTTCTATGAAGAACCCAGATGGATAATTCAGCAATGTGTCGATAATTTTGTAGATATGGAACCAAACCGGTCTCTTGCTTTCTGCTGCGGTGCAGGCGGCGGTAACTGGCCCGGTCCTTATGAAGAAGATGCCGTATGGCACGGGAGAAGAAAATACGAATCCATCAAAAATTCAGGAGCAAACGTTGTGGTTGTGGGTTGTTCTAACTGCCATGACCAGCTCATGAAGCGTATCCCCAAGTATTTCACCGACTACAAATACGAAGTTAAATACATCTGGGAACTGGTAGCCGATACTCTCGTTATCGAGCCATGGACGGAAGAAGAGATTGAAAGAGCTCAGCAGGAAGCTGCCGCCCAATGGGAGCGGCTCGGCTTCTCTCCTGAGGAGTAACATACCCCACAAAATCCCGAAGGCCTCCAGAAAATCTCCCCGCTTTTAAACCGAGACCTTCGGGAATTGACCTTTCATCATCCGTTGCTCAAACCATGTTCAAATATGACATGGTCTGATTCCTGCTTCGTTGAGGACGTTACCATCCTCTCCACAGGCGTAACTTCCCGTGCAACTCACGGTAGCCAGCGATAAACGCTGGATATTCAAAGCTGCATTCACGTCACGATCGTGTTCTGTCTTGCATGATGGACACGTCCAGC
>CAZWJX010000071.1:2199-13076 GCA_964634695.1 uncultured Syntrophobacterales bacterium | reverse complement strand
GTAAGCCCATCTGGGAATGAAATCAAGATAAGGCCGGTAGCCTTCAATGGCGTCAATTCTTATGTCCCACAGAGATGACATCAGCTTTTTGAGGAAGTTCTTGTCGTCATCGTACATTTCCAGATAAATGCGTATCATGAAACCATAAACGCCTATACCGCATCCTACATCGAGAATTGATCCGGGACGACGGGCTTTGATTTCCTGGATGATAAGCGGTAGCTGTTCCAGATTACTGTACGGCATTTTTTCGATACTCCCACTGCCATGCGTTTTTTATTATGGTGATATTTCGCTCCTCGTCCTTCAAAACTTCAGGGATACCGTTAAACCATATATCGCAGTCCCCACATAAAGGCACTCTATTGTAAAGTCCCTTTATGTGCAATGTTCTTGCCTGTTCGAATTTCTTTCCCTTCCAGACGGAAGAAAGGCTTTGGTTTGAAACATTTCCCATTTGCCCGTCGTTAAACCAGTCTTCGCAGCATAACCCAACATCGCCGTTCCAGTAAATGACCATCATTGAAAAGAGCATAGGGCAGGGGATTCTTTTAACATGAGGCGGAACAAGAGGGCTTTTCCTGCTCCCCATCGGGCGGCATGGCGAAACGGACACTCGATCCACATACTGAAGCCAGAAAGACACGAAATCGTCCACCTGATCCCACATTTCTTTCTGAACAGTCATATTTACCTGGGTCAGGGGCTTTATCCCCAGCTTCTGCGAGATTTCCAGAAAGGTCATTACGTTTTTTTTAACGACATCCAGCTTTGCCCTCTGACGATAGGCTTCAAAGGTTTTAGGATCGTTTCCGTCTATGCTAAAGCTTATCCATCCCAGGCCGGCATCAAGAAGCCTTCGGGATAATTCGGCATCGAGAAGCATGGCGTTGGTAAGAAAGCCTGCATATATTTTACTGTAACGGGAGGCTCGACTTACGATTTCCACAAGATCCCTGTGAAGCAAAGGTTCTCCGGCGCCGTGGAGAGAAAGCGTAAGAGGAATGCCGCCCGATCCGAGTTCGTCCACAATTTTAAAGGCAAGCGATTTGTCCATGAAACCCCGTTTCCTGGGAGGTTTTCCATCGACGAGAAAAGGGGAGAGGGGGCTGTGAAAGGTGCACATGACGCATCGAAGATTACAAAAATTCGTAAGCTCAACATAAACCGACGAAGGTAGAGGGGGAATGGAAGGTGCGGCTTCTACGTCACCGGCATCCCGTTTCCTCAAAAGATGGGCTTTAATCCATTGCCTTATGGTATTTTTCATGGTCGGATTCATCGCACCTTCCAGACGTGTTCAAGGTAGCAACTGCCGATTTCTCCGTGAACCTTTTCAAGCTGAAAGCCGTTAATTCTTTTTTCATCGTAAAGCATCAATCCTTCGTCGTCGAACACTCGAGCATGGGCGTAATAATGCCCGCCTATCATAGGGACTCTGGGGAAGTGCAGAGTCACCGAACGGCTTCCGGTAAGAGGTTCCATGCCGTCAAAGTGGGTGGCCGCCACATAAATCCCCCAGCCTGTGGGAGCCTTGATTGATACAGATAGATGATAGCGAACACTCTCAGAAACGGCTTCAGTCCTGATGTGAAAGACGAGGTCAGAGCCGCGTTTCAGAGGAGCGTGATTTTCCAGAGAAAATTCTGTGATTTTTACCAGCGTATCGGCATTTATTCTCTGGGGCGATTCTGAAGCCTCTGCTTTTCGTCTTTCTCTTTCAAGGAGATGCCATTCGTAAGCGGCGACCACTTCTTCAGGATCGCCGTCCATCCATATCTCACCATTCTTTATCCAGATCACACGATCGCTTACTCTCGTGACCTGATAGAGAGCATGGGAGCAGAAGAGAAGCGTTCCGCCAGCTTTCCTGAAATCCATGATGCGATCAATGCATTTCTTCTGAAAATAGACGTCGCCCACGGCGAGAGCCTCGTCTATGATCATAATGTCCGGCTCGAGGCAGGCCACGACAGAGAAAGCAAGGCGCATGATCATCCCTGACGAATAAGTCTTTATTGGCTGGTCGATGAATTCGCCGAGTTCCGCAAAAGCTTCTATATCAGGGAATTTTTCTTCAAGGTAGTTTCTGTCATATCCAAGAAGCTGTCCGTATTGAAAAATGTTTTCACGCCCCGTAAGTTCTGGATGGAATCCAATGCCGAGTTCTAAGATCGCAAGGACTTTTCCTTTAACTTCAACCAGACCCGACGACGGAGTTAGAGTTCCGGCTATTATTTGAAGGAGCGTGCTCTTTCCGGCTCCGTTGTCTCCAATAATGCCGAGCGATTCGCCTCTTCTGAGAGAAAAGGAGACATTCTTGAGCGCGACAAAATCACGGTGGTATGGCTTTCGGAGGAAGAGTTCTTTAAGCCGATCAGATGGTTTACCGTATAGCCGATAAACCCTGGAGATATTTTCAAGCTTCAGTATGTAATCTGGCTTCATGAAAGCAATTTTCTGAAGGTTTCCCGGTATTGTTCCGAGATTTTTCTGAGATCAAAGTCCCGAGCTCTTTTAAAAGCCCGGGATGAAAATTCCCGCCAGAATTCTACATCTTTCATAAGTTCTCGCATAGCCTGCGCCATTTCTTCTTCTGTCTTTACCAGAATGCCGTAACGTCCTCCGTCTAAAATTTCCCTAGGCCCGTGAGGGCAGTCGTAAGCGATTAGGGGAAGCCCTGTGGTCATGGCTTCCACAAGAGTGTAGCCGAATTCTTCTGAAAGGCAAGCATGGAGAAAGAGATGACTTTTCAGCAAAAAAGGAATGACGTTTTTTCGATACCCCACCCACTCTATCCGTTCAGCTATTGAAAGCTCAGAGGCGTATCGCATTGCTTCTTCCCTGTAAGGCCCATCTCCTACCATAACAAGCCTTGCTTGCGGGCTGGTGCGCGAGAAGATGACAAGGCTTTTCAAAATGAAGTCAAGCCTTTTTTCCTGCGAGACTCTACCCACCCATGCGATCCGGGGCGTTTGCCAGATCTTTTCGCGCCTTGCGGTTAGTTTTTTAAAATCAAAGGGAGGGATGGGAATTCCGTTGGGGATAATAATGGCTTTATGTGGCTTTACGTGAAAATGGTTTACGTAATCTTCAAGTGACAACCTGGACGGCGTGAGAAAGTAGTCCGCCCAGGAGAAAGCAATTAAAAAAAAATCCGGTAACGAAGCCGATCACTTCGGGAAGATACAAAATTTTTCAGGTAATTCAGGCATGATCCCCTGGGGCTTGCAACGTGAATAAATGAGCAGGGAGAAAACCTTCTGGCAACAGATGCCAGAAAGGCCGCATAGGGCATCATACCGACGACTACCCGTGGTTTAAAGCACTTAATGGCCTGTATGAATTTTTTAAGGTCGCCAAAGATAGCCTTCCACCCGCCATCAAACCATGGATTAAAGGATGCGATCTCAACATGAATGCTTCCGCCCAGTTCGGTTCGAAACCGGTTCTCATTTGTGAGCACAGCAGTACTTATCCCTCCGCAAGAAAGGGCTTTTGCGATATTACAGGTAGTTCTTTCTGCCCCACCCCAGCCGCCTGTGGGGTGTAGTATAAGAACATTGCGGTGATTCATTTATCTGGAACCTCGAGTCTGTGGTGCTATATCTAACATTTTTGACATTTTTTCTTAATCTTTACCGCTCCGTCCGCAGAAATTGGTGGATAAGGGGAGCCTTTTAGCAGACCGGGCAGGATAATGCTTGCCCGACTAATGTTACTGGATCTGCTACTAAACCTTATTCGATCATTTTTGTGTCATTGCGAGCCGGAGCGAAGCGAAGGCGAAGCAATCTCGTCAGTGTGTCATTGCGAGCGAAGCGAAGCAATCTCTCATTGTCCTTTACCGTGTCATTGCGAAGTGAAGCAATCTCGTCATTGCTTTTTATGAGATTGCCACGGCTGACTTGGTCAGCCTCGCAATGACGTAATGGGAAAATGACACCTACATTCGTCATTGCGAGCCGGAGCAAAGCGAAGGCGAAGCAATCTCTTTGTTGTAGTAAAAAGAGATTGCCGCGGCCGCCTTTCGGCGGCCTCGCAATGGCTTTCCTTTACCCGTCTAAGCTCTACATGAAATACACCTGTTGTCATCCATTAAATCGGTTTTTTCGAACGGGCTCAAGTCTCTTCACTAGCGCATCTTAGTAGAAGGCGACACCGGAGTCAAAGTATCTCAAGTAGTATTCTTTGTACCAGTTGTCATATATGAACAGCCAGCGCTCTTCAAAATCCGTTGTTGTTTCGGGAAGCTCAAATTCCTTCTGGCGAACTTTCACCTTTGGAACGGAGTATCTAACCTTAACGGTAACCGTTCCGATGTTTCCTTCAACTTTTACGTTAGTTACCGCCGCTTCGTGATACTTAACAGCACTGTGTTTTTCAATAAATTCTTCTGGAGACATCCTAGCTCTCAAAAATGGATCGTAATAAGCGTACGCTTCTTTTAGATTTCCCTTTGCCATAAGTGACCAGTACTGGGACGCCCGTTCTTTAAGCATCTGAACTTTATTTGAGGAACCCGGATCTTCTGCAAGTGATGTTTTCCTGATCGTGGGTGTGCATGCTATGAGTAACATGGTCACAAAGAGCACGCACCAGATCCACATAAGCCTGGCTTTTGATTCCTGTTTCATGACCGGTTTTCTCCTTACTTCTGAATCTTAAAGGATATCACTACAGGGTATGCCGTATCCATTGCGTCATTTTTAAATCTGTGAGCAAGTATGTGATACGTTCCGTTAAGTTCTATAAGGTTGTTTACATCCCAGTGCAGAACAGTGTTGAATTTTCCGGGTTCTTCCAGAGGGAAGTCTTTAGATTGCCAGGTTATGCCTCCATCGGTCGAATAATTCATGTATAGATTTGCTCTTATGTTTCTGTAGTCGTTCCAGACCACAACAACATTCTTGCCTTTTGCCACAATGTTAGGGAGGTGTGCCCTGGTATAGTGTCCAAACTGGTCATGCCTTATGGATACAGGGCCGGAAAAGGTCTTCCCACCATCATGAGAATAGAAGAAAAAGAGCTCATCTTTCTGTTTTCGGGGATCATCATCTTTGTTTTTGATGTTTACGCCGCTCAGTGCAAGATAAACATGCTGATCGTCGCCGGCTACGGCTTGCATTGCCGTAAGATCAATATATCGAGTAGCTTCGAAAGCGTGTCTTTGCCATGTCTTCCCACCGTCATCGGAATAGGCCATCTCTGTTACAGGAACGCCTTCATAGGTGTTGAACCAGAAAACCATGAGACGATTTCCGACTTTGAGAGGCCTTATGTAGATGGAAACCACCCCCACTTTTCCTATTGAAACGGGATCTTCCCAGCCCTTATCAGTTGTTTTTCTGAAGACCATTTCATGCTGGCCGTTTTCATAAATAACTTCTGTAAAGACGTAAGCATTACCCTGTTCGTCGGTTATCAGAGTAGGATAAAGGGATCCACGAGTTTGAGGCGTTACTTCGAATGCCTGTGAAAAGGTTTTCCCTCCGTCTTTTGATTGTGAGGCATAAATCGAGTACTTGCGTCCCTTGGCGTCTCCCTTTTCGCCATACCAGACCACGTTTATTTTATTATCTGTACATCCTAATTTTATTCTGGTTAAAGGCTCGGTTGACCGATCTATAATCACTTTTTCGCCTAACTGATGGTTTGAGAGATCCAGTGTTCTGAAATCTAGTGTTTTCGTTTCAGCTTTGCTTCTCCATACTACATGAAGTTTCCCTCCAGATACACATCCTACTTCTTCTGATGCGGATCCCTTTTGATCCGAGTTAAGAATGACTTTTGCGTTTGTGTTTACTTGTCGCACAGAAACTTCGTTTTTGGGCGTCATGAATAGTATCCGCATCTCATTATTATGTGCTGAGTGAAGTAAAAACCTCGGCTGTCGTAATTCAATTACATCATCAATAAATGATTTTTCGGAAACATTTATGGATGTTTCAGCGTAAGCTTTTATTACGGAGCAAAATACCAGTAGAAGTAATATCATATACTGAAGCTTTTTATGCCTTGCCATTGCCGCCCTCTTTATCTTTATTGTGCGCAATCATAAAAAAGGGTAGCTTTTTAAAGCTACCCCTTATCACCTGAAGTATTACGAAACTAATAAACTTCTAGTATACCGTTCCACCTGTTTGCATGACGCGACCTCTTACCCAGATGAAATTGTTAATAGCGTCAGCTATTCTGTTTCCATCAAATGTTGCAGTACCAAGCGAGTATTCAAGCTTACCGATAGTCGCCTGGCGAGTGGACCCTGCCTCGTTAGGCAGGAACAGATATGCCCATCCTTCAGCCTTCGTATTCTTGAAAATGGTCCATGCCCCGCTGCTCACATAATGATCGATTGTAGAAGCATCCGTACAGACCACACGCTTGATGGTATCAAAGCTTACACATCTTTCGTCGTAATCATACAGACCACCTATGCCACCTGCGTCATTTACAGGAAGCACGCAATACAGCTTGGTAGCCACTTCGTAGTTAGCCGGCGGGGAAACCATGTTCGTGCCAATAGGGGTCACAAACAATTTTGTGGTAATACCTACCTCAGGCGGCATTATTGTCAGAAAAGCAAATTCGCCATTATTGCTTGCAACAACTTGCCCGAGAGCATCAGTTCCTTCTGATGCATTATCAGCAAAATTAGCCCACCACAGTGGCGTAGTCGCGTTGTCAATGTTTCTTGGGTTGTAGCCGTCATATCCCCAAGCAGCTCCATTAGCTATGTCTACCACCATGGCTTCAGCGTAAATTGAATCCTCATTTCCTACAACGGGAGCCGATCCACAAACTTCGGTAGTATAACGCTCATTCGTAATAACCAGATAAGCTCTCCGGGGCCCCTCTACTGGCAGGGCAAGGGATGTTCCCTGAACAGTCGTATATTTTGTTCCCTGAACTGCCGTATCACCAAAAAGAGGTGATCCACCATTGAAGTTTCCTGCTGCATCAAAAACTATGATATCGTTGAAACTGGTGGGCACGCAAAAATCTACTTCCTCGCACTTCTCTTCTTGACCGTTGTGGATAGTCTTCTTGTACCAGTAAACAAAGTGGAAGCGAACTTTCTGCGGCGCCGGATCGTAAGCATTCACCACCGAAATTATCGTCGAAATAGCCCTGTCCTTAATAACCCATGGCATCAATACCGAATCCGCCTGTGCGGAAAACGAAGCAGTAAGAACAAACCCTACTGCCAGCGCTAAAACCATCCACCTTTTCATGTTGTCCTCCTTAGTGAAACCTTAAAGACCATGTTGAAATACCCTCTGACAGTTAAACCCCCATAAAGACCGATTAACTTACACCCAAAACCCTTTCCTCCTCTTCTCCGCTACCACCCCCTTCAAAATCAAAGCGTTTTCAACCTTTCCCACGTTAACCATTTCCTAAGCTATTATAACCTTTCCTGTCAAGCTTTTTCATAATCGAACCAAGCTTACTTTTTCCGTTACTTCTCCATTTCAACTATCAAAGTCCCTTAAGCTAGTCAACATTTTTAGTGAAAAGAGCATCATAAAAACTTCTTTGTTGGAGTCTTTCTTTATTTATCACCACCATATTTTAGCGTCAACCAAAAAAGAGCCCGTTCGAAAAAACTGATTTAATGGATGACAACAGGTGTATTTCATGTAGAGCTTAGACGGGTAAAGGAAAGTCATTGCGAGGCTACGCTTTCCTGTTACGTCATTGCGAGCGCCCGAAGGGCGCGTGGCAATCTATAATAAAGAACAACAAGAGATTGCTTCGCCCTCACTTCGTTCGGGCTCGCAATGACACGGGGGTAAGGGCAATTACGAGATTGCTTCGTCGCTTCGCTCCTCGCAATGACACGGGAAAGGACAATGAGAGATTGCTTCGCCCTCACTTCGCTCCGGCTCGCAATGACACAATAAACACATTCTCCAGTTACGCATTTTTCGAACAGGTTCACCAAAAAACATTGAGAAAATTTCTTCATCTACTCGTCATCCGTTCGAATAATATGCCATTCTCTGGGATTTAGTCCAAGTGGGTAGACGTGGACATTTGCTATGCGCCGATGGACGGCAACGAGGGCTCTGGTTGTAAACAAAAACGTATAGGGCTGTTCTTCATGGATAATTTCATGCAGTCTGTGGTAAAGTCTGTGGCGCCTTTCAGGATCGAATTCTCGACGGGCTTCTTCAATGATGCGGTTGGCTTCTTCGCTGGCAAACCCCACAAAGTTCGATCCGCCCTCCTGCTGCGATGAATGCCACACCTGATAGGGGTCAGACTCCCAGCCGAGGCTCCATCCCAGCGTGCAGGCGTCGAAATCGTGAGACTGAATCTTCTGGATGAAAACCGCCCATTCAAGCCGCCTGATTTCCATCCTTATGCCGACTTCCTTGAGGCTTTCCTGAAAGATTGTTGCTAATTGTTCGGCAAACTTCGATCCTGCCGATATGAGAAATTCAAAGGCAAAGGGCTTCCCGTCTCTGTCCCTTATGCCGTCCCCGTCATGATCTACCCAGCCCGCTTCTTCTAGAAGCTTTTTCGCCCGTTCTGGGTCGTAAGGGTATGGCTCAATGGCTTTATTATAATCCGGGCTTTCCACGTAAAATGGTCCCGATACAACGGTTCCCAGACCAAAAAGAATCTTCTCCAGAATAGTCCTGCGGTCAAGAAGCATCGTCATCGCCTGTCTTACTCGCCGGTCGCTGAAAAGAGGTTTACGCATATTCCAGCCTATGAAGCTGTACTGCGGGACGGAATAGCTCAACTTCTGAAAGTGCCTGTTAAAGCGCTTTCCCCGGGTCTGATAAACCCATTGAATCGGGCGAAGTCCCATCACATCCAGTCCTTCCTGCTTGAGAACCTGAAGAGCTACCGTTGAATCCGTTATGATTTTGAAGACTATTTCAGGAATAGCGGGCTTTTCTCCCCAGTAGTCAGGGTTTCGCTCAAGAACGATCTCCTTTCCCGTCTCCCATTTCTTGAACACGTAAGGTCCTGTTCCTACGGGGGAACGACCTATGGGGTGAGTGTTAAAATTTTCAGCTCTTTCAAAAAGTTGAGCAGGCACAATGGGCATAGTGCCGCAGACTTCAAGCGCCTTAAAATAGGGTTGCCTGTAGGTGAACCGTACGGTGTAATCGTCAAGGGCTTCTACCTTAACGACGTCCTGATAGTAATTTCTCAGATGAACGGCATCGACTGCAGGATCCATAATGCGTTCGTAGCTGAAAACCACATCCCGGGCGGTAAAGGGCTTTCCGTCATGCCAGCGCACGTCACTTCTAAGATGAAAAGTGTAGACCAGATGGTCGTCCGAAATGGTCCAGGATCTGGCAAGAAGCGGTACAAGCTCCATCGTGCGTTCATCACGTTTTAAGAGCGATTCGTAGATGTAATCGTCCACCTGAGCTGCGTAGGCGTCCGTTGCCGTGATGGGGTTCAGAGTGGCAGGTTCGGCACTCAGGTGAACAAGAAGCCGTTCGCCCCGGGAGTTGCCCGCACAGACTAATCTGGCATCGATCAAGAAGAAAAGAAGCAGGAAAATGGAGATAAAGCGGCGAATAGGTATCATGGACATCCCTAATGCCTTATAAAAACGAGGACCAGAGTTACAATCCCGGCGAAAAAACAGTAAAAGCTAAACTTATAGAAAGAGCCCTGAAGAACCGTCTTGAGAAGCACTTTCAGAGCAATGTATCCCACCACGAAAGCCGAAAGAAATCCCGTAACGGCGGATACAAATGGTATGCTATTGTGCACTACATGGCGCATCTGAAGAACTGCGGCTCCCAGCACAGCCGGTATGAAAAGCAGAAAGGAAAAGGTGCCCGACGCCGGTCGGCTGCATCCCGTAATGAGCGCAATCGATATGGTGGAACCCGACCTGGATATGCCGGGAAGGATCGCAATAGCCTGAGCTATACCGATAACCAGAGCATGAAGCGACGTCGGCAGCGGGAAATAGGTTTGGGGATAGATAGGAGCCCAGCGGGTCATGAGAAGAATAAAGCCGGTTATGAGAAAATTTATTCCAACAATCAAGGGCGACGCAAAAACCTCTTCGATTTGATCTTTGAAGAAAAAGCCCACGATAACTGCCGGTATGGTTCCGATCACAACCTTTCCGACCATGCTGTTTACGAGAAATACCGGTAATGTCTGTCCCGGTGGCAACCTTTTTTTACCAGCAAGTACCTTACAAATATCAAAAAATTCCAGAAGGATTTCTGCTACGTTCTTTCTGAAGACAATAAGAACTGCGCAAAAAGTCCCAATGTGAAGCACAACATCGAAAAAGACTTCCGGCTCTTTGAATCCAAGAAGCCACTGGGCAACAACCAGATGGCCGGAACTACTTATGGGAAGAAATTCCGTAAGTCCCTGAACTGCACCTAGAATTAGAGCATCTAAAGTGTTCAACTTGATTCTCCTCTAAATTGTCTCTGGCCTCAACCGTTGTCTGAACCTGTTCGAAAAATGCATAACTGGAGTTACTGCGTCATTGCGAGCCGGAGCGAAATGAGTGCGAAGCAATCTCTTGAGATTGCCACGGCTGCCTTGCGGCAGCCTCGCAATGACACTCCTCTCTGTCATTGCGAGGAGCGAAGCGACGAAGCAATCTCGTCATTGCCCTTTCCCCCGTGTCATTGCGAGCCCGAACGAAGTGAGTGCGAAGCAATCTTTTGTTGTTCTTCCTTAATGAGATTGCCACGCGCCCTTAGGGCACTCGCAATGACACACACACTCGTCATTGCGAGCGAAGCGAAGCAATCTCGTATTTGTTTTTTTAGATTGCCACGGCCACTTCGTGGCCTCGCAATGACGGAAACAGGTGTCATTGCGAGCCCGAACGAAGTGAGTGCGAAGCAATCTTTTGTTGTTCTTCC
>CAZWJX010000071.1:0-2099 GCA_964634695.1 uncultured Syntrophobacterales bacterium | reverse complement strand
CTCGTATTTGTTTTTTTAGATTGCCACGGCCACTTCGTGGCCTCGCAATGACGGACAAGAAATTGCCACGGTTGCCTAATGACACTACTCTTTTTCCGAACAGGCTCACCGTCGTTTGTGGAATTAATCCATTTCCCAACACCTTACAGAGAAAAAACTATCGGCCATCAGTAAATACACCGTAAGCTAAACAGTCCTTTTAGTTTTCCGGATCTTTCTAGCTTCACGCTTCCAGTCCGGCCCTTTCGATCTTTTCTTTTTCTGGCTTTTTCTGTCAGATTCCTCCGATATTACCCCAAACTCTTTCTGAAAAGCTTCCACAGTAAGAATGAATGAACCGTGAATTCCGGATATGTCCGCTGATCTGGCTACAGAAATTTTCCCCTTCTGAGCCTTTTGAGCCTTTTCTTTCCTGGCTTCCCGTATTTCGTCCAGCTCTTTTTCGGAGACAAAGGGCATGATCAAAGCATGGGGCGGGATAGCCTGATCGGTCAGAAAGAACTTTTCGCCGGCCTGATAGAAGCTATGTCCTGGAAGTTTTTCCGGATCGACGGTAACGACAACGTATTTATCGACCGTTGATGGTTTTGCCATGCGAAGGCTTTCATCTGGCATTGTCCACAGTGCAATATATGAGCGATTGGACGGGATGAGAATGCCTTTTGCCTTTACAAATGGAACGCCCCTGAGCGGGACAGCGATGTAAAGATATTTATCGACGAAAACTGTGGGATAGACTGGCGGTGGTTCTTTGAGCTTCAATCGTCCTTCTTCCAGGCTAAAAGGAAGATCAATTCCCGCAAGTTCAATTTCTCTGATGTGGCTTTCTCGCACAAAACGAAGATCTTCTTCACGCTGAAGAGCCCAGAAGAATTCCTTCCACGGCATGGAGCCGTCTTTATCCCAGAAAAGACCGTATTCAGAAGGATTTACCACAGCAACAGTTCTCAGGATTTTTGCAAGCTGTTGAGGCTGCATTGTTCATTCTCCCAGAATTCTTATGATGGGTGGAATAACGTTGTTTGCGATCTGGCGGCTTGATCCGCCGCCCAGCACAACTTCCAGCCGGCCGTTACAGACCTCGTCCGATACGCCACACATGCTCCGGGCGATGGCTTCATAAGCTCCGACGGTAAGCCCTAGATCGCCGTAATCTCCCCGATGAGTATCAAAGCCAAAGTACCAGAAAATAAACTCCGGTGAAAAGCTACGAATCCTTGGAACAAACTCCTCCTCTACGATAGCCGCATAGGCGGCATTACGTTCAGCTTCCGTTCGTGCACCTCGGAGGCGATCATATGCAGAAACGTCAATCTTTGTGCCGTCAGGAGATTCATAATTTTGTTGGCAGATACAGCAGTGGAGCACATCAGGGTCATTTCTGACCAGTTCCCTCGTGCCATCGCCGTGGTGAGCATCGGTGTCCACAATTGCAATGCGACGGATGCCGTAGTTGCTTCTCATAACATCTATGGCTATGACAACGTCGTTAAAGCAGCAGTAGCCCCAGAAGTAATTTCTCCCTGCATGGTGTCCACCGGCTCCTATAAGAGCAAAGGCTCTATGATGATGACCCTTGAGTATAGTTTCTGCGCCCAGTACAACACTGCCCACGGAGTGCCAGGCCGTGCTGCACAGAGGATCTCTCATGACCTCAACAATATGATCGTGCGAGTGAACTCGAAGTATTCGATCTTCGCTGATAGGTTCGGCGAAGAGCAGGTGGAATCTTTCGTCTTTCAGGATGTCGGACAGCACATCCGGAAAATCCTGAAGCCTCGTTCCCTGGGTAAGATAGCTCCTTCTGCTGAAGCTTTCATGGTAGATAATGGCTACCAATCGTTTCATGGATGGAGTCCTTGTAGTGTTTCATTTTGATCCCTTGTAGCCAATTGTAGGAGCGACCCCCTGTGGTCACCCTGTTGTGGTCAGGTATGGGGGCCTGCCCCTACACGGTAATTGGCCTGTTCTGAAAAGATTGCCAGGGCCACTTCGTGGCCTCGCGATGACACTCCTTTTTGTCATTGCGAGCGCCCGAAGGGCGCGTGGCAATCTCATAAAAAGACAATGATGAGATTGCTTCGTCGCTTCGCTCCTCG
>CAZWJX010000070.1:4866-13253 GCA_964634695.1 uncultured Syntrophobacterales bacterium | reverse complement strand
ATGAATGATCCAGAAAAATTAATTACACATCAGGATAATATAAACGAAATTTACCGGAAAATGGGACTCTTAATCAGATTGTCTCGCAAAGGAGTATTTTATTACCTGATTCCTTTCAGCTTTGTCGCTCATTCAATTCTGGATATTCGATGCAGGGTCAATATTACTGTTTCTTTACTGACCGAAATTCAGGAAGAAAAAGGTCTAAAAATCGGGATTCTGACATCGCCGGATGACATTTTGATTCATGAATTTATAGCTCGTTTTCCCCAGCACAGGTTTTTTATTCTTTCATCAGTTCATGAAATCTCAACACGAGTAGAACCTTTCGATGCCATAATATGCCCACATTCTGTCGAGGATTACGTAAAGATAGCCTTATCAGATCCAAAGGTAAGGACTGTAATTTCGAAAAAGAAACTACTTCACTACTGTGGTTATGTACTGTCACTTGTCAGGAGGATTCTGAAACCTAAAGGGACTTTTGTTATTATTAGTCCATCAAACATTGTCAGAACTTCTTCCAAACAGGTTGTGACATTCCTCAGCGAAACATCCCTTAAGCTGTTTAAGGCTTTTGTACTTATGTATCGATTAACACTACCGGAACTTGACCGGCTTAAAATTGGTGAAGAGGTTATCCTTTTAACCGGAGATATGCAGGCATTTTTCCTTTTCGCTCCTTCAGTAAAAGCCGAGGTTCAGAAGACCCTGAATAGACCTTTGGATTTTATAGATGAGAAAGAGCTACCGTTATTGATATCAAGGTATAAAAGCAGTTTTTCAAATATCATACAGCACAGACCCAGATCTAAAAGCTTGCTGAATAAGTTTTTCAAGGTTGAAGTCTGTAATGAAATCTTCCCCCAGGAATATAGAAACCTGTGGGAAGGTCATATAAAGCTTCAAGAGTTTCCGCCTTTGTTCGTGTGCATTAAATCGTATCCTCGTGAACCTAAAGTCTCTGAAGATGATGTGAAAAAATTTCTTCAAAAATCTCCATTTGCCGGCTGTCCTGTTAGTCTTGCGGCGGATTATAAAAACACGCTTGTTTATATCTCTCACGTCCTTGGATACCTGGAAGAGGAGCTTTTACGCAATTGGGACGGTCTTAGGTTTTCTACTAAAGCCCTTACATCGCAATGCCCTGTTGTAAAACAGCTCCTTTCATGCAGGAAAAGACTCAACGAAGCCCAGGCTATTCTAGGGCCTCCAGAAATTACAAATGAACCTGTTAAGTTTTTAAACCATGTTTCGGACCTGTCTTTACTTGGATTCAGTAAGTCTCAACTTCAGGAAATGGGCCTCATCGTTGTGGGGCATTCTAGCCTGGGACGTGTTGTTATGGGTAAGTATCCGTCCAGCACTCTCGAACCCTTAAGCCAGTTAATGAATTCAGATCCGGAAAGTGTTCAATATCTAGTTCTTATGACCATAGCTGAATTGGCAACATCTCTTGGACGCCAGCTTGGCGAAGCGGAATTAAAACGAATAGACGAAATAGTCCGTTTATTCGGCGCCGATAGGAAATTCCCCGAGGGTTTTTATTCTTCTGAGGAAACACTTCTCCAACAAGCCTATAAACGAATTTTTATAATGACCAGAACAGGCGAAAGTGCACTTTCACGTAAATTCCCTGTGTCAGAAGAACTGGTAATAAAAAACCTGGGAGTCAACGAAGATTTTCTTATTACTTTCCTGAGAGCCAGGTTTCATGGCACGGGGCATATACTTCCTCTTCTCGGTTTTTTCCCTTCGCTTATTTTGCTTTGGGCATCTGTGGCTTTTTGGAGATACGTTAGCATCAACATCAAAGACAGGTCTAGAGTCTTTGAAGGACCTGATTTGATTATCAATCTAAATCCGGTTTTGCAGGGTGTTCCTCAAGAACATCGAGCAGAGCGAACTGAGAAATTAAAAAGATCTTTGCTTTCTACTGTTGATGTCATTGCTACGAAGTCTTTGCCGGAAATTATTTCTGAAACATACAAGGGAGAGAACAGGTGGTTCTGGGAAGAAGCAAAACTTCAGTTTTGGCTCAACGAAGAACTGGGCGCGGTGGATATCGATTATTTAGATCCTGAAGAGTCGGCGAAGATTCTAGAAAATCACGCCAAATCTCTTGAGAATAAAACTGTGAGAGCCATTCCTTCTATTTTTATTCAGGAAGCAGAGCACCACCTTCATAAAATTCTTCAGCATGGTCAGAGAGACATAAATGTATCGCTCGGGAATATTTTTGTTAATAAGCCGCCTTTGAACCTTGCATTAATCCATTTATGGAAAAGTTTTTTCGAAAAACTTCTATCTCCTGAAGAGGCTTACGAAGCTCTTGTAACTATTGGGAGAAAGTCTCCCAGGCTTCTTTCGATGGTGATTCCCAATTACAGGGAAGAAGACATCGACTCACTAGCCAGAGCATTTTACAGGCTCAGATCTGTTACAGAAAAAGGTCAATTACCTCTCTCAGATCTCTCTTATACTGCGGGCAAGAAAGAGTTTGGGCCTTATGCTCAGGAAAATCTCAAAGTGACGGACGAACAGCTCGGCCAACTGGAAGAAATGCTCTATTCTGTTCACTCTGATTTTTTACTGTATCAAGCTATGATGCTGGCGCTTATTGCTCAGCATGGCTTGAGTAATGAGTTGCATCAACGGACCACCATTTTACTGGAAAATATGGTAAAGGCCGACCTTATAACGGAAGCCAACGTTGGGACAATTCAGAAACATATTTTCAACCTTCTGGAATCTTCCAGAACTATCAGACTGGTAGGTCAGGGCAGAAGTCCTCTCATATCCCTCGATAAAATAATTCCCATAACTACCAAAAAAACCTTTCTGGACGCTTCATTCTTGCTCGCAACTATTTATGACGATATTTCTGAAGGTGCTGTAACAAATAACATTTTGACCTATTTGCTGGAACTAAGGCAAAAATTATTAAAGGTCATAGCTGATGGAAAATCATGGCAGAGTTACATGATAGAACTGATGGCTCGCATAGAAGATTCAGTTATCTTAGATTCACATAGAGCCTCACTTCCTATTGAAGAGGATAGTGTTCTTTACGCAAAATTCGTTCACAGAATTGAAGAAGAAGATTATTCCCCGTTCTGCAAGGGACGCTACATTATGGCTTTAAATCGTCTTCTCAGGTTCCATGGACTTCTACCGATACAATTTGAAGATGCGATTTCATTTGTTGAAGGGACTCCTCTTAATGTGTTGTATCGTCAAAAGGGAATTCCAACCATAGGATTTAACACTTTCAAAAGTATGATAGAAAAGACCGTAAGTATTTTTGAAAACCTGTTTTCTCTTTCGCCGGAGGAGCGCTTGCGAATCCTTTCAGATTTCGACGAACTCTCTCCCTTTACTGTCGATCACTCCCCTAGGTCATAATGCACGTCAACTGATTTAAGCGATGGTTATTATTACTTCCTTTCTTAAAGTTGCTTTGGTTTTGGCTTATTTAATTTGGTTACAACCGGAGCATTTTTCTGGCTACTGCTTTTATTATTATTCACCTTAGCCGCCGGTATGACTTTTGGTGTTGAATTAGCTTTCGGTCTGGACGTTGTTGTAACATTAGCTTGCTTATCTTTAGAAGCTACCTGTTTTGTTCTGGATGTATCGATTGTCTGGGAAGATAGAGAGTTTTTTTGCCTGTTACTGGCAACAGTTGAAGCGTTTCTTGAGGCGGGTTGTAATTGAGTCGATTTGTTATGGGTGTTGTTCGAAGCAGTGTTAACCTTAGCCATAGCCAGCCTGGTGGGGGACTTTGTAGAATTCACTAGAGTTGTGGTTGTATTTTGTTTCGATTTTAAAGGCACAACGATGCTTTGGCCGGGTTTTAGTGCTGATCTGGCTGATAGTTTGTTTAGAGTTATAAGCTCCTGAACTGATATATTATGTTTTTTGGCTATTGATGCCAGTGTATCACCCTTTTTAACAGCGTATCGGGTTGATGCAACCGATGGGGCTGATGATGGAGTTGGCTTAACCAAACGGTGTGGTGGAGGTTGAAGGGTAAAAGTAGCTTCCCGGTTTTCGGCATTTTGAAATCTATTGACGATGTTTTGCATTGGCGGGATGTTTAACATTACATTTTCGTGCACGAGAGCAAGATCGCCTTGATTTCGGGATCTCATAAGCATTGCATCAAGACTTAAGGCAAGCTGGACACTTTCAAGATCGAAACCTCTCTTGTAGAAGACAATTGGCATACCGGGTCTAATTGCATCAAATCTTTTAAGTCGGTTCCATTTCAGAATATCTTCGATGGGAACACCAAGTTTGGAACTTAGCATTTCTGGGGAGGTTTCATCTTTGGCGAAATAAATGACCTTAGTTGGTAAGAAACTGTTTTGGGCAATTTCTATTATCCGTTTTTGCTCGGGAGAGGGATTTTCAAGGCGTCCTGCAAGTTCTGACCATGGGGCTACAAACCTTACATGCATGTGATCCCTGTGATTGGGTTCATGACGTACGAAGGTATAGTCGTAATCTCCCGTTCCCACCTGGAAGACTTTGTCCAGGAAGTTTTTATCATAACCCCGGGACAGAGCATAGTTATACAAAAGCCGCTGAATAGAGCTATCAACAAAGATTCTTTCAACAAGGTGAGAATTTATGAGATGAAGAACAAGAGACAGGTTCTTTTCCAGGTCCAGATTTTCCTCGCTCATAGGGACAAAACCGTTTATAGGAACGTTTCCTTTTGCATACATTCCGATGTCCACATCCCGACCGTTCTGGTGAGACTTATGCACTGGATACCATGGTCCACCACCTGGTTTTGAGAAGTCCCCAAGATAAAGGTCACAGGTGTCTGGAAAATCTCGTCTTACTCCTTCTATGGCATCAAGTAGCGCTCCTATAAGCTCCGGCGTGGTATATGTATGTTCGACCGATCGTAGCTGGTATCCTCGAAATTCCCTTGGAAAGGGAATTCCATTTTCAAGCCGTCCTTCAAAAGGGTAACCTATAGATCTTGTCAGAGCAAATCCATCATTAGTTAGAGTTAGAATAGACAAAAGACAAAGACCAAAAAAACATGCCCCCACCAATAATAGGCTACTATTAGCGAGTCTATTCATAGAGGAGACTCCTTTTTTTCGGGTTCACACTTATTAGGTCCTGAGAAGGACAATCAACCACGGCAAGACTATTTCTGGCTAGCGAAAAAAAGCACCAGTTGTCAACCATAAAATTGCAAAAATCCACTTTTAAGTTTTTGTTTTGAAAATATGCTTGTGTTATCAATATCTTAGGTCAGAAGAAAATTAGCCCGAAAAACAACCTCCACCATTTTTCTCCTTTCATCACATGGTTGCATACCGATAGGTTTCTAGATCTTATTCCGTTCAGGTTTTTGACCGTTCTTTTTGTTGTTTCTCGATTTTTCCTGCTTAATGGGATATATGATCACTCGCTTCATCGAACCTTCGCCTTTACTTTTTGTTTTGACATCGGGATCGTCTTTTAGAGCGATATGAATTACCTTTCTCTCGCTCGTGTTCATCAGGCCTGTTGCGATGGGTTTTCCGGTTTTCTTTACTTTTTCTTTAAGCTGCTGTGCCAGTTCACGAAGACTTTCTTCACGGCGAGCTCGATAGTTTTCCGTGTCCACAACGACCGAAACATTTTGCGCAGTCTGGCGGCTCAGTATTCTGGATACCAGATATTGAAGAGCGTCAAGCATCTGACCTTTTTTCCCTATTAAAAGACCAGATCCGTTGCTTATGATATTCAGATAGATGTGATCTTCTCTTGGCTCTCCGTCTATTACGACAGGTAATTTTATGTACTGGAGAATCTCCCCCAGGATTGTCTTTGCTCGTTCCAAGAGTTCTTCAGGAGATAATCCCTTCGGACGAACTCTAATTTTTGCTTTTTTCGCCCCGACTATGCCGAAGATACCGGACGATCCTTTTGAGATGATTTCAATGTCGAGCATTTCTCGAGGGAGTTTTAAAGTTTCACAGGCTACTTTAATAGCATCTTCTATGGATTTTTCTTCGATTTCAAGACTGGACATCGTCTAATCCTCCTTTTGACCTCCACGAGATCCGAAAGAAAACAGAAAGGAACCACCAAGCCAACATGCGACAGAAGCTAGTCTTTATGCTTTTGATGACCGCTCAATCCAGTATTGCTGAGCAATGGACAGTATATTGTTTACAAACCAGTAAAGCACAAGTCCGGAAGGAAAGTTTATAAAAAGCACGGTAAACATAACGGGCATCAGAAGCATTATCTTTTCCTGGCGCGGATCTCCAGGGGATGGGGTCATTTTTTGCTGGATAAACATGGTTGCTCCCATGAGCAACGTCAGGACTGGCAGTCCCCCCAAATAAGGAATTGAAAATCCTATGTTTAGTCTATCCGGAGCTGTTAAGTCCGTAATCCATAAGCAAAAAGGTTGATGACGCAATTCTACAGCACTATAAAGCATGCGATACAGCGCAAAAAATATCGGAATTTGAAGCAGTATGGGGAGACACCCTCCCATTGGATTAACTTTGTAAGTTCGATACAATGTCATCAATTCCTGATTAAGTTTTTCCCGGTCGTCTTTGTATTTTTCCCGAATCTGAGCGATAAGGGGCTGGATTTGCTTCATCTTCTTCATAGACTCATAGCTCTTGTGTGTAAGGGGCCAGCAGACAAGTTTTACAATAATCGTTAGAATGATGATCGCCACGCCATAGTTATGAGTAAATGAGTATAGCCATTTCAGGAGATAAAGCAGCGGCTTTGCGAGAAATCCAACCCATCCATAATCAATAGATGCGACAAGCTTATGTCCGGCCTTTTTCAGTTCACTTATCTCTTTTGGCCCTGCATAAATTTTGAACTTCCATATTCTTTCCTCCTCTGGTTTCAAACTAAAGGATTCCGAAAGATATACAAGCTGCACCACCGAATCTCTATCATCAACAACCCTCCCAACAATTTGGTAACGTTCATCGGCCTCTGGAATAATTGCCTGTAAAAAGTAATTGTTTTGATAACCTACCCAGTCCACAGGTAGGGAAATCGTTTTCATTTCCTTTTTCAAGCTCTTTATATCAATGGAGTTGAAAGATTTATTTCCGTAATACGCCAGTTGAGAAACATTATAAGAAGGTTCCTCTTGCTGATAAGGCGTGAAATAGAAACTCATAGCAAGCCGATCGTTAAGAGGCTCTGAAGAGATGTTCTTAAGTTTGATTTCAAGATCCGTCATGTAAGAATCAGCTTTCCAGCGGTATATCTTTTCGACCTGGATTTTACCTTCGGCAAGAGCCGAAAATTGCAAAGTCTTTTCTTCTCCGTCTTTTAGGACAACCTCCCTTTCCTCAGGTCCCTTAAAGGGAATTACGGCAAGGTGAAGATTTTGATGACCCAACAGATCAACAGAGGCCGGGAGATATCCAAGATGTTTAGCCGTGATGAGCTCCATGGGAGGTGCATCTTTTCCGAGAAAAGCTCTGTAGCGAAGAAGTCTTATGGAAGAAAGCCTGGCCCCACTATCTACCATCTCCGCTTCATATGATGGTGATTTGACGACCCATTTTTCCATCTTTTGAGACGTATCCTGCAATGACTTTATAGCTCCAACGTTATTTGACGTAACACTTTCCAGGGCCGGTTTATCAACAGCCTGTTCTTCTTTTGGGGATGAAGTTTCTGTTTTTCCGGATTCTCTGGGTGGCTGAGGTGTGAAATAGTATTCCCAGAACAAAAGAACCAGCAGGGATAAAATTAACGCAATAAGTGCTCTCTTCTCCATTCTCTTTCTCCAATTCTAAAAACTGGAAATTCTTCAGGCACGGGATCATAACCACCGGGATGCCATGGATGACATTTGCTCAATCTTATAGCCGAAAGGACTAACCCTTTCAGAAAACCGTGTTTATCAAAGGCCTGCATGGCGTATTCGGAACAACTGGGATGAAAACGGCAAACGTTTCTACTTCCCAGTACAGGAGCGAGCAGGATTCGATAACCGTAAATTGATATCTTAACGAGACGAACTATTAAGATGTCCAGTAGTTTTAAGAAATCCGCTCGCACAACCGTCCCAGCTCCTCAAACACGTATCTGCAATTTCTCAGTTCTAAACCGGGTAATACCACTACCACTATATCTTTACCAGGGGAAGAAATAAGATGTTTGTGAAGGCGGAACCATTCGCGAATGCATCGTTTAATCCGGTTCCGCTTCACCGCCTTTTTGTAATATTTTTTCGGCACGACAATACCGAGTCGTGAAAAAGCAAGTCCGTTTAACATGTAATTGATGATGAAAGAACGCCCTTTAATCCTCGCCCCTTTCGACCTGATACGATCAAAGTCTCGACGATTTCGCAGTCTCTCATAGGGCCTGAACGAATATGC
>CAZWJX010000070.1:0-4856 GCA_964634695.1 uncultured Syntrophobacterales bacterium | reverse complement strand
CCTTTTCAGCCATGATTCTTTTTTACACCGTAAGCCGCTTGCGCCCTTTTGCTCTCCGTCTCTTAAGTACCTTGCGGCCACCTTTCGTTGACATTCTAACGAGAAAACCGTGAGTTCGCTTGCGTCGTATGTTGCTCGGCTGGAATGTCCTCTTCATAAGTTCAACCCCTTTCTAACATCCGTATTCACCCAGTTGGTTACCCCAACGTGCTGCTTATTAGAAAACTTCAAGCCCGAGGTCAACGGAATTCTGACGTAGAACCTTATTCTGAAGCTTTGGCTTTCTCATCTTTGTACATTTTGTAAGTTATGCTGTCCACCAGAGCCTGCCAGCTGGCTTCAAGAATGTCGTGGGAAACCCCGACCGTTCCCCACTGGTCCACGCCATCGGTGGATTCTATTAGAACTCTCACTTTAGAAGCCGTCCCCGACCGCCCCGGTAACACTCGCACTTTGTAGTCCAGCAGAGACATGGTCTTGAGCTGGGGATAGAACCTTTCCAGAGCCTTTCTCAGAGCGTTATCGAGGGCATTAACGGGGCCGTTTCCGATTGCCGCCGTATGTTCAACCTTGCCGCCTACTCGAACCTGAATGGTGGCCTCGGCCACAGGTGGTCCGTCTTCTTTTAGTTTCTGGTCAAGCACTCTGAAGCCTATCAGCTCGAAGTATTTTTTCGATTTGCCCATTGCACGGTTTATCAACAGTTCAAGACTGGCTTCAGCCGCTTCAAATTGATAGCCCTCCATCTCAAGCTGTTTGATCATTTCCAGCACTTCCATTGCCACGGGGTCGTCGCGTGAGATCTTTATTCCGAACTCATCGGCTTTCCACTTTATGGTCGCCCGTCCTGAAGCGTCTGATACCAGTATTCTCCGTTTGTTACCGACCAGTTCAGGGTCGATATGTTCATAGGTTCTGGGATTTCGCTCAACGGCGCTGATATGAACTCCGCCTTTATGAGCAAAGGCACTACGGCCTACAAAAGGCTGATGCTTGTTGGAAGCAAGGTTTGCCAGCTCCAGTATGTAACGACTTACGTGCCTCAGCTTTCTGAGATTTTCTCGAGGTATACACTCCATATTCATCTTGAGACAGAGGTTGGGGATGATGGAGACAAGATTTGCGTTGCCGCATCTTTCCCCCACACCGTTCATTGTGCCCTGAACGTGACGAACACCTCTACGAACAGCTTCCAGCGAATTCGCAACGGCCGTATCTGAGTCGTTATGAGCGTGGATGCCAAGCACCGTATCGGGAAAACGCCGTCTCACTTCTTCTACGATTTCTCCAATCTCGTGCGGCAAAGAGCCACCGTTTGTATCACAAAGCACCAGAACGTCGGCTCCGGCGTCTTTTGCCGCCTGAAGCGTTGCCAGAGCGTATTCAGCATCTTCTTTAAAACCGTCGAAAAAGTGTTCCGCATCATAAATAACTTCCGGAACGTGCTGTTTAAGATAGGCAACGCTGTCCCGGATCAGGGCAAGGTTTCGTTCAAGTGTCGTGTTAAGAGCATCCCTTACGTGAAGTGTCCAGCTCTTCCCGAAAATTGTAACCGCCCTGGTTTTCGCTTTGATAAGGGCTCTCAAATTCTTGTCGTTTTCGGCTGAGGTATCCTTGTGGTGAGTTGATCCGAAAGCCGTTATGACCGACGTTTTCAGATTGTAGTTCTTTATTTCTTCAAAAAACAGAGTGTCCTTGGGGTTTGCGTCAGGCCAACCACCTTCAATATAGTGGATACCCAGCTCGTCAAGCTTTAGAGCTACTCTGATTTTGTCTTCTGCCGTCAGAGAGAAATCTTCTCCCTGCGTTCCGTCCCTTAAAGTTGTATCGTAAAGGATTACACGTTCACTCATCGAGAAACCTCTTTCGGTAAAACTTCTTCTTTGACCTGAAAGACACCGTTTGGATCTTTGTCGAGTTCAAAAGCGTCATGCAAGACTCTTACCGCAAGCTCCGTGTATTTTGCATCTATCACGCAGGAGATCTTAATTTCCGATGTGCTTATCATCTGAATGTTAATATTTTGCGATGCAAGAGTGGAAAACATCTTTTCGGCGACTCCACAGTGACTCCGCATACCAAGGCCGACGATAGAAACTTTGGATATCTGATTATCACCGTGCACTTTGCCGGCTCCGATTTTTTCAGAAACTGCCTGCACAATTTCTATCGTTTCGTTATATCGGTCTTCAGGCACGGTAAAAGAGATACTGGCTCTTCCCGGAATACCGCTGCTTCCCTGAATGATCATATCCACGTTAATGCCTGCATCTGCAAGTGGTTTGAATATGGCCGCAGCCATGCCGGGCACATCGGGAACGTCATTAATCGTGACTCGAGCGACGTTTTTAGTATAGGTAACACCGGACACCACAACTTTTTCCATCTCTTCATCCTCCTCTGTAACGAGCGTGCCGGGAACATCTTCAAATGACGATGCGACATAGATAGGCACCTTGTATTTCATCCCGAATTCCACCGCGCGAAAATGGAGAACCTTGGCTCCCAGACTCGCCATCTCAAGCATTTCTTCATAGCTTATCTTTTTCAGCTTTCTCGCTTTTTTGTAAACAGAGGGATCGGTCGTGTAAACGCCATCAACGTCGGTGTATATTTCACATCGGTCTGCTTTTAAAGCCGCGGCAATGGCCACGGCCGTCGTATCCGAGCCGCCTCGCCCCAGAGTGGTAATATTTCCCTCCGGGTCTACCCCCTGAAAACCGGCAACGGCAACTATTCTTCCTCGCTTTAGATGGTTCATTATGGCTTCCGTGTTTATGGAGCTTATGCGGGCGTTGCCGAAATGATCGTCCGTAATAATTCCGGCCTGATAGCCGGTCATGGAAATGGCATCATAGCCCATATCCTTCGCTGCTATGCAAAAAAGGGCGATGGTGATTTGTTCCCCGGTCGAAACAAGCATGTCGAGCTCTCTCGGATCCGGGCGAGGGCTCATTTCCTTACCAAGCTGTATAAGTCTGTCTGTATCGCCGGCTCTTGCCGAAAGCACCACCACAACATCGTGTCCTTGCTGCTTCGTTTTTATCACACGATTTGCTACATTCCTTATGCGCTGGATATCCGCAACGGATGTCCCGCCATATTTTTGAACGATCAGCGCCATCTGAGAACTCCTCCCGCCGTCATTAACTAAAAGCGCCTCTCCCGTGCGCCGTAAATTCAGCCAAAGTTATGGGTTTTATTGGGCTAATGAGTAAAAATTTTGAATACCATATGTTGGGAAACAATGGTAGAGTTTTTTAACGATCAGTGCTGTGATTAAAGAAATAACAGGCATAAAGTTTGATTAAGAATTTTGCTGCATTCAGGAGCCTTATTCACCTGAATGTTTTATGGAGAAAAACATTATGTTTCCGGAGAACCCTTTGTTCTTGCAGGATACCGATGAAAATGGCCATATCCTGACAGTAAGCGAACTGACAAAGCGAATAAAGAATTTGCTCGAAGGTGAGTTTGCCGTTTGCTGGGTTGTGGGGGAGATCTCTAACTTGAAGGAACCATCTTCCGGGCATCTTTATTTTACTCTGAAGGACAGCAGTGCTCAGCTAAGAGCCGTATGTTTTCGAGGAAGCCGGCTGGCTCTAAGGTTCAAGCCCATGGATGGCCTTGAAGTGCTCTGTTTCGGCCGTGTTACCGTTTATGAACCCCGGGGCGAGTATCAGATAATCGTTGAATATATGGAGCCCAGGGGTGTCGGCGCTCTGAGAATGCTCTTTGAACAGCTCCGAAAGAAGCTTGCCGACGAAGGGCTTTTCGACCAGTCCAGAAAGAAACCTCTTCCCTTTTGTCCGCAGAGAATACTCGTTATAACTTCGGCTACTGGCGCGGCAATAAGAGACATTATCACCGTGCTTCGCCGAGCCCCTTTCCCGACGGAGATTTCCGTTATTCCGGTTAGGGTCCAGGGTACCGAGGCATCAAAGGAAATCGTGAAAGCCATTCAGACAGCTAACAGCCTTCAGGATGATAATAAATGGGATCTCGCCATAATCGGGCGGGGTGGTGGAAGCATTGAGGATCTCTGGGTTTTTAACGAAGAAAGTGTGGTGCGAGCGATCGCTACCCTCAGAATTCCCAGTATATCGGCCGTCGGCCACGAGATTGACGTTACTCTTGCAGATCTCGTTGCAGATCATCGAGCTCTTACCCCTACAGCGGCTGCAGAATGGGTCGTGGATCAGCAGGAACTTGTGAGGCGTAATCTCGAAGCAAACGAAGCAACCCTTCGAAGAGCGATTGATGACCTGATTTTTCAGAATCGGCAAACACTTGATTTTTTGAAGGAACGGCTTAAGAGCCCGGACCGGGTCCTCCAGGAAAAAATGGAGAGACTTGGAACTCTGAAAGGCCGTATGTTCGTTGCTGTGAAGCATCGTCTTGAAAACATTACTGCAGAAACATCTTTACTTCACACAAGACTTTTATCTTCGAGAATTGTGCAGATAATTCCTTTTATGAAACAGAGAGTCGATTACCACAAGAACCTTATATTGAAAAACCTGTCAGATACTTTGAATAAATACGAGGAAAGGTATCGCCGTGCTCTAACGGCTCTTCAGGCTCTGAGCCCTTATCGTGTGCTGGAAAGAGGTTACGCCATAGTGACCAGAGTATCCGACGGCCTCATTGTAAAGAGTCCACAGGATGTTCGTCCCGGAGATAAACTCCGGATCAGGCTTGCTCATGGCGAAATATTTTGTCTGGCAGATAATCTGGGGAGAGATTCTGGGGACTGTAAAAACTTATGACCACGTAACAATCAAACTTATATGAGCCCGTTCGAAAAATGCATAACTGGAGAATGTGTTTATTGTGTCATTGCGAGCCGGAGCGAA
>CAZWJX010000069.1:12820-13253 GCA_964634695.1 uncultured Syntrophobacterales bacterium | reverse complement strand
TGACGCCATTGAAGGCTACCGGCCTTATCTTGATTTCATTCCCAGATGGGCTTACGACAGAATCATGATGGGGGATGTGTTCGAGATTTTTCCGAAAATTCCATCAAAAAGCTACGATCTGGTGCTGGCCATAGCCATTTTGGAACATCTGGAGCGAAAAGACGGGGATGTGTTTCTGGAAGAGCTGAAGCGGATAGGTAAAAGAGTTCTCGTTAGCGTCCCTCGACTGTGGGGGCCTCAATGTGTTCCGGAAAATCCTCTGGAAAACCATCGTTCTCACTGGGTATGGGAGGATTTTAAGACGCATGGTTTTTCCAGAGAAATTCCTCATGACCGGTCACTGATTGCAATATGGGAAGAGTAACTAAACAGCCTTCGCAGAACGGCCGTTGCCGCTGTTAGAATCAGGATATCGGCAGCTAGAATTTCCCAG
>CAZWJX010000069.1:7772-12810 GCA_964634695.1 uncultured Syntrophobacterales bacterium | reverse complement strand
AGTGCTACGGCCAGAGCTAAACCATATTTGAGTCTGCTGTGAGATGTGGAAAAACCTCTGGCTATGTGTTGAAGAATTCTTATCAGTACAGATCCCACAACAAACCAACCGATGAAATTAGAAAGAGGAACGCCGAAGTAAAAACCGCCTTCCGGATATTCGTAAATCTTCCCGAGAAACCATTTCTCGCCCCGAAGCGCCACGGGATCAATGATTATGTCAAGCAAAGTTACGAGAGCGGCCCCCAGCACAGTAAAACGCCAGGATGAGAGATGATCAAGAGCTGCCTCACCACGCCTGTCCCACAAAAATTTCGCCATCCCGTAAGAAGCATAACTCAGGAAAACGTAGGAAAGCGAATCCATAAAGGGAACCCCACCAACCCAGAGTTCCTGATCAATTGTTGATGGAATATAGCGATAGTAACCGTAGGGGAAACCGTAATGAGTGGAAAACCATTCAGAACACCAGGCAACTCCATAGCCGATAGGAAGGTAAAAAAGAGCCCTTGCCATACCGATAGTTAGCGAAGCTGAAACAATATATACGGTCAGGAAGGCGAATACGTATGGGCGAAGCAGAATGGTCTTCCAGAGGAGATAGGGAACGTCGTTCATCCTGATCGTCCGGTCAAAAAAGTATAGTTCTGCGCACTAATAAACTACTCCTGAGAGATCTATAGTCCTAGATTCCATCTAGCCATTCGAATTATGCCCTTAAGATCCATCGTTCGAACGACGGTAGGTTCGTAACCGCAATGAACCATACATTGTTTACATCTGGGATCCTTTCCGGATGCGTAATAGTCCCAGTCCGTTTTTTCCAAGAATTCCTGAAAGGTAGGGTAATGACGGTCGGTGATAAGATAACACGGCGACTTCCAGCCGAGAGGATTCCTCGTAGGGTTTCCCCAGGGGGTGCATGTCAGAGAAAGTTCCCCTGCGCAGAAATCCAGATACAACGGGTTGCTCATGATGGGGAACCTCTTCTGCCATGTTCTGATAATTTTAAACCGATCGGTAATGTCTTTGCGATCCAGAAAATGATCCTCGCCCGACTTCGTAACATCCACGTAGCTAAAACCGGGGGCAACAAGTATGCCGTTTACTCCTTCCCCGGTAAGAATTCCGAAGAGCTCTTCCAGATCCCTAATGTCCGTTTCCTTGTAAACCGTTGTGTTGGTTGTTACCTGAAAACCGCGCTGCTTTGCGGCACGTAAGGCTCGAAGCGCCTTCTCAAAGCCACCCTTACGCCCGATTATTTCGTCATGGACTCGAGCCGTCCCGTCAAAGTGTATATTCCAGTAGAAATGCGGGTGAGGTTTGAACCGGGGCAGAGCCTCTTCAAGAAGGAGTCCGTTGGTGCAGAAAAATATAAAACGCCCACGACCAAGCACTTCTGATACCAGATCCTCGATCCTGCTGTAAAGGAGAGGCTCCCCGCCTGTGATGGTCACAACAGGAGTACCCGTTACTTCCACAGCCTCGATGCATTCTTCAAGTTTCATCTCACGATCGAGAGTGTCATGATACTCCCGGATACGGCCACAACCGGCGCATTGCAGATTGCAGCGGTGAGTCGGCTCAAGCATCAGAACCAGTGGATACCGTTCTACACCGGCAAGACGTTGTTTGAGCAAGTATTTTGTCATCGCTATTGCAAGATCCAGCGGAAATTTCATCAGTTTTTTCTCCTTGTGATATTACATGAGATTGCCACGGCCACTTCGTGGTCTCGCAATGACACCCACACTCGCAATGACACCCGCACTTGTCATTGCGAGCCCGAACGGAGTGAGGGCGAAGCAATCTATTTCTGTTCTTCCCTGATGAGATTGCCACGGTTGCTTCGCAGCCTCGCAATGACGCTTTCGGTAGGAATTGCCACGCAACCTTCGGGCGCTCGCAATGACAATAAAAACTATGCGGCAGCCTCGCAATGACAATAAAAAAACTGTACGTGATCCCTCGCAATGAAGGTAAAAACAGGGGCCGAGAAAAAGCACATTCAACTCCTCTGACGCTTAATCAACAGCCGATTGCAATACCCATTTTCCACGTACCACTCTACTGCATCCCTTATTGCGACATCGATAGGACGTTGAGGCAGTCCCAGTTCTCTAACGGCCTTTTCGGAAGAAAAGAACATGCGGTAACGGCTCATTTTGACGCCCTCAAGTGGTATTACGGGTGGGCGTCTTGTAAATCTAGAAATTCCTTCCGCTATACAGGCAGCCAGAATTATCGGAGCAAGAGGAAGTCGAATCCCTGGAGCAGGAAGCCCTGTTATCTGGGAGAGTATTTCAAAAAAATCCTTCAACGTCACATTGTGAGCCCCGAGTATGTATTTTTCGCCGACTCTTCCCCGACGGTAAGCCAGCAAATGCCCCAGAGCAACATCGCCAACGTGGATAAAATTAAGACCCGTATCGACGTAGGCCGGCATACGGCCGTTAATAAAGTCCACGATTATCTTCCCCGTAGGTGTTGGCTTATGATCCCGTGGTCCTATTGGTGTGCTTGGGTTTACAATAACCGCCGGCAGACCTTTTTCAATAAATCCTTCAACAACCCTTTCTGCGAGATACTTTGATCGCTTATAATGCCCGACCATATCTTTCAGTGTGACCGGCGTTGATTCATCAGCAGGGGAACCATCTTTTGTAAGCCCTAGGGCTCCTACGCTACTTGTGTAAACCACTCTCGGAACTCCGGTATCGAGGGCCGCCTGCATTACACACCTTGTGCCTTCCACGTTAGAACGATATATCTCGTCAGGATTGCGGCTCCACAAGCGATAATCGGCGGCTACGTGGAAAACAGCATCACATCCATTCATGAACCGTCGCAGGAGAGCCTCATCAAACAAACTTCCATAAACCCATTTAACCCCTTCCATGTGAAGAAAAGGTGGTAACCTCAGCCTGCGGCTGAGAGCCACAACATCCCAGCCATTACTGACAAGTACTTCCGCCACATGACTTCCGATGAACCCGGTTGCTCCCGTAATAAAGGCTTTTGGTTTCATTAGCAACGATCCCGAATGGTTTTCCTACATTTCCAGTTCATAAGACCAGAAGTATAGAATTTTTTTATCTTGCAGGACTGCTTCCACTTCAGGAGGAAAATCGTGACTTACAAATATTCTTACCACTTCTCCCTGAATTGCTCCTTCACGTTGCAGGTAGCTGACAATCCTGTCAAACCGCCCTACTTCTTTTTGAGATGGTCTTGTTTTGCATTCCCCAATGATTGTAACTTCTCTGTCACCGATCAGTGCCTTGCCGTAAATGTTTATCTGATGCTTCCCCAGATAACGACGATTCAATCTGCCCTGGACAAAAATGCCGTGTTTTTCAAGCAATGCAGGAAGGGATCTGTAAGCTTTGTTTTCGATATAGTACCCAAAAGAATCCGAAAGATTTTCTAGCCGTGTTTCTACTCTGTCGACACGTTCCGTAAGAATTCTGAGCTCTTTTTCCACCTTTTCCTGAGCCGCTGCCAGTTTTTCGAGCCTTTCCTCCGTGCGTTTCTGAGCTTCTGCAAGTTCTTCAACTCGCTGAGCCAGTGAATCCACTCTCGCCGTCAAAGCCTCGAGTCTCTCTTCCGTGCGCTTCTGAGCCTCCGCAAGCTCCTCAAATCGCTGAGCCAACGAATCCAGTCTTTCCTCTGTTCGCTTCTGTGCCTCCGCCAGTTCTTCGACTCGCTGAGCCAGTGAATCCACTCTCGCCGTCAAAGCCTCGAGTCTTTCTTCCGTGCGCCTCTGAGCCTCCGCAAGCTCCTCAACTCGCTGGGTCAACGAATCCAGTCTTTCTTCTGTTCGCTTCTGTGCTTCCGCCAGTTCTTCGACTCGCTGAGCCAGTGAATCCACTCTCGCCGTCAAAGCCTCGAGTCTTTCTTCCGTGCGCCTCTGAGCCTCCGCAAGCTCCTCAACTCGCTGGGTCAACGAATCCAGTCTTTCCTCTGTTCGCTTCTGTGCCTCCGCCAGTTCTTCAATGCATTTCTCAGTTCTCTTCTGCGCTTCAGCTAGCTCCTCAACCCGTTGAGTCAACGAATTCAGTCTTTCTTCCGTCCTGCTCTGAGCCTCTGCCAACAGCGCAAGCTGACGGCCAGTTTGTTGCTGGACCTCTACCAGTTCACTTACTGCAGAAGCAAGTCTGTTGAATTCATCCTTAGTAACAGTCTGTCCTAAATCTCGGTAGACTCTCCCTATCACTCTGGCAATGGATCTGGCAGGAGCATCCCCGAGTTCGGAAAGAAGTTCTTCGTATATTTCGTAAGTATCAAGCATGGAAATCCCCGGTCATTCCTTCTTTTTAATTGCCTCCAGCATGCAAATTATTTATATCAGATTACCTCAGAAAAATACAAACAACAATCGGATACCGGATATGATAACGCATAAGATCGGGCTCAGGGAGATTGCAGAAGGCGGGATTAAATTCCTGTCCATGAAAATGGGACGAAGTCTCTTCAGCATGCATATAGAGGTCACCCGCCGATGCAATGCCAGATGCTCTTTCTGCGATTACTGGAAGGAAGATCATTCTTACGAAGAACTGGACGATTACTCGCCCATCGTAAAAAAATTTCGCCCTTTAAGCGTGACACTCACCGGTGGCGAGCCTTTGCTAAGACGTGATCTTGGTTCAATCATAAGCCGAATATCCAGAGCTAGTGGTTTCACCTACATAAATTGCATCTCCAATGGCATTTTGATGACACCCGACAGGGCTCTATCCCTGTGGAATGCTGGACTTACCCAGCTTTCCATTTCTCTGGACTTTCCCGATGAACGTCATGATGAACAACGTGGTATTAAGGGACTATGGGACCGTATCAAAACTCTGGCAACAGAACTTCCCGCAACGGGCATAGATAACCTTGCATTCAACACAGTAATTATGCAGGAAAACTTGAACGATCTGCCCGAAATCGTCAGATTTGCTAAGACCCATGGCTGGAAAGTCTCCTTCAGCACTTACAATCCTTACAAAAACAGGAATTTCTCGCACAGGCTGGATCGAGCAGAAATAAAA
>CAZWJX010000069.1:0-7762 GCA_964634695.1 uncultured Syntrophobacterales bacterium | reverse complement strand
TTAAACCTCAAGAGAAAGTACGGGAATATCACCAACTCGGACTTTTACCTGAAAATGATACCCCGGTATGTCCGGGAGGGAGGAATCAGGGGATGTCTTGCCGGAAGGAAGTGGTTCCACGTAAGCCCTGATGGACTCATACGGAGATGTTCTGAAAAAGAATTTCTGGGAAAATGGCAGGACGTAAATTTAAGAAACGTTGCGCCAACATCGTGTACAGAATGCTGGTATGCCTGTAGAGGAGAAGCGGAGGCGCCTCTTGATTTATCCAGAATTATGGAGCTTAATTTTTAATAAGCCGCTTTCGGCGAACAGTTTCAGTACAGAGATAGTGTGACTTTGCATTTAATTGGTGTCGAGTATGTTGTTGCGAGGCTGTCGTGGCAATTCTCCTACCCCGTCATTGCGAGGCTGACGCAAGGCAGCCGTGGCAATCTCATATAAGAAAGCAATGATGAGATTGCTTCGCTCTCACTTCGTTCGGGCTCGCAATGACACTCTTAGCTAGTCATTGCAAGCGCCCGAAGGGCGCGTGGCAATCTCGTAAAAAGACAATGATGAGATTGCTTCGTCGCTTCGCTCCTCGCAATGACACCTATATCAAGTCATTGCGAGGCTGACGCAAGGCAGCCGTGGCAATCTCTCTTTTGTCACAACAAAGAGATTGCTTCGGGACTAAAATCTCTCGCCATGACGAAAGGAATAAAAGGGCTCACAACGATACAATAGTTCACGAACCTTGGCCGGATTAGCCATAAAATGACAAATAGGAGTTAACATGAAACTGCAGGATTTTCCGGAGCACATAAGACCTTACATCTTGCCCGAACCTTCAGGAAACTATTTTTACCGTTGCATCGGATGCGGCGAAGAACACGGCATTGAAGAACTGCTGTATGTATGCCCGAAGTGCCGTGGAGTGCTCATGATTGAAGATCGGCAATGGAATCGCCTTAAAGACATTCCCGGGCATGTATGGCGTCAAATTTTCGATTATCGCAGTATGCTTACAGAACCGGCTCTGAGAGGAATTTACCGCTTTCATGAACTCCTCGGCTCCATCCTGCCCCTTGAGCACATTGTTTACCTCGGAGAAGGCCATACTCCAATCGTAGCAGCCAACAACAGGCTGACAGACTGGGCAGGCATCCCCTTCTGGTTCAAAAACGACGGTCAGAACCCGAGCGCATCTTTTAAAGACCGCGGTATGGCAAGCGCATTCAGTTACCTGAGACATCTTATAAAGAGCCGTGGTCTGAGCAATGTTCTTGCAATATGCGCGTCAACAGGTGATACTTCCGCATCTGCTGCGCTTTATGCTTCTTATCTGGTCGAAGGAGTGCGGTCGGTTGTTCTCCTTCCTCACGGCAAAGTGACCCCACAGCAACTGGGACAACCCCTCGGAAGCGGCGCTACGGTTATCGAACTTCCGGGCGTCTTTGATGATGCCATGAAGGTGGTGGAGTATCTATCGGAACACTACCCGGTTGCACTTATGAACTCCAAAAACGCATGGCGAATTCTCGGGCAGGAATCCTACAGCTTTGAAATTGCCCAGCAATTAGACTACGACATGGACGGCCTCGCTGTTGTGGCTCCCATAGGTAACGCCGGAAACATCACGGCAATTATCAAGGGGTTCCTCAAACTTTACGATCTGGGCATTATAACAACGCTTCCGGTAATCGTCGGGGTGCAGTCAGAACACGCTAACCCAGTGTATCTCTATTATCTTGAGAAGAACCCCGAGCGACGAGTTTTCCGTCCCGTAAAGGTCAAGCCGAGCGTGGCTCAGGCGGCAATGATAGGAAATCCTGTCTCCATGCCGCGAGTAATCGAACTGGTGGAACAATACCGGCAAACCTTCGGCTCTGAAGAAGGTTTCATTGCGGTGGAAGTAACGGAGCAGGACATCATGGATTCTATGCTTATGGCCAATAGAAACGGACACATCGCCTGCACTCAAGGCGGAGAATGCCTTGCCGGGCTGAAAAAGCTCGTAAGCACTGGCACTCTTCCCCGAAGAGTCAACCGGGCCGTGCTTGATTCAACGGCTCATATGCTCAAGTTCATGATCTTCCAGGAAAAGTATTTCGACGATAAGTTCGAACCGGATTACGGAATAAAACCCAAGAAGGAATATCAGAATCATCCTGTTGTGATTCGTCTCCCTGATGACGTGCCACAGCCTGGCGCTGGAAAGACTCTAAGTGCGGAAGAGTTTCAGCAATTTGTAAGAGAAGCAGCAAACAAAATAGCAGAGATTCTTCAGATAGAAAAGCGCACCGGTGGATGTTAGACGAAGAGGAGTCTCGGTTATGGAAGGAGTCATCCCATACAAAGGAATTTATCCTCAGATTGCTAAAGATGTATACATTGCTCCGGGAGCTTTTGTTATCGGAGATGTTGTGATCGGAGCAAAATCCAGCATCTGGTTTTACACCATCGTAAGAGGCGATGTTAATTTCATACGGATTGGCGAAGAAACTAACATTCAAGACCACTCCATGCTTCACGTGACAACGGACACGTTTCCACTGCACATAGGAAATCTTGTAACCGTTGGACATCGGGCGGTCATTCATGGATGCACCATAGGCGATGAATGTCTCATAGGGATGGGAGCAATCATTCTTGACGGTGCAAAGATAGGAAACGGGTCAATTGTGGCGGCAGGGGCCGTCGTCCCACCCGGTATGGAAGTGCCCGAACGCTCACTTGTTATGGGCGTTCCGGCAAAGGTTCAGAAGCAGCTTTCGGACGAAGATGTGCAACGCATCATCCAGACGGCGAAGCATTACGTTCGACTTGCCGAAGAGTACATGAAACCGAAGTATCTGGAAAGCGATAAGATAGTACGAGGTTTTATTAGATAAGTTCGACACATAACCCCGGAGGATACATAAGAGTTCTTCCTTCCGGGGCAATTTTACTTTTAAAAGTTCAGTATCACATTTTACTTTAGCGCCTTAGACTGAAGTTCCTTCATCTTTTCTTTTAGCAAATCATCAAGCTCTCCCTTTTGCTCCAGAAAACGTAAAGCTTCATCATATCTACCCAGTTCTTCCAGATATTCCGTATATTCCAGAGCAAGCTTATCGTCTGATCCGAAACGATCCATAAGATCCCGGTAAAATTCGAGGGCTTCATCTACATGTCCGAGAGCCCGGTGGATTCGCGCCAGTCTCTTCAGGGCTTTCCTGTTATCGGGATCAATAGTCAGAGCCTTATAGCACGCTTCGGCTGATCCGTAAAAATCTCCGGCCTTGAAAAGCTTTTTGCTCATGGATGTATAAATATCGGCAATTTCAGGAGATAGCCCTTCTCCTGTCCAGGAAATTCTCCAGAGCATGGACGACACTTCGTCGTAGTTTTTCCATCCATCCTCGTCAAAAGGATTTTTCTGGACGTAAAGTTTCATAAGGTCCCTGGCATCTTCCAGAAATCCGGCCGCAATAAGAGCATTGAAGGAATTAAACACGATGTCTTTATTAGCAGGATCTTCATGAAAAGCCTTCTGGAAATGTTCTAAAGCGGCCATAAGATCCCCGGACTCCCACAGAATTACCCCCAGATTATTATGAGCCTTCGGATGATTCGGATCGTGTTCAAGGGCTATCTCAAAACATACCCTTGCTCTGTCAACCTTTCCCTTTTCATACTGAGCTTCGCCTTCACTTACCATTACATCAGCCGTGTCATTCGCACCGTTCGATTGCATTTCGAAGGAACTCGCAGGAACAGGAGCATAACTACTCGTCGAAATACCGGGGGTAGGAGTGGATTCGAGGCGATTCAGAAGATTCCTCATATCGTCGTCCCATGGATTTCGCGAGATGTAAGCTCGAAGCACATCCAGAGCGTCCTCTTTTTGACCCACGGACATAAATATATTTACACAGTGTTCTATGACTTCCGGATCATCAGGATCGATCATAAGAGCTTCGTTGATTTTCTCAACAGACTCCCTGTGTCTCCCTTCGCTCCACAAAACCTTACTCAACCCGCATAAAGCTTGAGGATAGTATGGGTCGAGTTCCAGCGCATGTTCAAAAGCTTGACGCGCTTCTCTTAAGTTTCCTCTGGCAAGCCATTCCTTTCCTTCATCAAACCATTCTTGAGGCAGTTTAAAATCCTGATCCATTATTACGACCTCCATTTATAGCTGTGAACTGCTAAGTAATTCCCGACGCAAATAATTTTTACGGTTGAACCAAACACCGATTTAGCTTAATGATAAAGTGTAGTTTTATAACATAAAGCACCCTAAGCAAAAAACATTCCTTCCAGTGTAATCGGTCTAACCTAAAAAATTAAGGAGGTATTATGGCTCTTCCATCTCTTAAAGAGGGATTAACACATGAATTGTCCATGAAAACTTCCGAGGAACACTCTGCACAGAAGTTTTTTCCCCATTTACCAAACGTTTTCGCTACGCCGTTTCTGGGTGGCTTGATGGAACAGGTCTGCGCCGAACTCATTCAGCCTCACCTTGAAGAAGGTGAACAGTCCGTCGGTGCCGCGATGGATCTAAAGCACCTTGCTCCCACTCCCTTAGGTATGACCGTCACCGTAAAGGCTACTCTAAAAGAGGTTAAAGGTAAACAGCTTATTTTCCACATTGAAGCTTTCGATGATGTCGAAAAAATCGGTGAGGCCACACACCAGCGCTTCATTATAAACGCCGAAAAGTTCAATCAACGAGTTGCGCAAAAGGCTCAGGCGAAAGCATCTTCATAGAAACACACTTCCAGATTCACCAAACCACAGTTTCATTCGGAAAATAAGGGCAGCCGGCACGGTTGCCCTCCTTGAACACTATTTCTCTCTGTCCATAAACAACCAAGGGGAGGGACTATCATGGGTGAGGCGTTAAAAGCATTATTTCAGCCTCGTAGCGTGGCGGTTGTGGGAGCTTCTGACAGTCCTGCCAAGCTGGGGCATACAATTTTGAAAAACATCGTGGATAGCGGGTTTCGGGGGGCAATATATCCCATAAATCCCAAGGCGCCTGAAATCCTGGGGCATACCTGTTTCAAAAGTATAGTCGATGTTCCCGACAGTGTCGATCTGGCGGTAGTTGTAGTGCCGGCAAGGGCGGTGCCTCAGGTTATTCGGGATTGTGGAGAAAAAAGAGTAAAAGCTGCCGTCATTATAACCGGCGGTTTTGCCGAAGCGGGGACTGAAGGCGAAAAGCTTCAGCAAGAAATCGTAGAAATCGCCAGACAATACGATGTAAGGCTTCTCGGTCCGAACTGTCAGGGAATAAACATGCCCTACCATCCCCTATGCGCTTCCTGGCCGCTCCTCACCACCAGAGGGCGTGTAGCTGTTATAAGCCAGAGCGGGACTGTAGGGGCTGCCATGATGGACTGGTTTTCTCAGGAAGGATTGGGCGTGTCAGCCTTTGTAAGCCTTGGAAACCGATGTGATATAGACGAAACAGACCTTGTGACATACTTTAACAACGACGAAAAAACCGCCGTAATAGCTCTCTACATCGAGGGACTGAAAAACCCGCAGGCTTTCACCCGAGCTCTGGAAAATCTTCAAAAGCCCATCGTGCTTCTCAAGTCGGGGCGGACGCCCAAAGGGATTAAAGCTGCCGAATCTCACACAAGGTCTCTGGCCGGAGATGATGCGCTCTATACAGCCCTCTGTCGCAAATACCAGATCCACCGGGCCGACACGATAGAAGAATTTTACGATCTCGCAAAGGCCTTTGCCTATCTTCCACGACCTGCCGGGAACAGAATATTCTTCGTCACAACATCGGGAGGAGCCGGTATTCTCGCTACCGATCAGGCGGAACGAGAAGGACTCGACGTGTCACAACTTCCCCAAGAGCTCGTTCAGGAACTGAAGCCCCTTATTCCGCCTCATGCGATTTGTTCCAATCCGCTTGACCTTACAGGCGACGCCACGGCAGCAATGTTCGGTGAAGTGATCAGGAGAGTGAGAACTCACTACGACATTGTGGGTGTAATTTTTGGAGATCCCGTTGCCGGAGCTTCAGAGGTGGTGACCCCTTCCAGCAACGAGCTGGTTATATTCCTCGGCGGCGCCGACGTGGAACAGATTGAAAAGCAAAAGATGCACAGCCTTGGAATTCCCGTATTCCCCACCCCTGAAAGAGGAGTCCATGCAATAGCGCAGTTAATCCCGGCGGAAAAGAAAGGGAAAAAAGAACATCCCTCCCTGATGCCCAGAATCGATGTTGTTCAGGAACAAACAGAATTGCTTACAACCTCGGAGGCTCTGGGATTTCTCAAAAGCGCCGGATTTCCCTGCCTCCACTTCCAGCACGCTGAAAGTGTCGGGAAAGCCGTCCATATAGCCCATCTTATGGGATTTCCCGTGGCCGTTAAGCTCGATTCTTCGCTCGTTTCTCACAAAACCGATGTGGGTGGAGTAATCCTTAATGTGCAGTCGGCCAATGGAGTTCGACGAGCCTTCGAACAGATCCGCGAAAGATTTGCAAGGTTCTTCCCGTCGCAACCCTTCCCCGGCGTTGTAATCATGCCGATGGCAGAACCGGGACAGGAATTTATCATGGGCGCTCATAGAACACCTGATTTTGGAACCGTCCTTCTTTTCGGACTTGGCGGGCTTTATGTGGAGCTTTTCCAGGATGTGTCAGTAAGACTCCTCCCTGTGACAGAAAAAGATATCGAAGACATGATCGGTGAAACAAAGGCATCGGCGTTCTTCAAAGGAATCAGAAACAGAGACCCCCTTGATAGAGCGGTCATTGCAAAGGGGCTCCTGATGCTTGCAAAGCTTATGGAAGATAATCCTCATATCGTAACGATCGACATCAATCCTGTTATCGCCTATCCAGAAGGATATGCCGTTGTGGATGCCAGAATCATACGGAAGAAGGCTTAGATTTCAGGTAACGGAAAGCTTCACTTAACCTGGAAAGTTCCTCCATGGAAAGAGGTTGGGGAAGCTTTCCGCCTGAAAGCAAAAAGGAGATCACAAAAACCAGAGCGGCGTGTTCCATTTTTTCTAGCAGGAAGAAGGCCTTTTCAATGTCGGAAGCCATTGTCAAGGAGCCGTGACGTTCAAGCAGGATGGCGTTGTGCTTTGCTACAAAGGGTCTTACAGACTCGGCGAGATCTTCCGTTGACGGTGTGGCGTAAGATGCAACGGGGACAGGTCCCGTAGTAATCCATAGCTCAGGAAGGAGAGCTGAATCAAATGGAAGCCTTGCCACAGTTATGGCCGTAAGTAAGGGAGGGTGAGCGTGCAGGACAGCCCCAATGTCCTTCCGCAAGGCATAGGCAACAAGATGAACTCGAATTTCAGAAGAAGGCCTTCCATCACCTTCTATCACCTTCCCTTCCCTGTCCACTATTATTAGCTGTTCTTCAGAGAGGAAACCCTTGCAGACTCCTGATGGAGTTACAAGCAGACGATCGGCATCCAGACGGCAGCTCATATTGCCATCCGTTGCAGTGATAAGCCCTTTTTCGTAAAGGCGCTTACCGATAGAAACCATGAGACGCCTGGCTTCTTGCTCTTCAATGTAGGTGTTTTCTCTCATGCTGCTCTATCCTCTGGTGTGATCCTATTCCCTTTCCTAACCCGAGTTTGTCATAACAAAGAGATTGCTTTTTTGTGAGATTGCCACGCGCCCTTCGGGCGCTCGCAATGACGTGAACAGGTGTCATTGCGAGTCCGAACGAAGCAACCCTTTTGAGTCATTGCGAGCCGGAGCGAAGCGAAGGCGAAGCAATCACCCAGTGTGTCATTGCGA
>CAZWJX010000068.1:5538-13349 GCA_964634695.1 uncultured Syntrophobacterales bacterium | reverse complement strand
CGCTTCGCTCGGGCTCGCAATGACGAATTGGTAAAGCGCTCGGGCTCGCAATGACACGCGGGGAAACTGCTCGGGCTCGCAATGACGGTTAGTTCTTGTCATTGCGAGGCCACGTTCTTTTACTCTGTCATTGCGAGGCCACGAAGTGGCCGTGGCAATCTCCCATTCCATCATTGAGCGGTAGGCGTAAACTTATCCTACCGGTGTTATAGTCCTGCTCTAACTAACGGGTCGGTGAAAAACATAGTGGAATAAGTGAAAAGCATATGCGATATTAAATATGATGACGGAATAGCACTTAAATAAAAACGGGGATTTCTGAGACATGAACACATATGATCGCCGACCGGCTCAGAAACAAAAGGTGCTCATAGTGGATGACGATCCCATTGTGGGATCCTTTATTGCCCATACGATAAACTCAAAGGGCTATGAAGCCATTTATTACCAGAATCCCATAGAGGCGCTTTATCACTCTCAAAAGGAGTCTTTCGACATCGCCTTTGTCGATGTGCAAATGCCTGAGATGAGCGGTTTAGAGCTCATTTCTCTTCTCAAGAAAAATAATCCACGCATGGAAATAGTCCTTGTAAGCGGCTATGGCTCTCTCGAAGATACCGTAAAGGCAATAAAAATTGGAATATCGGACTACCTGAAAAAACCCTTTTCTGTCGATGAGATTTCCTTCTGCTTGAGCCATTTTGAAGAACGAATGCGAATCAGAAAACAGCTCGAAAAGACGGAGGAGCGTTATTCAAAGCTGGTTGAAAATGTCCCGCTCATCATTTTTTCTATAAATCGGGATTTGCAACTCCTTTTCGTGAACAGGACTCTTGAGAACATTCTCGGCTACACACCGGAAGAAATCACGGGCGACGAAAAATGGTTTGAGAGAATCGTTCATCAGGAAGATAGAGAGCGCCTCAGACGTTCTTTTTTAAGGTTTTTCGAAGGCGAATGCACTCCTTTTAAGGATGAATGCCGCTTTATCCACAAGAAAGGACATCTGGTTTATACTCTTGTACAGTCTCTTCCCATGCACCATGGAGATTCTAATGGCTGCGAAATGGACGGCATAGTTGTGGATATTACCGATCGGGTGTTCTACGAAAGGTCGCTTGTGCAGGGAGAAAAGCTCAAGACGCTTGGAGCCATAGCCACGGAAGTGGCTCACGAGATTCGAAATCCGCTGGTTTCTATTGGCGGTTTTGCAAGACGGATAAAGAAAAAGCATCCCGAGCTTAAAGAAGCGGATATAATTCTTCAGGAAGTTCATCGTCTCGAACAGCTTCTTAACCGCATCAGGCAGTATCTCCAGCCGGTAGAAGCTAAAAAAATATGCCTGAATGCTAACGAACTGGTTGCCAGATGCTATGAACTCCTTCTCCCTGAAATGGAACAGAAGGGAGTATCCTGTGAATTGTCCCTTGGCACCAATATGCCGTATATTTTCGTCGATCCCAATATGTTGCTTCAGGTTCTTATAAATCTTTTCAGGAATGCTATAGACGGCTGCAAATGCGAAAAGAAGTTTCAGGTAACAACTTTTTCAACGGAAAGCCACGTCCATATTCAGTGTATTACACCATTACCGCCGGGTCAGGAGCTGGACTGTGAAACGGTCTTCCTGCCTTTCTCCGAAGGCGGTAAGAGCATAGGACTTCCGCTGTCTTACAGGCTGGTGAAAAATATGGGTGGTGTGCTGACGTGTTTTCAGGAAGGGAATCAGGCTATTTTCACAGCCACATTCCCGGTGGCTCAGATTGTGGAATGCGAAACAAAGACGGCGTGAAAAATCAGCTTTTATCTTGGGGGAGAGTGCTTCGTCGCTACGCTCCTCGCAATGACAAGTGGGGAAACTACTCGTGTTCGCAATGACGGTTAATAATTGTCATTGCGAGCGCCCGAAGGGCGCGTGGCAATCTCTTTCCACTGTCATTGCGAGCCCGCCGAAGACGGGCGTGGCAATCTCAGAGATTGCTTTTCCTCCGGCTCGCAATGACGAGATTGCTTCGCTTCGCTCGCAATGACAGGATGCGGGATTGCTTTGCCGCTTCGCTCCTCGCAATGACACGAAAAAGCCATTGCAATGATGAGATTGCTTCGCCCTTCGCTTCGCTCGGGCTCGCAATGACGAATTGGTAAAGCGCTCGGGCTCGCAATGACGAATTGGTAAAGCGCCCGGGCTTGCAATAATAACACAACCATTGGAGGGACAGGCACGGGGGGCTTGCCCGTTAAGGTCAACCACAGGGGGTTAGCCTTATAACATAAACGGTTACCAATGAGGATACGGTTTCATGAGCACATTCTGTGAAGGCGAATGGGTCCTTATTACAACTCAAAAAGGTAAAGACTGGCTGGTTCAGCTCAAAAAGGGTGCTACTTTCTCCTGCCATTTCGGGTCTATCCGTCACGACGAAATCATGACAAAAAAAGAAGGCGATTACTGGGAAACATCCTCAGGCGCAAAACTTCTTCTATTCCGGCCGGCTCTCACAGACTTTCTCTTCCATATCAGGCGAAGAACTCAGATTATGTATCCGAAAGACATAGGAGCTATTCTTTGCTACGGGGACATTCGCCCTGGCTTGAGCATTCTCGAAAGCGGTGTTGGCTCCGGGGCTCTCACTTTGTTTCTGCTGGCTTTTGCTGGCCCCAGGAGTCGCATTGTTTCTGTTGAAAAACGTCCCGAATTTGCCGAGCTTGCAAGGAACAACGTGAGGAAGGTGTTCGGTCAGGATCCGCCATCGTGGCAGCTAGTTGTGGCCGACATTGAGTCTCCGCCTTTTTCCACGACCTTTGACCGGGTTGTTCTCGATCTTCCCGAACCATGGAAAGCCGCAGAAAGCGCCGCAGCTCTTCTCAAAGAAGGCGGTATACTGATAAGCCTGAGCCCTCAGGTCTTACAACTTCAAATGCTTACAAAAGCTCTACGGAAAAGAGGGTTCAGATGCTTTCAGATTTTTGAGATTCTCAAGAGAGACTGGCTCATCAGTGAAACCAGGACAAGACCTGCCGACAGAATGATAGCTCACACCGGTTTTCTACTTTTTGCCAGAAAGACGGCAGATCTGTCCTTGGAGGAGAACGAAGTTAATGACGACGATGTCACGCCGAACGACATTGTTCCGCAGTAGAAAGAAGAGCGTAAAGCGTCTTAAGGTGCGGAACTTCAACGCCAAGCTGTTCGGCCTTTCTTACTGCATTTCCGAGAATTGCTTCCACTTCGATGGGTCTTCCGGCTTCCCAGTCGTTGAGCATGCTTGTTTTGTACGGCTTCATAACCTTTGTAGCGTTTACGTGTTCGTCGATAATCGAGGGGGTCAGGGAAGATCCATCGGCCTGAGCGACGGCAACCACTTCTCCCATAATGGCTCGAACAATGGATTCTATGAGCGGAGTTCCCACCATTTTATCCGTCGTGCATCCTCCTGCCAGAACAGAAATCGGGTTAAAGGGGGCGTTCCAGACAAGCTTTGCCCACCGGGCAGTTTTGACGTCTTCGGTAACTTCGGCAGGGACACCAGCGGATTGGAAAAGTTCTACCAGTCTGGTCGCAGATGTGCTTTTCCCGCCTGGATAACGACCGATAACGAGCCTTCCGTAATCGGTATGGTGAACCTCTCCCGGGGCCTTCCGCTCGCAGCATACAAAAGCTAGCCCGCTAAGAACTTCGTTATCCGGAAAGGCTTTAACGATGGGAGGCTCAATATCGATCCCGTTCTGAATGAGGACTATGACGGTCTGGTTCTTCACAAACGGACGAATGAGACCTGGCACGTCTATTGTTGGAAGCACCTTGGTGCAGACTATAACGTAATCATAATTTCCGTCAGATTCGGGATTTTTCACGGATATTGATTTCCTCGGGATGTAGTGAAAATCGCCCCAGATGCTTTTCACATCAATGCCCCGGCTTTTAATAACTTCATAATCGGAGCGGCACAGCATATCGACATGGGCTCCGCTCTGAACAAGCTTCCCTGCGTAAAAACTTCCTATGGCTCCGCTTCCCACAACAAGAATCTCCGGCTTATCTTTCATTTTCGCTCCCTCGCTACATGGTAATTATTTCGTATCCTTCAGCTATGAACCTTCCAAGGCTCACATGGCCTGACATATCAGATACCAGAGGCAGACCTGAAGATTCTACAGCTTCCAGCACCTGCAACTTCTGAGAGCAGGCACGGCAGACGGCCACAATTAGCCCGGCATTTTTAGCCCTCATGTAAAGATTATGCAGGAAATTGTCGGGCTTTTCCATCTCGGGTATAAGCTTAACACTTTCGCCCTCTACAACGATTTTCCCCTCTAATCCCTTTTCATGCATATCAAGGGCGTTAAGAAGTACATGGATGAAACACATGGGTTCGCCTCGAAAGGCACAGATAATCACTTTTCTCATAGCATTTACCCTCCATCGTTTTTTGAACAAACCTTCTCCCATCTTGAACGAATTAACCGCCGAAAACGTTTAATGTCATTCCAATCCTGATATTTCTCGGTTTGCTGGTCCTTACCCCACAAGCCGAGCTGTTTTAGTGTTTCAAAGTCTTTGTGGGTAAGCTCGTCACCGGTTTTTCCAAGCAGATCTAATCTGTGTTTAAGCCGGCGTAAGCCCCTAAAAGCTCTGTGCAACTCTGGCCTTTCTGAATCCGGCACCTGCCAGAATTCCAGTGCATAGGGCAGGGAATCCGGAGTGGCAAGAGGATGTCGCCACGGGAAACGTTCCTCAATTAAAGCGGCTGCCTGACACAGAAACTCGACTTCCACAAGTCCACCGCGCCCAAGCTTAAGGTTAATACTCGCTTCGGTTTCTCTGGCCAGCTCCTCTTCCATCCGGCTTTTCAATTCGCACAGGCGGCTTACGACGGCTTCCACGGTTCTATGCTGGAAGCAGAAGAGACGGGCCTTTTCACGAAGCTTTTCAGCTATTCCGGATGGTCCGGCAACAGGTCTGAATCTCAATAAAGACGCAATCTCCCATATATCGGCTTTATTTTCGTAATATTCTTCCCATGTGGAAAGCGTAACGATCAGGGGACCATAGTTTCCTGTCGGTCTAAGCCTCATGTCAACTTCGTAACCGGGACCGTCCTGAAGAGTCATAGAAAGAAGACGGACAAAACGCTGAATAAGTCGGGTCGTCTGCTCCGGTATTTTCGACGGATCCTCGCTCTCTTCAGCATCATAGATGAACACGAGATCGAGGTCGGATCTGTAGCCCATTTCGTAACTACCCCATTTGCCCATTGCAGCGACTACAAGCGGATAGTCTTCCGGGATGGATTGAAGAACGTGGGAGCATGTCAGACGATAAGTGGATTTCACGAAAAAGTCCGCCAGAAGGGAAAGCTCTTTTTCGAGATCTTGTATGGGCGGATTATGGTTTACGTCCCAGAGCGCTATGTGAACCATACGTTCGTTTTTCAGTCTTCTAAGCCACAGGAGTGCATCCTCAAACGAGCCGCAATCAGCGAGAATTTCTTCAGCCCGATTGCTCCATGTTTCGTAGTCTTTGATAGACTCACTTCCTTCGGTGAAGCTCTCAACGATGGATGGAACCTGAACGAGCAGATCTTTCATAAGAGGAATGTGAACCACACTAAAAAGAGCTTTTTCCAGTGCTTGATGCTGTCTAGCCTTCGGTGAGATGAGAAATTTTAAAAGTCCCGGCCGTTTCACTATGGACTGAGCCCATTGTTTCACGGGCGTTTCGACAAGATCGGGCTGATTTATGAAAGTTTCGTCTTTTTCTAAGAATTCCCAGCTTTCTGTAGCAATGTCTTTACCGATGGTCTCTTCAAGCCATGAAAACAGAGGCGATGATTGTCTTGCTTCGTCTTCTGAACTCGGGAGGCTAACGTCTGATTCGGGTTCCTCCTGTGCAAAGAGCTTCTCAAAGTGATGACGAACAGTATCTGTATGCGCCGCCAGTTGTTCGAAAAGTTTTTGTGGATCGGCGAAACCGAGCGCTCGAGCCAGCATATTCTGTGCTGTGGAATCTCTGGGGATAACCTGAGTCTGTCTGTTTTCCTGAAGCTGTATCCAGTGTTCCATGTTTCTAAGAAAAATGTAAGCTTCGGTTAAAGCCCTGGCATCGGACTGACTGAGAAGACCTTCCTCTCTCAGCAGTTCCAGACACCGCAGAGTGTTTTTTTCTCGAAGTCTTCTCAACCGCCCACCGTATATGAGCTGAAAAACCTGGACAAGAAATTCAATTTCTCTGATGCCTCCCCTTCCGAGCTTAACGTTATAGCCGGGTCCGGGAAGTTCCTGAGGTGATTCCCTGAGCATCTGATCACGAATGCTTTTCATTTCGTCTATTGCCTGAAAATCGAGAAATCGTCTGAATACGAAGGGCTGCACCTCGCTAAGAAATTGATTACCAAGACTTATATCGCCGGCAACAGGTGCGGCTTTAATCAATGCCAGCCGTTCCCAGCTCCTTCCCTGAAGCAGATAATAATGGACGGCATAGCCAAGGGATGGGACCAGTTCGCCGTCTTTTCCACCGGGCCGGAGGCGAAAATCCACGATAAAGACCCGGTCGCCCTCAATGTTGTCAGAGAAAAGGCGCGAGATGTTCTGAGCCAGGCGAGGAAGGAGAGCCTGTGCGACATTTGAACTTTCAGGCGATGTGGCATGATGAAGGAACAAAAGGTCAATGTCAGATACAAAATTCAGTTCTCTACCGCCCAGTTTACCCAGCCCGATTACAACAAGATTTATGCTGGGTCTTTCTTTTAGCCATAGATTGAGATCACCAGGAGGGAGCCAGAGGTCGGGATGGTCGAGAAGAACGCGAAGGGATGTCTGGAGCATTGTAATTGCAAGATCGGATAACTGAGACACAGTTTCTTCGAAGGAGTCAAGACCGAGCAGATTGCGAGCCCCGAGACGAAGAAAATGCTGTTGCTTGAAGTTTCGCAGGATTCTAGCCATATGTAACCATAGGTTTTCTCCAGCCGCGGTTGAGACCTTACCGGAGAGGCTTTTGTAAAGTTCCACGGCTGTAAAGCGATGCAGGAGTTTCCGGGATAGCCATTCCCTGTGTTCGGGAAAGCGTCGCAGAAGGACGGCAAAGTAACGGGACGAATTGGCAAGGAGTTCACATGCCTTATCGATGTCAGGCAGAGGATTTTGCATGATAGTTGCTCCCCTAAAGATACGGTGGATACGGTGTTACGAATTCTTTTTGCAGGCTTTTGTAATAGAGGGCAAGGTTTTTGTCTGGAGGGTACGTTCCCTGTCTCGTCATTGTGAGGCTGCCACAGAGCAGCCGTGGCAATCTTGCGTGGTCATTGCGAGGCCACGAAGTGGCCGTGGCAATCCCTTTACATCGTCATTGCGAGCCCGCCGAAGGGCGCGAGGCAACTTCTGTCTCTGTCATTGCGAGCCCGCCGAAGGCGGGCGTGGCAATCTCTTAGTAAGGAGATTGCTTCGCCTTCGCTTCGCTACGGCTCGCAATGACACAAAAGAGAGTCATTGCGAGGCCACGAAGTGGCCGTGGCAATCTCTTCATTTTCCGCAAAAAATCCGCATTTTCAAACCGCACCGCGGTTTGATCTTACTTAGGCTCAGCCAATGCCACTTTTAGACGTGCCACATTGGCTGCTCAGGCCGGATGTGCTGAAACCACGAGAAGATGAAAAACAAAGTGACACAAGGCGATTGCATCGGTTGTTTCCACAGGATGGGCAGATTACTTCATCATCTTTTCCATTGCCTGATCCGAGAACCAGAGTTTCAAACTTGTGTCCGCAACGCAGGCATTGATACTCAAAAATCGGCATGGTCATCCTCCG
>CAZWJX010000068.1:0-5528 GCA_964634695.1 uncultured Syntrophobacterales bacterium | reverse complement strand
TCATTGAAAATTAAGATCAAAAATCGTCTTTTTATTAACCATGCCGATGGATAAATCAATCCCCCTTTCACGAAATTTCACCCTGGTGCACTTTGAACAGGGATATTCATGACTAGGTGCTAAGCGTTTTCCCCTAATGAAATTTTCACCAGCCGCCTGTGAGCCTTCTCAACCGGTGAACTCACGACTGAAGCAGCTTCCTGATAGACTGTTTGCGCCTCCTCCGTGAAGTAATCCAGAACTGCCAGATTCTTTTCTGTCAGCGCACCTCGTTTCTTTTCGTATCTTAATAAAGCGCTCAGAGCGATCAATCCAAAGGCGTAAAGGCTTAGATGGGTGATTCGTCTGAGGAAAAATTCATGTTCGCCGACTTTTTCGCCGTATCTTAACATGGCGTATGTGAGCAGTCTTCTCGCCGCTGCAATCAGCTTGTAACAAACTCGTTGGGCTTTTTGAAACTCGGGTTCATCGCCCCAGGATTGCCATTCCCTGGAGTGAGAAAAGAGGGAGCCGATGAATCTTGCCTTATCGGTGAAAGATTTTCCTGCGAGTTCCTTTTTCCACTGTCTCAGGATCCATAGAGGTGGGTAAATAGAATGAATTTCTGTGGTGCCTTCAAAAATAGTGGCCACTCTGAAGTCTCTCATTCTTTTTTCAAACGGAAGGGTGCTCAGATAGCCAGCGCCACCATGGATTTGCATAGCATCATAAAGAACGTTCCATGCTCGAGTGGTTCCGAAAAGTTTGCAGTGAGATGTTTCTACGGCGACGGAAGCGTCCGGGTCTTTTTCGAGTATACACGCGGTAAAAAAGGTCATCGCTCTGGTAACGGCTTTGTAGACTTCAGCCTTGACGATCATTTCCTGAACAAGTTCAAACTGCCCTATGGGGCGACCGAACTGTGTTCTTGATCTGGCTCTTTTTATCATATCTTCACAGGACTGTTCCATGAGACCGAAGGCTGCGGCGGCAAGTCCTAGTCTTCCATAGCTAAGGATTGCTAAAGCAATCTTGTAACCGTCTCCGGGATTGCCTATAAGATTTTCCCTGGGGACTTTTACATTTTCGAATTTTATGGTAGCGGTGGAGCTGGCTTTGAGGCCCATTTTGGGCATATCTTTTTCTATTTGAACGCCTTCCCAGCCTGTTTCGACTATAAAAGCTCCCATGAAGCCGGGATTACGGGGGTCCATCTGTGCGAAAACTGTAAGGGCTCCGGCATAATTGGCATTGGTGATGTAGGTTTTTGTGCCGTTCAGAATGTAATATTCGCCGTCGGGGGAAAGCTCTGCGCGAGTTTCTATATGACGGGCGTCCGATCCATGCTTGGGTTCTGTAAGGGCATATGAAAATATCAAGTCGCCCGAAGCGGCTCGAGGAAGGTAGCGTTCTTTTTGCTCTGGCGAGCCGAAAAGGATAATACCCTTGATTCCAATGGATAGATGGGCTAGGGACACTAGCGAAACGGATAGATCGAGTTTTGCCATTTCGGCTACTAATGTGAGGTATTCTTGTAGATTAAGTCCTTTTCCGCCATATGATTCCGGTATGTTGAGCCCGAACAGGCCTATTGTTGCCATGTCTTTGAGAATCTTTTTGGTAAGTTTGCCCTTTTTCTCGACTTCTTCGCTTGAAAAAGTTTCCAGCAACTTACGGTAATTTCCCAGGATGTCGTTTACCACGTCCCATCGTATGCGTTCTTCATAGGCATCGAAAAGCCCCCAATCAAAGTTTCCTCTTAAAAGTTGCTCCATAAGTCTAACGCCCATTTTCCACTCCATTTTGTGTTGGTGGTTGTTTTGCCAGAAATTTAAGGACTCCTCCACCGTCTCCCGGCACCGGGCCTACGTTCAAAACCTTTCCTCGATCAAATATCACGTAAAAGGCCCCATAGAACCATTTATTGCGTTCAACTTTTTGAGGCATTCCCTGAAGAGCCAGCACGTCATCCGGGGAATCCCCTACTGTAAAATAACCGCGCTTCAATGCTACGGATGGTTCACCAGCTTGTGGAATGATTTTTATTTTAAGAGATCCGGATATGTTGTCATAGCCATTGACCAGCCTGATACTTTGGTCTTCTTTAAAAAATACTCTGTCAAGTCCATAATACCACACATCTCTTGCAACTCGAGAGGGCGTTCCCTGAACGATCAGCACCACATCCTCAGATGATCCTAATGTGAAGTACTGCGGGATCTCTTCATCGTGAAAAACGGTTCTGGGAAAAAGTTTAACCTTCAGAGAATTGTCGAAATTATCATAGCCAACCACTTTCCCATCACGGAAGGTAACTCTGGAAAGACCGTAATGCCACACCTGACCTGTTTTTCTGTCCGGTGGTCCTTGAACTTTCAGCACTTCATCCTCCGGGGAACCAATAGTAAAAAAGATACCGCTGTGAACATTATCGGCCGATGGATAGGGCGAATTTTTTGTATCAGACGATTTTAACTGTTGAGGCTCCGAAGATACAACGATAGGTTTCGATCTTTTGACAGGTGTTTTTTCTTTGTTTTCTGTGGGTGTTTTTCCGGTAAATAAATCGTAGTTAATAATCAGGAAAACAAAAGCAATGATAATTGATGTGAGCAGCAATGTTCTCTTATCTAGATTTCGGTGCCGCTTTATCAGGTTTATCAGGTTCGAGGAATCACTTTTTTTTGGGTCGTTAGCTCTGGTCCTGCTGTAATCTTCTTTGGAATAGCTCTTGTAACTGTTACGCTTATTAGACTTAGAGGCTTTTACCGATGGTTCAGAAGAGACAGATTTTTCGGCTTTTTTAAATGCCTCTTCAAAGTGCTTCCAGTTAATTATCGTTTTGTAAGCCTCTGTGATTTCTCGAAAACGTTCGGCGGCTTTTTCCTTTGAGTGAGAATCTTGATAGGAGTCCGGATGAAAGGCTTTAGCAAGCTGCCTGTACTTCTTTTTGATCTCATCAATAGATGCAGTTGGGTGCAACCCTAAAATTCGGTAACATTGATCTAAATTATCAAAATTGGACTTCGGCTCCATCCTGCCCATACGTCTCGAAAATATTTCTGCAGAACTTAAGCTTACTTACAAACTTATTGTACTGTCTACACTTTTTTGCCGTTGTATTCAAATCTTTAGTTTGATATTATGATTCATTAATATTATCGTAAAAACGGGATTTGGGTATTGTAATTTTGTGAGGATTTAACATGGCTGAACAGGTCAAAAAAAGCTCACCATGGATTAATCGGATAGTGGCACAGGCACAACATTTGCCCCCTTTTCCTGACGTTGTTCATAAACTGATGCCTCTTTTGCGAGATCTTGCTCCGGTAAAACAAATCGAAGAAGTGATTAAATACGAGCCGGTAATTGCAGCCAGAGTGTTGTCCATCAGCAGATCTCCCTATTATGCCAGGCTGAGAAAAGTGGAGTCTCTTCGGGACGCTATCGTGGTCCTCGGGCAGAAACAGCTCATTCAGGTGGTGATGACGGCTTGCGCTGCTCAATATTATCGTGGCTCAATGGAAGGATACGACCTGAGGGAAGGCGAATTATGGGAACATGCTGTCGGAGTGGCTATCATGGTTGAAATACTGGGAGAGCGCCTAGGACGACAGAATGTTCTCACGCTTTACACCGCCGCTCTTCTACACGACATCGGAAAAACGGTTCTTAACTATTATGTCAAAGAAGAATTCGAGCAGATTATTACCGAGGTTAGAAAAAACAAGAAAAGATTTCTGGACGCAGAAAGGGAAGTTCTCGGTATCGACCATCAGCAACTGGGCGGACTCATAGCAAAGAAGTGGAATTTCCCTGACGCCGTGATAGCCGGGATAAGGTTTCATCATGAACCTAAAAAAGCAGCGGATAAATACAGGGACATTACTTCTATAATCTATGTTGCTAACAGAATGGTATCATCTGTGGGGATTGGATGCGGAATTGACGGCTTTTTGAATCCGAACAGGGATGAAGTGTTCAATGAACTGGGTATAACGTCGCGGATGGTGGAGGAGCTTCTTGCCAAATTCGGAGATGCCTTCAGAGAAGTCAAAGAATTTATCCTTAACTGAGGCCTGTTTATTATGCTGATATTGAGCAGGAAGGAAGGGGAAGCGATAAGGATCGGGGATGACATCGAAATCATCGTGACGGAGATAACATCAAACAGAGTAAAAATCGGTATAAGAAGTCCTAGAAATATTCCTGTTTATCGAGAAGAACTCTACCAGAGAATTAAAGAGGAAAACCGTCAGGCCGCTCTTATGACGAATTCTGATTTGATAGAATCTTTACCCTTTATTATAAAGTCCGAACTTAAGGGGCAACCAAAAGAGGGGGAAGGGAAATGAAGTTAGAGACTACCCGTTTTGGGACGATAGAAGTAAAAGACGACAGCGTTATTGAATTTCCCTGGGGAATACCCGGTTTTGAGTCCATAAAGAGATATGTTCTCCTTGAACATGGAGAAGGCCCTTTTCAGTGGCTTCAAGCTGTGGATGAGCCATCTCTTGCTTTTGTTGTATGTCTTCCTGAAGTAATAGGCATTTCATACGAAATTCCGGCCTCATCATTAGAGCCAATTGACGCTCATACTAGGGACGACGTCGTTGTGCTGAATCTGATATCCTTTGATAGGGACAAAAACACAATACGCTTCCACCTTAGAAGCCCTCTACTTTTCAATGTACAGTTGAAAAAGGGTTATCAGTGGACAATGGATAGAGAAGAGGTCAAAAGCTATATACGTCTTCCTGAAGGTATGGAATGGGAAGAAACCCCGGATGAACAACTAGGGTAAAGAATTAGCAGAAGCGATATATCTGTCTGAAGGAGAAGGACGTCTTTTATGCGTCCTTCTTTTTTTGGCGGAAGAGTTAAAATCGGTTCGTTTAGCAGCCGGGCTCTTCCGGAAAACTTCGCTCTATGAGCCTGTTCGAAAAACTGATTTAATGGATGACAACAGGTTATTAGAGCTTAGACGGATAAGGGAAAGTCATTGCGAGGCTGCCGTTTCCCATCCCGTCATTGCGAGCGCCCGAAGGGCGCGTGGCAATCTCAAGAGATTGCTTCGTCGCTACGCTCCTCGCAATGACTCTTTTTGACTGTCATTGCGAGGCCACGAAGTGGCCGTGGCAATCCCTTTAAGGAAGAACACCAGGAGATTGCTTCGTCGCTTCGCTCCTCGCAATGACTCTTTTTGACTGTCATTGCGAGGCCACGAAGTGGCCGTGGCAATCTCTTCATTCTCGTCATTGCGAGGCTGCCGTAAGGCAGCCGTGGCAATCTCTTTAAGGAAGAACACCAGGAGATTGCTTCGTCGTCCGCCAGTGGCGGACTCCTCGCAATGATACCTTTATTCCGTCATTGCGAGCGTCCGAAGGGCGCGTGGCAATCTCAAGAGATTGCTTCGTCGCTTCGCTCCTCGCAATGACTCTTTTTGGCTGTCATTGCGAGGCCACGAAGTGGCCGTGGCAATCTCTTCATTCTCGTCATTGATAGGGGTAGGGACGGCGCATTGGTTTGCGCCGCTCCTCCCTCCGAAC
>CAZWJX010000067.1:6983-13480 GCA_964634695.1 uncultured Syntrophobacterales bacterium | reverse complement strand
TAAACATCGTATTATAAAGCTACTGCCATCATTTGCTTCACTAGTTAATCCCGGATTCCATGATTCAGCAAGAAAATTATCTTGGCTTTAAAAGGATGGCATTGAGAAAGTCGATTTTAAATAGGGCTGATAAGTCATGGTCAGATATCAAAAATCGGCATCATGATAAATTTAAGAAAACCTTTTGACACCGGAGATCTATTGTAATATTGAAACTGCTAGTTACAAGTGATGGGGTTTGTTTAAGTTCATCATTAAACACAGGAGGAACCAGAATGAATTCAGTAATAGTCATCATCCTGGGTCTTATTACTGCATTCATTGGTTACCGGGTTTACGCAAAGTATGTTGATACAAACATAATGAAAGCTGATCCCAAAAGGGTCACGCCTGCAAAGATGTATATGGATGGCGTGGAATTCATGCCGACCAGCCGGAACATTCTTTTCGGCTATCAGTTTAAGTCGATAGCGGGAGCAGCCCCGGTCATAGGTCCAATTATCGCCATTCAATGGGGATGGCTCCCGGCTCTTATCTGGATACTTCTGGGAACTTTCTTCATAGGTTGGGTTCAGGATTATTCTTCTGCGATGATAGCCATGCGCCACGACGGAGCTTCTCTTGGTGGGCTGAGCTACAAGCTTATCTCACCACGAGCGAGAGTTTTGCTTCTTTCTTTCCTTTATTTCTATCTTCTTCTCATTGCCGGCGCATTCGGAAATGTTGTTGTCAGCACGGCGGTTTCTCTTAAATCAGCTCCTATAGCCTGGCTTTTCCTGACCGTTGGTGGCATCCTTGCCGGACAGATGATCTATCGATGGAAAAAAGACATAATCCTGACCACCGTTATTACTGTGTTCATCGCCCTGCTAGGGATAATTGTCGGCTCCGTGCTTCCGTCGAACAAAATAATAGGCGACACACTTGCCAATAGCCGCTGGCTCTGGACGATAGCGGCATTTGTTTTCTGTTATTTTGCAGCTGTGCTCCCCATATGGAAGTTTGCCCTTCCTATAAACTACGTTGCTTCTTACATTGTGTTCTTTGGCCTGTTCTTCGGAATAATAGGCGTATTTATCCTTCACCCGAATATTACCTTGCCGGCATACACAGGCTTTACGATCAAGATAGGTCCTCTCTGGCCCATTATGTTTGTAACCATAGCCTGCGGTGCAATATCGGGATGGCACAGCCTGGTTTCTTCTGCAGGCACGGCTCGACAGCTTGAGAATGAACTCGATGCCAGGCCGGTAGGCGCTGGAGTTATGTTCGTTGAAATGATGCTTGCCGTGTTTGCACTTGTCATTGCTGGAACCATTTATGCTTCGCCTGCTGAATACGGAGCAGCCATTGCTAAGGGGCCGGGTGGTGTGTTTGCCACAGGAGTTTCCAAATTTCTCGGCGCCCTTGGACTTCCTGCTGAAGCCGGGAAAGCTTACGGAAGTGTTATGATGATAGTGCTTGCCATAACAATTATGCAGCTCGTTATAAGATTTATGAGAATAGCCACATCCGAACTCTTAAGCGACATAAGCCCAGTATTTAGAAATCCCCACATCGGTACCATAATTGCCAGTTTTCTAGGCTTAATTCTGGTTGTAACTGGATGGTGGCAATACCTGTGGGTGCTCTTTGGCGGCGCAAATCAGTTAATGGCTTCACTGGCTCTGATGCTCGTCTCAGCTTACCTTATGTCTGAAGGCAGACCATCAGCCTATGCCTTCTACCCAATGATATTCATGTTCATAACCACCATAGCTGCCCTGATATATACATCTTACAACCTTCTGACCAAAGTTATGACGGGTGCTGTTAAAGGAGAGGCTCTAATAGGCAATGCTCTTATGGGCGTGGTTGGAATCTTTCTGGTGATTGCGGCCATCATCCTTGGCTACGATGGCATTAAGGCATTCATCAATTACAGAACAAAACGAATGGAAATGGCAACAAACACACAGAGCTAGACGCCGGAGGTTATTATGTCAGAAAAAGATAAAAAAGGCGGTTTTTTCCGCGCTATCAAAGAATTTGTCTATGGGATTGCAGCTCATGACTCGGCCAGATTCGCACTTAAAACCAGAGCCAGCATGGAACATCTTTTCATCCTGATCACGATGGGAGATATGCTTGGCGTGCCTATCCTGCCCCCTTATTACTCTTTAAGATTGCTCCCCTACGTGGTCCCCCAGATTTCCACGTGGAAAAGACGTATGCTGAGAGAAAAAGACCTTACAGATGCTCTGGCATAATTGAAAGGGGGTGATTCCTATTTCGCTCGCAAAGATATTCGAAGAATATCCAGATCGTCGTTACATAATGTTTGGGGGTAAAGGAGGGCTCGGGAAAACAACCTTTTCTGCGGCAACGGCCTATTACCTGGCAAAACAGGGCAAAAAGGTTCTTGTATTTTCCGTAGATCCCCAGGCATCACTGAGCGATATCTTTCAAAAGGATATTTTCGGCAAGGGACCGGTTGAAATAATGCCGAACCTCTACGCTCAAGAAATAGATGCAGATCGCCGTATAAAGGAATACCAGGACGAAATAAGACAGAAAATACTCGATATGTACGGGTTGGACAAAATACCCGATGAAATAGAAAGCTACATCCAGGCCGCGGGAGCAGAACCGGCGATGGAGGAGAGCGCTATATTCGATGAGGTCGTAGATATCGTGGTAAAGGGAGGGTACGATTATTACATATACGACCTCGTGCCTCTCGGGCACGCTCTCTACTACCTGAGTATGGCGTCTGTTTACGATGAATGGATAAACAAGATCACTAATCTGAGACAGCAAATGAGAGAATACGATCAGGTTGCAGCCGTAATAAGACGTGACAAGCAAACGGAAGAAGATGCTATACTCAACGAACTTCTTTACATAAAGGACAGGATAAACAAATCATCGTCTATTCTAACAGACAAAGAAAAAACGGCTTTCTTTTTCGTTCTGACCCCGGAGGAGATGGTAATTAACGATACATTAAAAGCCGCGGAGCTTTTCGCAAAGTTTAATGTTCCCATAAGCGGATATATTGTTAACCGGGTTTTACCCACCGAACTGAAAGGTCAACATATACCCGATTATCTTAAGCACCGGCTTGATATGCAGGAACAGTATCTGAAGGTTATAGAGGATAAATTCAAGGGACAGATTCTTGCTTATGTGCCAGAAATGGAAAGAGATGTAACAGGACTTCAGATGATAGAGAAGCTGGCAAATAGAATGTTCAAATAGGTCACTCTCGGGAGTTTACGTATGAATCAGATTTCAGTAAGTATGACGCAATATATGAACGATCATCCAAACCTGAAATATATCTTCTTTGGTGGAAAAGGGGGTGTGGGGAAAACAGTTATGGCCGGAGCTGCAGCCTTATGGGCTGCACGCCAGGGCAAGAAAACTTTGCTTGCCTCCACAAATCCGGTTCATAGTCTCTCAAACCTCCTTGAGCAGGATGTTTTCGGTAAAGCCGTAAGGGTTGGAAATGAAGAACTTTTATGGGCTTATGAAATAGACACCAAAGACACTATAGAAAGAGCCAAGAACGAAATCAGGGAAAAGATCAACTGGTTCCTTAAATTTGCCGATCTTACAACTAAAGCGGACGATTTTGTGGAATCTGCGACCATGAACCCTGCTTTTGAAGAATCTGCAATGTTTGAAAACATGATAGATCTCATGTTCAAAGACGAATATGACTTCTACGTATTCGATACTGCACCAACAGCTAATGCTAGAAGACTGCTTGGAATGTCGAAAGTTTATTCTCTCTGGGTCGAAAAAATGCTTAAAAGTCGGGAAGAAGCTAGGTCTCTGCGAGAGCTGCTTTCCTACAGTAAGAAGAAAGAAGAAGATCCTTTGATGGACTATCTGTTGAATTTCAAAGACAGAATGGCAAGAGCAAAAGGCCTTCTGACAGATGATAAACTTACGGCCTTCTTTTTTGTGACGCTTCCTGAGAGTCTTCCCATTGCGGTTATCACGCGATTTATAAACTGGTTCTACGATTTTGGCATACCGGTTGGAGGAGTCATAGTAAACGGAATTATCCAGAAAGACCGCATTCCACCCGATGCACCCGATTTCGTTCTTAACCGCATTTCAATGCAGGAAGAACACCTTAACGAAATATGGAATATATTCGGTGATAAGGTGAGAGCCTTAGTTCCTCTCTTTGAAAAAGAAGTAAAAGGGCTTCCGATGCTCGAAGTCCTCACAGGGCATCTTTTCAATTAGAAAAAATTTAAGTTCGACTATCTCTAAGGGACGTCCCGGTGTACGTCCCTTATTTTATTTCCTGCTCACCCTCCTAATTTCATAAATCTCCCGATACTATGTCCGTAAGGTCTCTCTCTCGCAACACAACCCTTTTCCACCTGCCTATTTGAGGAACGACAAATGGCAACAGCCTCAAAGAGTAGTAAGGCGGAAAAACAGGAATTCCCACCATATCTCCAAAAATTATAAGCATTAAGAAATGCCCGATAGTTTCCTTTTCTTTTACAATTTCTCTTTCAAGTTCAAATACTGTCATTCCATACAAAACTTCCCGAAGGGCCTCTCTGAGTTTCCGCAATCGTTCTCTTGTAAGACTCAGCCATTCCATAGCCCTTGATCCACCTCTCCGAATTGTAACCGTAGATCTAACTAATTTTTCAACTGAATGAACCGCTTTAAGATATTGAAAAAATATAACTCCCAGCCTAAATAAGCAATCGAAACTTACACCGGTGGTCTTGTTTAAAAACTATACTAAGAGCTCATGAAAGCCATTAATCATAGACTTTCTACTGCTTCCTTTGTGGTCATGATCGGCGGATCATGGCTTGAGGTATTATATTGTTTTCTTTTCGGAAGCATTCCGGACCAGATAGAAAGAATAGGCTCAAAACGTGTAATAGCCCATCGTGGATTGTCACACGACATAGGGCTCTGGGTCTCCTTAATCCTGTTTGTTAAGCTCTTTCCTTTTTCACCACCATTTCTGATTTCTTTTGGATCATCGCATCTTAACGAAATATTCTTATTCCGAACATGGATGCTTTTCTTCCCCGGATTATTACACTCTTTACAGGATCTCCTTACGCCCAAGGGTGTTCCCTTTCTGGGGTTGAGGGTTTCTCTACCAATATTCCAACATGGAGTATGGAAGGAATATCTCTTTTCCTGGGGATTGGTTTTTTCAGCACTAATGATTCACGCCGAAAAGTTATCCAGCATCGCTTTGACGCTATGCAAACGAATAGGGGTGTTATAGTTATTAAGAAGTACCAACGCATCGAACAATAAGGTATCCAGAATGTCAAATATCTCCCGGCAAAGGCCCCCGTGGCTCATACGGCGCCCAAAGAGATACAGTCTCAGTTTGTCCATTTCTGCATTGCTTGATTTCTCGATCTTAGAACGGGGACTATCAAGAGAAGAAACTCTTTCGAGCATCAAAAGTTTTTTCGCATGATTCAGGAAATCATCGATCAGGGCTTCCAGTTTAGCCAGCCGGTCAGTCCATACACTACTAACGTTCGTTCTTCCCTCTACTTCGGAAAGACTGAGCACAGACATGCCAAGAAATGCCAGAGAAATCATAAGCATCGAATATTCCAGCCCTCTAACGCCCCTTTTCCACCCGAGTATCCACGGTTTCCGCCAGAACCACAGTAAGTAGCTTTCTCCTAACTTTATGAAGGTCTTGATCTTATCAATCATGCGCTCCACCGATAGATAATCTCTCCGGCAAGGTAACATCACGCTTGTGTGAGAAAATTCAGGCTTTCTGTATGGCTTTTTTGTTTCCTCTTCGAGGTAAACCAGTAATTGCCGGAATAGCTCGTTCCCTTCTTCATCATCAGGAGTTTCCAGATGAGGATACGATAGGATAAGTTTTCCCGAACCGTAACAGCCTTCGATTATTGCTGGGTGTCCCAGAAAACATTTACACGGATCGAGATTGATGCCGTAGATGGACTCAAATTTCTGTAATCTGTCTGAATCCATACCTTTAGCAGGGATATCGGAAACCCAGAAATCATCACCGATGGCTTCGTAAAAAGCGATAGGATGGATTTTATCAACATGTTCTATATCAAACTGAGAAGGCCACCATACATTAGTTCTGATAGTTTCTGGAAATTTCCGGGAAACCGGATGGTCAGGCGTAAGTCTTATATAAACGGTCCCGCTTGCGCTCGGAAGGCGTTTTTCTAAAGGAAGGCGATAAACGGGGACCATATCCAGCGTGTTTTCACCCGAAAGAGCAAGCCCCGCTCCTCCACAAAAGCCGATATAGTTCCCGCCACCGTGAACAAATCTGCGGATAGCATTTTCGCCTTCCGGTCCTAATGCCATTTTCTTATGAGAAGCCCAGCCACCCGGTATAATAAGAACGGCGTAATTTTCCAGAGCTCCACTCCGGATGGCTGGGGCATTCACTACATCAAAGGGAATACGAAGACGGACCAGCGTATCGTAAACAAAAAGCCCCCAGATAAAAG
>CAZWJX010000067.1:0-6973 GCA_964634695.1 uncultured Syntrophobacterales bacterium | reverse complement strand
ATGCCGCCCATCCTGAGCAGAGCCACTCCGCCCTGAAGATTTCGGGCATCTTTTCCCAGCTTTGCCTGTAGTAATCTCAGAGCCTCGTATGACCTGGCACCGGAATTGCACACGATAACCAGGTCCTTATCGGCAGGAATATCATTCAGCCTGTAAATAAGCTGTTCCTGAGGGATGTTCAGCCAGAGTTCTCCAAAGCGTTCCACATAAGGTTGAGCATTTGCTGGTGACCTGACATCAAGGATGCACACATTGCTTTCCTCCGGAGCCTTCAGACAGAAAGAACAACATTCTTCCGGATCTATCGTTACGTTAAGCCCTTCTATAATGTTTTCGGCCACGTTGGCTGCAGCATTCAATATATCCATAGCGGAACCAAAAGGAGGCGTGTAGGCAATTTCCATATTGGAAAGAGTCTCCAGAGTGGCTCTCGATGCTATAAGGGAAGCGACAACGTTGATCCTTCCAACGACAGCATCCCCGTTTTTACCGACAGCCTGAACTCCAAGAATTCGCCTTGTTTTCCTGTCCGCAATGAGAGCCATATACATGAGTTCCTGAGTGGGATAAAAATGGGCTCGATCAGGCTGAACCACGTAAGCACAGACGGGATCAAACCCTTCGCTCTTTGCTCTCTCAAAGGTTATTCCTGCCGAAGCTACACCCATTTCGAAAACTTTTACGGCAAAACTCCCCACCGTCCCTTCGAAAGTGGCGTGTCCGCCAGCAATGTTAGTTCCAATAACACGCCCCTGCCTGTTAGCAAGAGACCCCTGAGGGAAATGGACAAGTTTTCCCGTAACAAGATGTGGAATCTCTATGCAGTCACCTCCAGCGTATATAGAAGGATCGGATGTCTGAAGGCGCCTGTTAACGACAATACCTCCTCGAGGTGTCACAAGAAGTCCGGCTTTTCTGGCAAGTTCTCCGTTAGGTTCGACTCCTACGGCTGTAATGACGAGATCGGCTTCCAGAGTTCTATCGGGCGTAAAAATGCGGTATCCACCGTTTGTCTTCTCAATCTTCGTAACCGATTCGCCGGTATAAACTGTAACACCATGTTCTTCCATGTGCTTTTTAAGTATGCTCGCTATGGAGGGTTCAAGAATACCGGGTAGAAGTTGCGGCATCAGTTCAACCACCGTCGTCTCGATGCCCCAGAGGTCGGAAAGCGCTTCTGCCATTTCGCAACCTATGGGACCTCCACCAATAATGACCGCAGAACCGACCTTTCCACTTGAGATGCGTTCTCTTATTTTTATGGCGTCGTGTAGATTCGATACGGTCATAACACCGGGAAGATCAGCGCCGGGAATAGGAAGCTTTCTCGGGACGCTACCCGTTGCTATTACCAGAACATCATAGGGAAGAGTTTTTTTATTCCCGCTGGATAGATCTTCAACAAGCACCTCTTTTTTGCGACGATCTATTTCAAGGGCTCTCGTTCTTGTATAAACTTCAACGTTTTTAACATCCCGGAAAAACTGGGGCGACCTCGTCATGTGAAAGCTGGTATTCATGAGCTCCTTAACATCGCTGACTTCGCCGGAAACGAAGTATGGAATACCACATCCACCGTAAGATATGTATTCATCCTGATCGATCATGGTAATTTCGGCCTCATAGTCCAGCCGCCTGAGTCTGCACGCAACCTTAGGTCCCAGAGCAACAGCCCCTATTATGAGAACTCTTTTCTTCATGCCTTCCTTACTCCTTTCTTCATTTGATTCAGTCGTTCCCGAACCCGTGGATGGCTCCGCAATCTGGGCATGTCCACGTAATCCCATTACAGGTCATACCCCACAGGTTTTCTTCCATACAGTCTGAACAAATCATAAACCCACAGGAACACCACCAGCAAAATGGTAGTTTTCTTCCGCAAGCATGGCATATAAATTCCCTGGGCCTTTTTTTTCTGGATATAGCAACCGTCCCTCCGGAATATCCAGCTTCCCTCTCGTGGTTCATAAGCGATAGAACCTCCTGTAAGTTCTCATGTATACCTTACTTGAGTATTTCCTTATTTTTCAAGATTAAGGTTTTAAATTAAGTTACCTTGCGAACGGGATTATTAATCAACATTGCTATTATTTGACAATCTTAATGGGTAGATGTATGATTAACCGTATTTAAAAATAAGCACTTACCTTTACTTTGTGAAGAATACATCATGGAGGGTAAAGCATGGAACCTAAAACGGACATTGATCCTAACAAGCCAATTTATCCTATAGGCGTTGTGGCAGAACTTATAGGTGTCCATCCAAGAACTATACGAGTCTACGAACAGGAAGGGCTTATAAAGCCCCTTCGAAGAGGGGGTAAACGTTTCTTTTCAAACGCAGATCTTCAGTGGTTGCGGTGTTTGAGAAAACTCATTGCCGAAGATGGCTTAAATATTGCCGGCATCAAAAAAATGCTGTCCATGGTTCAGTGCTGGCAAATAAGAAACTGTGATGAAGAGACAAAAAGAAAGTGTCCTGCGCTTTTGAACTTTTCCATCCCATGCTGGGAGCTCAAACCTCAAGCCTGCCGGCAGAAGGGGCTTGAATGCGCAGAATGCGACGTCTACAGGAACAAAGTCCAATACGTGATGAGAGGCAAGTGTGAAGGAAAGAAGTAGCAACACCAATTTCGCCCGAAAATCTTTTATCTTTGGTCCTGTTCCATCAAGACGTCTTGGAAGGTCTCTCGGCATCGACTTGTTGCCATGCAAAATGTGCTCGTTCGACTGCGTTTATTGCGAATGTGGACCTACAGAACATTTAACAATAGAGCAATTTTCCGAACCATCTCCCGACGTGGTTGTTAGCGAATTAAAGAAATTCTTACAGACCTATCCGTCAGATTTCGATGTAATAACATTTTCAGGTTCGGGTGAACCGACTCTATACGAGCCTATAGGCGATCTTATCGATCTTCTAAAGAAAAACTTTCCATCCCACCCAATTGCAATTCTTACAAATGGTTCTCTCCTTACTAACCATAACGTCCGGAAATCCATTTTGAAAGCCGACATAATTTCCCCATCTCTTGACGCTCCCGACGAAACCCTGTTCTTTAAGATCAACCGTCCACATCCTTCATTGACGTGGGATGGACTAATTGAAGGACTGGTAGCTTTGAGAAAAGAGTACCACGGCAATTACCGGCTGGAAATCCTCCTGCTAAAGGGCATAAATGACTCCCACGAGCATTTGAAAGCTCTGGCCGATCTGGCTCGCATTATAAATCCTGATGTTGTCGATCTTACAACTCTGACCCGACCGGGCACCATTTCAGCGCTGCAAGGACTTTCCGAAAAGGATCTTCTCGAATGCGCCAACTTCTTCCACAATATTCCCTGTTCCGTTGTAGGAAACTACGTTAAAAAAGGCCGTGAACTACCAGCCACTATTCCCGATGATGTAATCGATGCTCGAATAATAGAGCTTCTCATCCGCCGGCCATGTTCTCTCGAAGATCTGGCTGACAGCCTCGGTGTATCCCTTAAGACTGCAAAAAGCGCTCTAGAAAGGATAAAGAAAAATTACATAATTAATGTTCACAGGATCGAAAGCAAGCTTCTTTATTCGCTATCTTCTCCTCTATCCTGAGGAACGGTTTCCACGGTTAAGGTGTGCGTAAAAAGTTCCTTTGCCAGAGCCTGAACGGCTTCCGGCGTCACCTGATCCAAGGATTTACGTAGCTTTTGTCTGAAATTCCAGCCCAGCCCTAAAGCCTCATTAAGAGCAGCATCTCTAGCCTGGGAAGTTAAGTCCTCGAGAGATAAAGCATCCATTGTTTTAATAACGTTCTTTGCTGTTTCTAACTCCTGAGATGAGATGGGGCTGGTGGCCGTTTTCTGAAGTTCCTGAAAAATGATCCCCTTTACTTTGTTTCGATACTCCGGAGATGTTTGAGCTATGACGGCAAAATATCCTCCTTTTATTCCGTAGAACGGGAAGCCATGAACCACGTAAACAAGACTCTGAGTCCCGCCCCTCAGAGCTTCCTGAAGTCGTCCACCGGGATAGCCTATACCGGAAATGTTGGCGTCAATAACGTCGAGCACGGCTCGCTTGGGATCGTCCATTTGAAGACCTCCGGTTCCGACCATGATACCAACAGCCGTTTTGGATGTCTTTACCACAACAGATGAATCACCGGTCGGCGAAAGTTCGGCTTTTTGAGGATATGGAAAAGGCGAGGATTTCCTGTTCCAGGAAAGAAATTTTTCGGATACGAGCTTCAAGGCTTCTTCTACATTAACATCTCCGAATATCGCCAGAACACTTCTGGACGGCGTCACCATTTCTTTGTAGCGCTCAATAATGTCAGATCGGGTTATTCTGGATACCGATTCTTTCGTTCCCTGAGGATAAAACCTGTAAGGATGATTCTTGAAAAAGTGTTCATGAAAAACAATGGAAAGTTCTTCCTGCCAGTTTTCTCTGGTTCGTTCTATGGCAAGAATCGTTTCCTGCCGCTTCTTTTCCAGTTCCTCTTCGGGAAAAGTGGCTCTGGTGACTATGTCTGAAAGTATCTCGATAGCTTGAGGAAGGTCTTCAGACAGCACTTTCGTTGATACAAAATAGGTGTTTCGTCCTGAACCGGAATTTATGATACCGCCTCTAGACTCAATGATTCTGAATATGTCACTTCTGGTATAGTTCTCGGTTCCTGCCGTCAATAGAGAAGCAGTGAGGTGGGAAACGCCCGGTTTTTGCGTGGAATCCAGCAGTTGGCCTCCAAGTCCGTGCAATTCAACGGCAACCATTGGAAGTCTATGATCTTCTTTTATTATCACCCGCAGTCCGTTTTCTAAATTTCTAACCACGGGCTCATTAGACTGGGAACGTTCGAAAGTCGCCGGTCTTTTTTCTTCAGGTGATTTCATCGGTTTGACTCTGGCAATTGTGGCAAGATCCCAGCGGATATACTTCTCAACAACCAGCCTCACATCTTCGGCCGTTACAGCCTTTATCTTTTCTACATAGAGTTCATCAAAATACGGATCGCCGGTTTCATCAAATCCCACAAGAAGCGACATAGCCTGTCCTGACGCTGTCGCCCGTTCGAAGATATGCTGGCTTGCGATCTTCCTTCTGGCCGCATCCAGATCGTCTTCGGAAATACCCTCGCTTATCAGTGTCGAAAATACCTTCTTTAGTTCATCGATCACTTCTTGCCATTTTCCGGGAACAGGGATCAGGGAAATAATCCATTGTCCCCGAACAAACGACGGACTCCAGTGAAAGGCAGAAATACTGGAAACCAGCTTTTTTTCTTCTTTAAGATCCCGCACAAGCAGGCTGGACTTGCCTTCTCCCAGCATAGTAGCTAGAACATCCAGAGCGTAGGCATCAGGGTCGGACAGGGTAACTGTGGGGAAGCCAATCATGGCTCGTTCTTGCTCGACGAACGGAAGCTCTTTTTCTGCAAGTCTTGGGGTAAGCGGAAGCGGTTCGTCAGGAAAAGCGGCCGGTTCCAGAGGGTAATCCAACCAGTCGGAGGTTTTCTGTGCCACGTATTCAATAACATCATCGGGCGACACAGAACCAACCACGCTTATCACCATGTTGCTGGGAACATATCTTTTCTCGTAGTAACGTATAAGATCATCCTTCGTCTGACGGGAAAAAACATCCATGCGGCCTATATCGGGATAACGAACCGGATGCTTTTGATAGGCCGTTTCAAAGAAAAGATACCAGAGCTGCCGTCCGACATCGTTTTCTCCCATCCGGGCTTCTTCCATAATCACGCCCTTTTCTCTCTCCACCTCGGCCGGATCAAAAACGCATTCATGGACAAAGCTGAGAAGAAGATCAAGAGCTTCACGGTAGTGTTCTTTCGTGGTGTTTATGTAGTATATCGTTCTACTACTTGATGTGAAGGCGTTGGATGCTCCTCCTATCTCTTCTATCTTCTTTCTTGCCTCCGCTTCTTTGAAGGATTTCGTTGAACCTCCCGATACCACATGTTCGAGATAGTGGGAAAGCCCCGACAGGGGCGGCTCATATATGGAACCAGCCCTCACCAGAACATATACTGAAACTACAGGCGTGGAATCATCTGCTCTGACAAGAAGAGTCATACCGTTTTTCAATTTGACAAACTTTTCCGACGGATACTTGGAAGGTATCAGCATATCCACAAAAGACGTGGAAGTGCTCAGAACGTCTCTCGCCCAGAAAATTGAGAGAAAAAACAAAATCAAAACCGAGACGCAGAATTTCTTTTTAAGATCCATCGTGCACCGTTCCTTAGAAGATGGTTAACAGAGGAACCGAATTTAAGACATGAGGTTATTAAGCACTAGGAAATATTACTAAGCTCTTCCTGAAGCCACTTTATTTTTTCCTCATCTCTCAATTCTTCTGGCTTAGAAAGTTCAGTTTTTAAAAGATCTTCCAGCTCAAATCGTCTTCTCTCTTTAAAAGCTGCCACGTCTTTTCTGAACTGTCTTAAGGCCATCTGATGAGACTTTTCGTATTCTTCCTGGAGTTTTTTCTCAAGGTCGTCGGTCATAAAATCCTCCCTCCTGTTTCGCTTATTTTAGATACAATAATACCCTATCTATTGACAGTCGCATGTCAATAGATTTGGTATAGATTGCCACACGCCCTTCGGGCGCTCGCAATGACGAAAAAAGAGTCATTGCGAGCCGGAGCAAAGCGAAGGCGAAGCAATCTCTCAGTGTGTCATTGCGAGGAGCGAAGCGACGAAGCAATCTCGTCGTTGCCTTTTTATAGGATTGCCACGGCCACTTTTCAGCGGCCTCGCAATGACGAAAAAAGAGTCATTGCGAGCCGGAGCAAAGCGAAGGCGAAGCAATCTCTCTTTGTGTTTTTTGTGAGATTGCCACGCGCCCTTCGGGCGCTCGCAATGACAGAAAAGGCGTCATTGCGAGCGAAGCGAAGCAATCTCTCAGTGTGTCATCGTATATCGCACTCGTATAGTATATCATATTCGTGTATCATACTTAATGG
>CAZWJX010000066.1:7309-13613 GCA_964634695.1 uncultured Syntrophobacterales bacterium | reverse complement strand
CCTCGGTGAAGCAGGAATCAGACCATGTTATATTTGAATATGGTCTGAGCAACGGTTCTAGGCAGTTTTTTCAGTTATTAGTTCTTTTTCAAATTCAAGCGAATAAGAAAGTATCGTCTTTAAATCAATTTTTTTAGAGGCATTAAGAATTTCAATACCTACTATCTTGTCCTCGGCAGTCGTATCTAAATTCACTCCTTCAGAAATTTCTATAACCCCTTCGGGATCTTCCTCACCCAACTTTAGATACAGGGCGTCTACGTCATCATCATAGTATACTTTCATCCTTTACTTCCTTTCTTGAGAGGGTAATTTGTTATTACGGTTATTATATCATCTTCGACCGAAACAACTACTTTTAAGGGATACTTGAAGTCTGCAACATTTTCTACAATCTTATGAATACCTTCTGTCAATTTTTCCTTTTCGATAATATTACCGTTTCCTCTGGAATTTTATATAATTTTGCCCTTCTTTTTGCATGCCGAGAAAATTTTATCGTCATAAAGACCATGTTCACATTTATTTTCTGCCTAATTTGTTATACTACACAATCTCCATTACCAAGCAGCAGGCTGATCGATATACATATTACACTACAAGTCAAAGAGGCACTTGTCAACGGCAGATAGGCGGCAGCAGAGAGGGGGGAATGCCGTGACTCGCATCGACGAACCAACTAACCTAAGCCTGGCACATAGATGTTATGGAGATTGTGTTTAATCGAAAGCCTGAATATAAGTGGAGTTTGCGAAAGACTGAACGTCGTGCTAGAAGGTTATTCCAACTTCCTGAGAGAAAAGAAATTAACCTAGAACCAGGCGTTCAGCGCCTAACTGTTGGATTACACTACGCCTTTCGCTCTTAGCTCATTTATATCTTCTGAACTCATCCCGATACTTTCCAGCACTTCAACGGTATGTTCTCCCAGCCCCGGAGCGGGTTTTACTACCCTGCCCTGCATATTTTTACATCGAAGAACGACACCAAGCTGCCTGAAGGCTCTGGAATAGGCGTCCATCACCGATACTACCATGCCCCTGGCTTCAAGCTCCCTGTCGTTTATAACTTCGTCCAGGTTTCTTACGGGTTCGCAGCAGCAATCCACGTTGCTAAAGAATTCTATCCACTCCGCCTGAGTCTTTTCCGCAAAGATGCGGGAAATAGCCTCCATGAGTGGCTTCTGGTGCTCTCCACATTCGAAATAGGACGGATTATTCCATTCCGGATGACCGACGGCTTCACAAAAGGCTTTCCAGAATTGCGGCTCCAGAGCACCCAGAGTCATATAACGGCCGTCCTTTGTTCGATAAACATTGTAACAGGCAAGGCCATGATTCAGCATGTCATCTCCGGGTTGAGGCACCTTACCATCGGCCAGAAACTTTCCCCACCTGAGAGCATGAAAGAGAAGCAGCCCATCGGTCATGGAAACGTCTATGAAATCTCCTCTGCCGGTTTTCTCCCGCATATACAGAGCCATTGCGATGGAAAAGGCTGCTAGAAGACTTCCCCCGCCTATGTCCCCTATCTGCACCCCGGGAAGAACGGGTTCGCCGTCCTTTCCGCAGTATGAAAGAACTCCGCTTATTGCCAGATAGTTTATGTCGTGCCCTGCCCGGTGCGCCCTCTCACCTTCCTGTCCGTATCCCGTTATAGCACAGTAAATAAGGCGCGGGTTTTCTTTGCTAAGCACTTCGTACCCGATCCCCAGACGATCCATTACGCCGGGACGAAAGCTTTCCAGAACCACATCGGCATTTCGGGCCAGCTTCAGGAAAATTTCCCGGCCTTCGGGAGTCTTAAGATTCAAAGTAAGCGACCGCTTATTGCGATTGAGCACCACATGAAAGCCGCTGTTTTCTCCTAAAAAGGGAGGCCAGTTGCGAATGTAATCGCCACCCTTCGGATCTTCTATTTTTATGACATCAGCTCCGAAATCGGCAAGAAGCATGGAACAGAGTGGCCCGGGAAGAAGCCTTGAAAGATCCAGCACCCGGACTCCCGAAAAGGGAAGACGATTGTCGGTCATTGGTTTATCCTCCTCTGTGACGGTAATGGCGTATAGATTTACGGCGGACGCACAGATCGCACCCGTCCGGCTAATTGCACTTCTACGATAGACCAAGCTTTCTTGCTACAATAAGCCTCATGACCTCATTCGTTCCGGCAAAAATGGGGATGACTCTTACGTCCCGATAAAATCTCGCTATGGGATATTCTTCCATATAGCCATACCCGCCATGAAGCTGGACACACTGATAAGCCACCCGGTTAGCCATCTCCGAAATCCACGTTTTTGCCATGGAAACATCCACCACCACGTCCTGACCATCCATGTGTTTAAGAATGAGCTTTTCCAGAAAGGCTCTTCCGACAGCTATTTCCGTCGCCATATCGACCAGCTTGAAGGCATTATGCTGAAATGTCCCGATGGGACGACCAAAGGCGGTTCGCTCCCTGACGTAAGCAAGCGTCATGTCAAACATGGCTTCCGCCATAGCCTGAGCCATGATGGCAGCAAGCAGTCGTTCCTGCTGGAGATGTTCCATCATGTAGTAAAAGCCTCTGTTTTCTTCTCCCAGCAGGTTCTCCAGAGGCACCTTGCAGTCTTCAAATATGAGCTCTGCCGTGTCCTGTCCGTGAAGTCCCATCTTTTTTAAAGTTCGTCCCCTCAAAAATCCCTCAGCACCACGTTCCACAACGATCAGACTGATTCCCCTGGCACCGGAATCCTTTGAACCCGTGCGGCAGGCTACCACCACGAGATCTGCAAGAATGCCGTTAGATATAAACGTCTTCTGTCCGTTTATAACCCAGAAGTCGCCACGTCGTTCGGCTCGAGTTGTAATAGCGGCAAGATCCGACCCGGTGTTAGGTTCCGTCAGAGCTATTGCCAGCACGTATTCACCGGAAGCGCAACCGGGAAGCCACCTCTTCTTTTGCTCCTCCGTTCCAAGTCGATAGATATACGGCGCCACTATGTCACTATGAAGAGGCGCCATAAGGCTTATTGCCCCGGCTTTTGCAAGCTCTTCCGTGATTATGACCGAATAAAGAAAATCGGCTCCACTTCCACCATATTCTTCGGGAAGCCAGGGACAGAGAAAGCCATGTTCACCCAGTTTATTCCATACTTCTCGATCCACCATGCCCTGTTCTTCCCAGCGTTCCACATGAGGAACAACTTCTCTTTCCAGAAATCGACGAAAGGCTTCACGAAAAATGAGATGTTCCTGTGAATACATCGCCAGCTCCATCAGTTAGGATTTATCCAGCTGTTCTTGTCTTAAAAAACGAGCTCCCCGCATGAAGCGTCAAGAACTGCCGTTATGCAGAGAACTCGTCCCCCGGAGGTTCATTTCATGTAAAAGTCCTTATACTGCTCTCTTGCCACCCGCTTTGCGAATTTTCCGACGCTCGTCTTGGGAATTTCGCTTACGAAAAGCACTTCATCAGGAAGTTGCCATTTGGCGAATTTTGGGCGTATGAAGTCCAGAATGTCTTCTTTTGACACCTTCCCTTCGTAGTCTTTGCGAAGTATGACGAGAGCCAGAGGCCGTTCTTCCCATTTCGGATGCGGAATGCCGATAACCGTGGCCTCCAGCACGGCAGGATGTGCCATAATGGCGTTCTCAAGATCGACCGATGATATCCATTCGCCTCCGCTCTTGATCAGATCCTTAAAGCGATCGGTGATCTTCAAGTAGCCGTACTCATCGATGGTTCCCGCATCGCCGCTTCGCCAGTAGCCATCCTCGGTGAAGGATTCCGCCGTTCTCGGGTCGTTGTAATAGGAGCCGGTAATCCACGGGCCTCTGATGATCACTTCCCCAACGCTCTTTCCATCATGGGGAAGTGTATTACCATCGGGTCCAAGGATTTCCACATCCAGCCCTACCACCGGAAGTCCCTGCTTTCTCTTGAGATCCCATTTGGAGTCTTCATCCAGAAACTTTAAAGAAGGTTTCAGATGGTTTACCGTAACAAGTGGCGTTGTTTCAGTTGCTCCGTAAGCATGAATAACCTGAGCCCTGCCCAGTTCCCAGTAACCCTTCATCATGGCAAGAGGAGGCTCTGTAGCCCCGGAAACCATCCTCAGCCCGGCAAGATCCGGCTTTGGATCCATAGCCCTGATGCATTCCAGCATTGGCATAAAAACTGCCGGAGCCCCACAGGTCGCCGTTACCTTCTCCTGAATGATAAGATCCACAACGGGCTGCATGTTGTCCACGGCATATCTTCCGGGAAACACAAGTTTCGCTCCAACCATGGGAGCAGCAAAAAAGACTCCCCACCCCTGAGCGTGAAACATGGGAACGAGCTGAAGAACGGTATCGTCATGAGTCAACCTTAAAGCGTGCGCAATTGCCCAGGTATGGAGATATAGCGCTCTGTGAGACATATAGACACCCTTGGGCTTTCCGGTTGTTCCTGAAGTGTAACAGGCCACCGCAGCAGACTTTTCATCAACCATTGACCAATCATAAAGAGGCGGCTGATCCTTCAAAAGACTTTCGTAATCGTAAACCGGAAGAGAAAGAGACGGCAGAGGCTTCGAAGAATCGTCCCGAAGGATGATCAGAGCTTTCATGGCCGAAAGGGAAGGAAGAGAGGGCTCAATAAGGGGAAGCATGGTTTCGCTGACGGCTATAATGTTCGCTTCACTGTGCTGAAGCACGTAGGTTCTTTCATCCACGGAGATTCTCGGGTTAACCTCAAGAAGAACGGCCCCAATGCCGGACACGGCAAAATAAAGCTCGCAAAACCGATGCGTGTTCCACTCCATCACCCCTACTCTATCGCCTGCCTTAACACCGATAGTTTCAAGAGCATTGGCTAACTGCTGAACTCGACGATAGGTATAGGCGTAATTAGATCTGTATATAGAGCCATCAAGATTTCTTGAAACCACTTCCTGTTCCGGATAGGTTCTTGCGGCAAACTTTAAAAAGGTGATGAGGTTCAGTTGATAATCATCCTGCGATGTTGCAGGGAAGCCTTTGATTATTTTCCATTTCATACCTAAGCCTCCTGATCTGAAGGGATTGCTTCGCCCTCACTCCGTTCGGGCTCGCAATGACACCTGTTTACGCCATTGCGAGCCGGAGCGAAGCGAAGGCGAAGCAATCTCTTTGTTGTGACAAAAGAGAGATTGCCACACCCGCCTTGCGGCGGGTTCGCAATGACTCCTTCTTTGTGTCATTGCGAGGAGCGAAGCGACGAAGCAATCTTTCTTTGTATTCCTTATGAGATTGCCACGCGCCCTTCGGGCGCTCGCAATGACGGCAAAAAGACGGCCGTTCGCAATGCCCCCGATCTGTCATTGCGAGCCCGAACGAAGTTAGGGCGAAGCAATCTCTACAATACGAGATTGCCACGCCCGCCTTGCGGCGGGTTCGCAATGACACAGAGAACTTCCTTCGCAATGACGACGAAAAAACGTGGTCTCGCAATGACGCAATGACACAAGGAACCGTAATCGCCATCACTCGGTTCAACCGCAGGAACAACCTTTGTGATTACCCCGTTGCGGGCAGGGATAGGTGTTTCCACCTACAATACTTGCCTACTCAGCCACTTCAGCCCTTACGCTGGACAGAACGTCACCTCTTTCTGTGGCAACGCGCATGTGATAAATTCCAGGCTCCATCTTCCAGCCTGCTATGGTGAGATTATCGCCCGGATAAACGGGACTCGAAAATCTACAGCCGAAGGACTTCAGCCGTTCCACATTGCCATCGCAGGCTTTGTCTATAAGAACTCGAACGGCAAAGCCGAAAGTGCAAAGCCCATGAAGTATCGGTTGAGGAAGCCCCGCAGCCTTTGCAAATTCGGGGTCAATATGAAGTGGATTATAATCACCAGAAAGTCTGTAAAGAGCTGCCTGATTTTCCGATATTTTTTCTACAACGGTGAAATCTGCCGGTCTGTCTTCAGGGACGGTGTAAGTCGGCTTCTTCGGTCCCGAATCGCCGCCCCAGCCTCCTAGCCCGCGGCAGAACAGTGTCATCTCCGTTTCAAAGAGCTTTTTACCTGACGGATCTGAAGAGACGGTCTGCAGCTCAACAAGAGCAGCTTTACCTTTATCATAGATTCCTGCTATTTTCACCTCCGTAATGATCTTCCCTTCACGCGGGATAAGCTCAAAAAGCCTTATGAACTCATCTCCATGAAGAACCGTTTTCAGATCGATGTTAAGTTTTTCGAGAAGAGGAAAGAGAGGTCCATAGGTAGTGATGGTCGCAAAGGAAGGGCAAACTTTCAATCCTCCTTTAGCGCGTTCGTAAACGTAATGAAGATC
>CAZWJX010000066.1:0-7299 GCA_964634695.1 uncultured Syntrophobacterales bacterium | reverse complement strand
TGGCACCGATTCCAAGATTATAGATAATTACATCACGCCAGGTATAGGTCATTTCGTAAGGTCCAAAAGTTTTCCCGACAAGATCAAGGTTTATCATCTTATAACCCCCTTATTTCTTACCACCCACCGGTTACCTTTATGACCTGCCCGGAAACATAGTCAGAGAGCGGAGAAGCAAGAAAGAGGATGACTCTTGCGGCTTCATCGGGCGTGCCGGGGCGACCCAGAGGGATCATCATCCTGAACACATCGAGATGCTCCTTGGGGACGCCGATCTGTATGCGTTTTCCGTCTTTTTCTATCACGGTGTCTTCTTTCTTCGGTTGAGTAAGCCTCGTTTCAATCCAGCCAAAGGCAACGGCGTTGACGTTCACGTTGAGAGGTCCCCATTCTTTGGCGAGAGTTTTGGTAAGTCCCAGTATGCCTGCCTTTGCGGTCGAATAGTTTGCCTGACCGGCGTTTCCGTCCGTTCCGGCAACAGAACTCACGTTCACGATTTTCCGCATCACAACCCGCCCTTCAGCCTTTTCTTTCTTGGCATTTTCTCTGATGTATGGCGCCGCCGCACGGATAATCCTGAAGGGTGCCGTGCAGTGAACCTTCAGCATGGCTTCCCATTGTTCGTCGGTCATCTTGTGAACCACTCCGTCCCAGGTGTAGCCGGCGTTATTAACTATTACGTGAATGTCGGGACCAAAGGCGCTGACGGCGGCCTGCACGAATTTATCGGCGAAGTCATCGGCGGTCACGTCTCCAACCACTCCCACCGCTTCACCGCCCTGATTTTTGATCTGAGCGATCACCTCATCGAGAGGTTCCTTATCAAGATCACTCAGTACAAGTCTCGCACCTTCAGCAGCAAACAAAAGAGCCGTTGCTCTTCCAATGCCTCGTCCCGCTCCGGTAATAAGACATACTTTTCCCTGAAGCATCTTTTCCATCCTGTTCCCTCCTGATCTCAGGAAATTCCAAGCTTCTTTCTAATGTCCCTTCGAAGTTCTTTCTTTAGCACCTTGCCGACAGGATTTCTGGGAATGGCATCAACTATTTCAAGGCGTTCGGGAAGTTTATATGTAGCCACTCCCTGCTGTTTCATGTAGGTCACAATATCTTCAAGCGTGATCGTCTCTTCGGCTCTGGGGACAACGTAAACGCATACCCGCTCGCCGAGGTTTTCATCAGGCATCCCCACAGCCGCCACATCCTGAACGGCGGGATGGGCAAGCAGAACATTTTCAACTTCCTGAGCGCTTATGTTGTAACCGCCACGGATGATTATATCCTTTGCTCTATCGAAGAATTTCAGATACCGTCCACCGCCCACAATCTGGAAAAGATCGCCTGTTCGAAAATACCCGTCTCTGTCAAAAGCCATTTCGGTGAGATCCGGCCGTTTGAAATATCCCGATATAACATTGGGACCTCGGTAGAGAAGCTCGCCAACCCCACCTTCGCTGGTTATTTCGGAGCCGTCGGGCGCCACCACCCGGGTCTGGATAAATTTAGCCATGGGCGTGGACCACTCAACGCCCTCCAGTCCATACCTTGGCAGATGATCCACTCTCACTTTCATATCCGGCACATCGGCTACGCTGGAAACAAGAGCAGTTCCCTCATTCTGTCCCCAGATGTTGCCTATATCGATGTTCCAGCGCTCCTTGAATTCCTTCATCGCCCACAGTGAAGGCGGTGCAGAACCAACAGTGATGGTGCGGATGGAGCTGAGGTCAAAGGTCTGAGATGCGGGATGCTTGAGTATGAGGTTTACAACAGCGGGAACAAGCAGAGTATAGTTGATGCGCTCCTCAACCATCTGCTTGAGCAGTATCTGGGGATCGAAGGGATGATGGAGGATAACCGTTCCACCCAGCCTGAGCCATGGTATGAAGACGGTTCCAACAGATGCCATGTTCACCATGGGGCCTGCCGTAAGCATTATATCGCCCGGTCTGACAACCGCTGCTGCAATGGCGGCCTGACAGCGCCAGTTGTTATGGCTCAGAGGACAACCTTTCGGTTCGGCCTCCGTCCCCGATGTCCAGCAGATGGTAAAGATGTCGTTAGGATCTATGTGAACCTGATCGAGTGACGGATCGGGCTTTTCGTTCATCATTTGTCTGATGTCTTCATAGGTGAAGATCTTTTTGAGAGTAGGCACCTGCTTTTGAATTTCATCAGCCATGGATCTAAAGCCAAAACCGTGAAATTCTTTCACGGTAATCATGGCTCTGGCCTCGGTTAGTTCCGCCACGTATTTAACTTCCCGGGATCGCCACTGCATAGGCATGGGAGAAATGACGGCACCGCATCGAGCTATAGCCAGATAAAGCATTCCCAGTTCCCAGCAGTTTGGAAGCTGCACCAGAACTATATCATCTTTACCGATCCCTTCCGCCTTCAGGGCCGTAGCCACGGCATCGACGGCCCGGGCAAAATCTTTATACTTAACACGTTCAGGAGCGCTTTCGGTTAGAGCTTCCTTATTAGGCGGATCAACGAAGGCGGTAATTTCTGGCATATTACGAACGCAGTCTTTGAAGTCGTCCAGGAGGGTTCGAGTTCTTTCCCAGCACCCCTTTTCTGTCCATTCTCTAATCTGTTCGGGTGTTGCGTATATCATCTCACCCTCCTTTCTCAGCTTATGTTAATCTGAACCCCCGCCCATAAAATCGCTCATGGTTATTAAGGAATATCTTTTCATTCGCCATGTGAGCACGGTGATTAGGGACTTTTTGAGATCTTTTATCTTCTGTAATCCATGACTCATTGCTGAACCTTGCTGTTATCTTGCACCGATTGCTCCCGGCTTTTAAAAGATAACAAGTTTCCTATAATAAGACCCAAAAGTGCTCCAGCTAAAACATCGGAAGGGAAATGTGCCCCATCCTCCACCCTCTCAAAGCAAACAACAATGGCAAAGGTGTAGAACAAAATCCTGTATCTTGGCAAATGATGGGATAGAACGGAGGTCAAGGTGAATGCCAGTGTAGTATGTCCTGAGGGAAAGGAATCATAGCCACTTTTCAGTGATGGACCAACAACCAGAAACTTTTCGGTTAACCTTGGTCTCGCCCTACCAACAAGGTGTTTCATGACCTGAACCACCAGACCTGAGGTAACAAGACTTATAAACAGAGCTCTGCCTGTCTCATATGCCCTCTGATCCAGAAATCTGCCAACTAACCAGATCAGAAACGCCAGTATTATAAGGGTTGCACCGTGACCAATGAAATTTACAAAAGGGTCAATGCTATGGAATAATGAATAAATATTCCCATTGACCGCATAAAAAGCCTTTATCCATAAAACCACTTTTTCGTCGAGACCAAAGAAAAACACCGGCAATATGAGCACCACAAACAGCGTAAAAAGAATGTTTTTATTTTCCTTTAAGAACCGCATAGTTCCCATATGACTTCCATATCCCTTTAATAAACTAAATGTCCGGATCCTCCAAATATCCAGAACCCTGTCACTTTTCTGTCTCAGTAAAAACAGCCCGATTAACATCAAAGAGTGTCAGAGAGCCAAGTTTGAGAAAGTATACAAAAGCAGTGACGGCAAATATAGGAGAAACACATCTCATCATCAAGGATTTTAAATCCTCTCTGTCTTCTTTTTCCTTTCACAGTATCATTCTCAAACCTCTTTCTTGAAATTTCTTATCGCCTCATCAAGACTCTTTCCAAGAGGTAGCAATTTGCGGAACCAGAAACCATAGGGGCAATGACAAAAACAACCGTCAACTCAGGCAATTCGAGACCAAACATATCAACGAGCGCATCAAATTCCAAATATTGCCACGCTGCACACACTGAAAGCCGGGATACCGCCTAGGTTGTGCGTAAGTCCCAGTCTGGGATTCTGGATCTGACGAGGTCCCGCTTTTCCCTGAAGTTGCTTGTAAACTTCGTAGATCATCCTCAGACCGGAAGCGCCTATTGGATGCCCGAAGCACTTTAGCCCACCATCAGATTGACAGGGGATTTTTCCGGTAAGCTCGAAAAGCCCGTCATTTATGTCATGTATGGCCCGGCCTCGCTCGGATATCTGAAGATCTTCGTAAGTTACAAGTTCCGTGATGGAAAAACAATCGTGCACTTCTAAAATGCTTAACTCAGCTCTGGGATTCTTTATGCCCGCCTCTTTGTAAGCCCGGATTGCAGCCTCAGTCGTGGTTTTAAGATACGTCCCATCCCATCTTGTTGTGTAAAGCTCTTCGCCTGAAGTGGCTGCAACCTGAAGGGCCTTCACCATTACGGGATCTTTACGGATAGATCGGGCAATCTCAGGCGTGGTAATGATAGCCGCCGCAGCTCCATCGCTCACGCCGCAGCAGTCGAAAAGTCCCAGAGGCCAGGCAATGATGGGCGCTTTGAGAACCTGCTCTTCCGTTATTTCCTTCCTCAGATGCGCCTTCGGATTAAGCGCCCCGGCTCGATGGCTTTTGCAGGAAATTTTAGCAAGAGCTCGCTTCCCCTCTTCAGGGTTTATGCCGTATTTTGCGAAATAGCGAGTAGCCATGAGTGCAAAGCCGCCCGGGGCCGTGAAATTGGGCAGAATGAAGCGATTAAGCGTTCCCATGACGGACCCGAAGTCAGGAAGCCCACCGTAACCGGTGTCTTTCAGCTTTTCAACACCAAGAGCAAGAGCTATCTTAACGGCGCCGGAAGCAACGGCGTAGCAGGCTCCGCGGAAAGCCTCCGTCCCCGTGGCACAGAAGTTTTCCACCCTCGTTACAGGAATATTTTGAAGCTTCAGGACCTGCGAAAGCGGAATACCGCTTTTTCCCATGTTAACCTCATCAAAGCAGGTGCCGAGCCATGCCGCCTCAATTTCCCTTTTTTCAATACCCGCATCTTCAAGCGCCTCTTGAAAAGCCTCCACCATAAGGTCTTCGGCACCGGCATCCCACCGCTCACCAAACCTCGTGCACCCCATGCCGATAATGGCCACTTTGTCTTTTATCCCGGAAGCCATAACGTCCTCCTGTATAATCAAAGGTTTTCTGCGTCCTGTCTAGCCGGCCAGAGGAACAGCTTTCCAGAAGTAGGTGTGAACGCCTCTGTGACGGTCGTGATATTTGCGGCGGAAAGACAGTTCCACTTCCATACCGACTTTAATATCGGCGAGGTTGCAGTCCGTAAAGTCGAGCATCATCCGACCGCCTTCTTCAAAATCCACGATGCCGTAAATCTGGGGTGGATCGTAGGAAAAGGCCAGATTATCGCCCGTGTAGCTGAATATGATCGCCTTCTTTCGTGAAAAGCTGTAGGGTTCCATGGTGTCCACCGATTGACATTCGCTCAACACGCAGACGCGTTGAGGCGGATATTGTGGAGTTCCACATTTAGTGCATCTTGAGCCCACAAGCCCGAGTATAGCTTTACGATTTCGCCACATAACCGAAAGAGGCGTCTCAGCCTGAAATTCCCCTCGAAGACCCGTCTCCACTTCGAGCACTTCTCTAAAAGCAAGGAATTTCTGATATGAAATGGGAGCCTTTCTGGCAAGAATATCTTCAAACGATTTCAACGGCTTCACGGTTTCGATAAGCTCCGTTGCCTGAAAGTGAAGTATGTCGGCTCCACTGCCGTAACCCACTACGAGAATCTCATCTCCCGGACGACACTGTTCAAGTGCAATGGCAAGCAAAAGAAGCGGTTGAGCCGATCCCGTATCGCCCACCGCAAGAAAGGGAGGATTCAGTATCTGTTCTTCCGAAAAGCCCGCCATCCTCCCGATGAGCCCGTGCTCTCTCGGGTAAGGACAGGGGTAGATAAGGAAGCGAAAGTTCGAAGGAGAGAGCCCCTTTTCATGAAGGTATGTTTTCACAATGTAAGGGATGATTTTTGTGTAACCCTCGTCTCTCATCCATCGCTCTTCCCAGAATCTGGGGAAGGGCTTCGAAGGTTCCCGAAGAGGCGATGGAAAATCGGCTGAGATAGAAAAACTTCCCTTAAAGTCTGCAATAACGTTTTCATTCCCGATAACGATTGCCGCGGCACCATCTCCCTGCATGAACTCATCGGCACTTCCCGGTTTCGCCTTCCTGACTTCGCTCGCCGTCACGATACCCCAGGAAAAAGATCCGGACCGGATCTGATTCAGTCCTGCAAGCAGAGCTGAGGTGGAGGAACGAGTGCTCCCGGAAAAATCGGTGCTCTGGCAGGACTCTCCGCACTCCAGAGCTTCGGAGATAATGGCGGCGTTAAGCCGTTCGGCGTAGGGAAAGCTTGTGGATGCAGCATAGACAAATCCTTTTTTATCAAAGACAGTCCCGGGATTTTGCGGAAGCGCATTTCGAGCAGCCGAAACGGCAAGCGTGATGGCATCTTCATCGTAGTTTGCCACAGTTCTCTCGCCGGAAGCTAATCCAAGGGTTGCGGGGTTGATCCACGATATAGCCTTTGCCATTTCTTTTCTATCAAGCCGGTACCTCGGAAGGTAGGCTCCGAAAGCCGTAATCCCAGCCATAATATTGCCCTCCTGCTGGAGTGAAGGGTTCCCACAACAAACTGACCGCCCGTTAAGTTCAGCCTATATGTTCCGTGCGGACTTGTCAACTAAAAAAGGGGATTCGGTAGAGATTGCCACGGCTGCTTCGCAGCCTCGCAATGACGGATTCGGTAGAGATTGCCACGCGCCCTTCGGGCGCTCGCAATGACTCAAACAGGTGTCATTGCGAGGAGTCCGCCCATTGCGGACGACGAAGCAATCTCGCCACTACAAAGAGCAAAGCGACAAAGCAATCTCTTTGTTGTGACAAAAGAGAGATTGCCACGGCTGCTTCGCAGCCTCGCAATGGCTTTCCTTTACCCGTCTAAGCCGTGCATGAAATATACCTGTTGTCATCCATTAAATCGTTTTTTTGGAACGGGCTCGTGCCGGGTTTGACCTTATAATGCGCGTAATGGTACAATGAAAACGTGCTGTTCCTTGATAGAATAACAGTTCGACAGGTCTTAAGGAGAAAACGAATGGGCTATGCGGTGAGGATATACGAACTTTTCAGGAATATCGGTGAAGAGCAGGCGAAAATCCTTGCTGAATTTGTGGAGTACGTAGAGAGCAGAAAGGCTGCAACGTCTGAAGAGTTGAAAAGTGCTGAACTAAGGCTTGAAAGGGACATAGAATCGGTAAAGCTTGAGACGGAGAGAGTCAGAAAAGAGCTCAAAGAAACCGAACTGAGACTTCAAAAAGAAATAGAGGCAGTTCGTCTTGAGGTTGAACAGGTAAGGAAAGAACTCAAAGAAACCGAACTGAGACTTCAAAAAGAGATAGAGGCAGTTCGTCTTG
>CAZWJX010000065.1:12386-13910 GCA_964634695.1 uncultured Syntrophobacterales bacterium | reverse complement strand
CTATTGCCAGGCCTTCGTTTACCATTACGTCATTGCGATGCCAAGACGTGGCCGTGATGATTGCTTCGCTTCGCTCGCAATGACAGGATACTAGATTGCTTCGTCGCTTTGCTCCTAGCAATGACACAAAAAGTATCATTGCGGACTTGGTAAAACAATCAAAATGACAAACCCATTCTCCAGTTACGTGCCTTTCGAACAGGTTTTATTTATGCTTGACATAGTTGCTTAAACCGAATAAGAATCTCTTTGAGTAAATCAGGTGCCCTTCGGGGCTTAAAAGGGAATCCCGTGAAAATCGGGAGCGGTCCCGCCGCTGTAACCCCTTCCTTTCTTCATAAGCGAAGGAGGAAGCCTTCTGCGACGATAGCCACTGTCTCATTGAGATGGGAAGGCTGCAGGAGGTGGGGGGAGCCAGAAGACCTGCCTGATGGTGTAAAGGGTTATCGCACGGAAGATGCGATAGTGTACCCTCTGGTGGATGAAGAAAACAGGGTGCAATCCCCAGAGTCTATGCAGGCTCTGGGGTTTTTTATTGGCACCGTCCCTCCTCACCATTTCACAAACCTTTAACCCCCGGAATGTCCCCCAGCATTCCGGGGCATTTTCAAAAAGCGGAGGTAAACGCAATGAGAAGGGCTCTCCTCCTTTTGATTACTATGGCTCTTGCGGTAGTAACTTTTACAACGGAGGTTTATTGCATGAAGGACTCCAGAAAGGAGCTAAAGAAAGCTATTCTTCTCGTAGCATTCGGAACAAGCATTCCGGAAGCTCAAAAAGCCTACGAAAATATTGACTCCATGGTAAAGAAAGCCTTCCCTGAAACCACCGTCCGCTGGGCTTACACATCAAAGAAAATCAGAGCAAAATTAGCCAAGGAAGGAAAACAACTTGACTCGCCCGAACTGGCTCTTGCGAAACTTATGGAAGAAGGCTACACCCACGTAGCCGTACTTTCTTTGCATATTATTCCGGGTGAAGAATTTCATGGCCTGAATCAAAATGCTCATTTATTCGGCCTTATGGATGGGGGATTCAATAGAATTTTCGTAGCCAAACCGCTTCTTTCATCCTACGAAGACCTTCAGCGAACCGCAGATATTATGCTTAAGAGCCTTCCGCCTTCTCGAAAACCTCAGGATGCGGTAATCTTCATGGGCCATGGAAGCGAAAAACACCCTGCCGATAGCATATACGTTGCAATGAACACCATCCTTAACAAAAAAGACCCCTATGCTTATCTGGCCACAGTTGACGGCCATCCCACTCTTGAAGATATCATACCCGAACTCACCGCCAAAAAGGTTAAGAAAGTCTTTCTCGTGCCTTTTATGGCCGTTGCGGGCGATCACGCTCGAAACGACATGGCAGGTGATTCGCCAGAAAGCTGGAAATCAATCCTCACAGCCAAAGGCTTTACCTGCGAACCCATTTTAAAAGGCATGGCCGAAAATCCTGAAATAGTAAATATATGGCTCGACCATCTTAAAGAGGTTCTTGGGGAGCTCGATAATTAGGGACACC
>CAZWJX010000065.1:0-12376 GCA_964634695.1 uncultured Syntrophobacterales bacterium | reverse complement strand
TGCAGGGCACTTCACAGGAACATTGCCCGCAAACATCTGTAAGGGGAAGGTCGCTGTGGTGACGGTCGTTATTGAGAAGCACCCGGTAACAATCATGCCTTTTAAAATTACCGTCAGAGCTTAGTGCATTCACGGGGCATCGTGAGGCGCACTTTCTGCACCGAATGCCCCTTTTCTCAAGACAGAACTCTATATCGGGACGGCGGGAAGGCTCAACATAAGCGTCAGTAACTATACTTCCCAGCCGTCCGCAGCAACCCGCCGAAGTTATTAGCAACCTGTGTAGCCCGAAGGTTCCAAGTCCTGCAATAAAGCCAATGTGCTTGTGAGACCAACGACTGATAAGCCTCTCGGCATCAAAATTATGAGTTGCCGGCGTAACGGCGGCTCTATAGCCGTAAAGAGACAGGTAACGGGCAAGTCGTTCGTTTATTCTGGCAATCAAAGCGTTAGTTTCTACGTAAGCTTTCGCCCACAGTTTTGAAGCAATGGGATGAGCCGAAGCATTGTCAATTCCTACATCACGAGTAAACGGCAGGAAATACACAATAACCGAACGTGCTCCTTCGAGCAAATCGGAAGGCAACAGGTGATCATCGGCAACAGCGTCCTTAAGCTTAAAGAACAAAGCGTCATCGGCTCTGGCGCAGGCTATCAGAGGATCCCTCCAGATGGAGATATACTTCCGTGTCTCAGTCAGTTCATCGACGATAACAGAGTAAAGATCATGAAGCTCTATTGTCGCCATTCCTGTTACAAGCACTCCTGAGAGTAACCGTTGTAGTTGACCATCACGGGCCTTTTAAACACCGCTATTGTGAGCCCGATCATACTTTCCAGCGTGATTACGAGCCGGAGGCAAACCAATCCTTTGAGATTGCCACGGACGCCTTGCGGCAGCCTCGCAATGACGGTGTCGGGTGTCATTGCGAGCCGGAGGCGAAGTAATCCTTTGAGATTGCCACGCCCGCCCATGGCGGGCTCGCAATGACTTTCCTCTGCGTCATTGCGAGGAACGAAGCGACGAAGCAATCTCTTGAGATTGCCACGGATGCCTTGCGGCAGCCTCGCAATGACGGTGTCGGGTGTCATTGCGAGCCGTAGCGAAGCGGAGGCGAAGCAATCCCTTTTTGTCCTTCCCCGGCGTCATTGCGAGGAGCGAAACGACGAAGCAATCTCTTGAGATCGCTTCGGCCACTTCGTGGCTTCGCAATGACGGCTTTGGTATAGATTGCCACGGCCGCCTTACGGCGGCCTCGCAATGACGTCCAACACTATAGTTGACGGTTATGCACAATACCTGACCCCGCTAACCCGTTATCCCGGCATATCTTCCGCTTTGTTCCAGTTCTTCTTCTATCCTGAGAAGTCGATTGTACTTGGCTACTCGATCCGTCCTGGAAAGAGATCCGGTTTTAATCTGACCGGTTCTTGCCGCTACCGCAAGATCGGCGATAATGGTATCTTCCGTTTCACCTGACCGATGGGAAATGATTGTACGGTAGCCTGCCTTATGAGCCATGTCTATAGCTTCAAACGTTTCGGTCACGGTCCCGATCTGGTTAAGTTTTATCAGAACAGAGTTAGCTACGCCCTCTTTAATGCCTTTCTGGATAATTCTGGTGTTGGTAACGAAAATATCGTCCCCCACAAGCTGGATGGAACCTCCGAGGGTCTTCGTAAGAAGCTTCCAGCCTTCCCAGTCATCTTCTGCCATCCCGTCTTCTATAGTAATGATGGGGTAACGTTTAACGAGATCTTCGTAGTAGCCAACAAGATCTTCAGCGCTCTTCTTCGGCTGCTTTTCCGCCGCCATGACGTAAAAACCATCCCTATAAAATTCGCTTGCCGCAGCATCCATGGCGAGAAATACGTCTTTTCCGGGCTCATAACCGGCTTTTTCGATGGCTTCAACCAGCACTTTAAGGGCTTCTTCATTGGAAGAAAGATTTGGGGCGAAGCCACCTTCGTCACCAACTGCCGTATTAAGACCCCGTGCGCTGAGAATCTTTTTTAAGCTGTGAAATACTTCAGCTCCCATTCTAAGAGCTTCCTGAAAAGAAGGAGCTCGAAGAGGCACGATCATAAATTCCTGAATATCCAGATTGTTATCTGCGTGTTTTCCACCATTCAGAACATTCATAAAAGGAACAGGTAAGAGATTTGCAGAAACTCCCCCCAGATATCGATATAAGGGGAGACCGGCTTCTTCCGCCGCAGCTTTTGCAACAGCCATACTTACCCCCAGAATTGCATTGGCACCGAGGCGGCTCTTATTTTCAGTCCCATCAAGTTCAATCAGAAGATTGTCGATGACGGTTTGCTGCTGGGCATCAAGTCCGATCAGTTTCGGGGCAATTTCTTCATTTACATTCTTTACCGCTCTGGTTACGCCTTTTCCCATGTAACGTTTTGTATCGCCGTCCCTCAGTTCCAGAGCTTCCTTTGATCCTGTTGATGCCCCCGAAGGCACTGCTGCCCTTCCCATAACCCCCGTATCGAGCCACACATCGACCTCAACGGTCGGATTGCCTCGAGAATCCAGAATCTCCCTTGCCCTAATGGCAACTATTTCTCCCATTTTTATCCTCCATCTTGTAAAAAAACCAACAATCCCCAAAGAATCTTAACCGTAGAATAAACTTGACCCTTTTCAAATTACTTAACTATCATACACATGTCGGTTCGGAACCACAACAGCCTAATTTTTATAAAGTGAGAGGGAGTTAAAATGGGATCTGTGTTGAACGCTGGCGACCTCAGAAAGGGGCTTAAACTGGAAATTGATGGCGAACCTTACCTTATTGTAGATTTCGAATTTACGAAGCCGGGCAAAGGACAGGCGCTGTATCGCTGCAGACTTAAAAACCTTATAACCGGTATCCAGTTTGACCGAACGTATCGCTCGGGAGATCGGTTCGTTGAAGCCGATACGGAAGAAAAGGAAGCGGAATACCTCTATAAAGAGGGAAATCAGTACCACTTTATGATCACGTCCACGTACGAACAGGTCGAAATGTCCGCCGATCAACTGGGAGATGCGGTTAATTTCCTGACCGAAAACCTGAAAGTTAACATGCTATTTTTCAAAGATAGACCTATAGGCATAACTCTGCCGAATTTTGTCAATCTGAGAGTCATCCATGCCGAGCCTGGCGTTAAGGGCGATACAGCTTCTGGTGCGACAAAACCTGTAGTCCTGGAAACGGGATATGAAATTCAGGTGCCGCTGTTCGTTGAAGAAGGTGATGTGCTTAAGATCGACACCAGAACTGGAACCTATGTAGAACGTGTTTGACGCTATTCTTTTTGATGCAAAAGAAGATATTCCTTGAAAAACGCAAGGTCATAATCGGGGGAATACGAGAATTCTTCGATCGGGAGGGGTTTCTGGAAGTGGAAACCCCGATTAGAATTCCAGCTCCAGCCCCTGAATATCACATTGATCCTTTTAGCTCGGAAGACTGGTTCCTGATTACAAGTCCTGAGTTACAGATGAAAATATTGCTATCTCAGGGTTACGATAAGATTTATCAAATTACAAAAGTATTTCGCAAAGGAGAACGAGGCAAACGACATCTCCCCGAATTTACCATGCTGGAGTGGTACAGAACGGGTTGTTCTTACGAGGTTTTAATGGATGATTGTCGAAAGTTAATAAAATTTCTTGGAAACCTGCTCAGTCTTCCAGATCCTTTTCCCTATGGAGAGCTAATGCTGAGTTATTCTGAAAAGTGGCACATTTTCACAGTGGAAGAGCTATTCGAAAAATGTGTGGGCTGGAATCCTTTTGTGGATTCAGATTCGGCGAGTTTTTCGGTTGCTCTTGTGGAAAAGATTGAACCATATCTTTCGTCATTTTCAGCCCCATGTATCGTAAAGGATTATCCTCCTTCGGAAGCGGCTCTTGCAAGATGCGGAGAGCGGATTTGCGAAAGGTTTGAAGTCTACTGGGGAGGGATTGAGCTGGCAAACGGCAATACGGAGATAACAGAAAAAGAAGAGATACTGAATCGGTTTAGAAACGTTCTGTCTCTTAAGAATATGCCACTTCCTCTTAGATTCCTTGAGACGATGGACAGGATGCCGCCTTCTGCAGGAATAGCTCTGGGGGTAGACAGGCTTGTAATGCTTCTCAGTAATGCTCCCTCGATCGATTGGGTTGTAGCTTTTACTCCGGAGGAACTTTAAAGGAGACCTCAGAAGATATGGGAAAGGATCTTAGAAATTCCATAATTCCGCCTCATCAGAAGCACATTTATCACTATGTCATTGATCGTAATGGAAACTGGTTTTGTGAAGGAAATCCGGTTCTGGATCGTGATCTTCTAAAAATCCTAAGCTCATCTCTTTTTGAAAAAGACGGGCGTTACTACATAAGATGCGAAGGTGAAATTCACCCGGTGGAAGTGGAAGACGCTCCACTATGGGTCAAGTATGTCCACATATCTCGCAATGTTGAAGGGGAAATTGAAAAAATAGAGATCGAACTTATCGATGGAAGAAAAGAAATTCTCAGACCGGAAACTCTATGGCTCGAAGGAGAATCAGGGCTTTACTGTCTGGCAACTCGCAAGAATCTAAGAACGAAATTCGGCAAAATTGCCTATTACGAACTTGCAAACAACATCAGTTGGCAAGAAGAAAATCACTCTTATTGTCTAGAGGTTAATGGAAGAACCTACAATATTCCAATAAGGAACCCACAGTTTTAACTATTTCGCAACAATCCGGGCTATAATAAGCATTACAAACCAGGCTCCGCAAAGTGCCCAGAGAAACTGCTTCCATCGTTCCCCAAGATATTTCTGTGTGGTTGCTACAATCCACGACCAGTTAAGATAGAGATGCACAGCAAGTATTCCCAGGAAAATAAGAGCAAAGGTAAGATGGACATCGCCCCACGTATGCCGATGAAGGCCAAGAAAGATTTTTTCCTGATGAGGAACTTTTTCTCCGCCCGGCATTATGAAAGCAAGCATAAAACCAATAACGGCTGTCGTGGTAAGACTAACGAAAAGCAACACGTCCAAAACAAATTTCACCGTGTTTCTTTGCATCATCAATCTCCTTATATCATCTGATTATACAGTTTTCGTTCCATAGAGCACCTCAGAAAGAGCCTTTTCAACATCGGGATAATTGAAGCGAAACCCGTTCTGAAGCAATCGTTCAGGAATAACCCTCTGGCTCATGAGAAGCGTTTTGCCGAATTCCCCGAGAACAAGCCTGAGAACAATTGCCGGGGTTTTCAAAAAGGCGGGTTTATCTAAAAGCCTTCCCAGAGTGTAAGCAAGATCCTTGTTTCTCACCGGATTAGGTGCACAAAAGTTAAAAGCCCCCTCAAGGTTTCCTCTTTCTATTGTAAATTCCATAGCTCTCAAAAGATCTGCCATGTGAATCCATGAAAACCATTGATTTCCGCTTCCGAGTGGACCTCCCAATCCCAATCGAAAAACTCTGAGCATCTGGCCTAAAGCTCCACCGGTTTTTCCCAGTACTATTCCAAATCGCATAATCACTACACGCACCCCTTTTTGAGTAGCCTTTTGAGCGGCTTTTTCCCAATCTACACACACCTTCGCAAGAAAATCGTTACCCGGAGGATCATATTCTCTGAGTATTTTCTCACCGCCATCACCGTAATATCCAATAGCCGACGTGCTCAGGAGAACAGCTCCTTCCTTGAGAGCTTCCACAACATTTTCCGTTGTTTTAATGCGAGAATCATAAATTCTCTTCTTCACTTCGCTGTTCCAGCGCTGGAAAATGGAAGCACCTGCAAGGTTTATTACAACATCATGCTCAGCAACAACCTCCTGCCATTTTCCCTCCAGGGCTGTATCGCCAACGACGTAGCGAGCTTCTCTGGGGGTATAGGGCCGTGGAGATGGCGAATGATCTACAAGGGTAACAGAATATCCCTTAGAGAGGAAATACTTCGCCACCTCTGTTCCAACAAAGCCGAGCCCTCCTGTGACAAGTATTTTAGCCATATTATCTCCTGCATTCCGATCAGTTAAGCTTCCACCTCAAACCAATCTCTTCATAGCTTCCCCTGAACAGCTCAATATTTCTACCCTCTTCCTGTAAAGCCATAGCTTTTACAATAACGGATTCAGCCATTTGCGGGAAGACAAGATAATCATGCGGCGGAAAGAACCATTTTACCCGGCGTTCGAACATTTCGTCCAACCATTTTTCGGAAAAACCCTCGGCTCCTGATAGACAAAGGACTCCCAGATTAGAATTAAAAACATCGGCAAGCTTGATGAGAGTTGATTCAACGATATCGTTCCGGTCTGTCCTCGAAATTCCCTGATCAAATTCGATCACTTTGTAGCCGCCTATGTCCTTTTCGAAATGCCACTCGGAAAGAGCATGAAAAAAATTAATGGCATTTCTTGCAATTATATCCTGATTTTTATCTCTCCCCTTGAAGGTTTTTACCGGAAAGCCAGAGTACGTAGCTACCAGTTCTCCAAGAGTTGACAGAAAATCATTATCAATCCCTGAAAAGCAACCAACATAACCAGCGGTTAATAAATCATTGTAAGGCAACCTGAACCAATCTGCATGAGAACCTTCAAAGCCAACAATGACCAGAAATCTGTGGGAGATATCTTCCGTAATTAGTTCATAGCGATTTGCTGACTCTTTCGGTTTAAAAATTCGGAAATTTTCCATTTTTGCTCTGGAAGCTCTTTTCAACACGGATCGTAAAGTACGACCGTACTGTTCCATATCTCCGCCACGACGCTGTGGCTTTGACAGGACATCAATTGCTCCCAGTCTGAGGAAATCGAACAAAACATCAGAAGATCCTTCCAAAAAGGCGCTCACCACCACAACGGGCACACCATAGCGAACCATAAGATGCTTCAGGGTTGTATCTCCCGGCATTACCGGCATAAAAGCATCGAGAGTCACCACATCCACAATTTCGTCTTCCATATAACCAATGGCTTCTTCGCCGTTGCCTGCAATACCAACGACAACGAATTCGGGGTCTTCCTCAATAAGCCTTTTGAGTTGCTTTGCAAAAAAAGCCGAATCGTCGATAATCAACACGTGGATAAGTTTTTTCTTTGCATGCTCATCTTTTATGCGGGCACATTCAAGAGCAAGGTATTCCCATGGCTTGAAAATAGTTTGAGGAACATCGTTTGCGGCATAAGGAATAATGTCGAAAACAACATCATTCCACAAAGATATTTCCCAGAAAGCCTCCTCACCTTCCTTTTGACTTGCAACAGCATGGATCACATGACCGTCTTTTACATAAAAGACACCTTCCTTATCATCTGAGACAGCCCTGACCATAAGAGGTGCATTTCCAACGCAAACCATCTGAAGCAACTGGGTAATGTCTATGTTGGATATTGTTCCCCTAAGGCCCTTCTGGTTCATGTTAGACCGCCTTTCTTCTCCCATAACTCGCTTCTTAAAACGGTCCGAACGTTTTCACTATCCGGGAAAAGAAAGCTTTTCCACATAATCTATCACCGCAGGAACATCGATGATCAAAGATATCGTTCCATCTCCTAGTATCGTAGCTCCAGCATATCCGTGAATCACATCCATTACATCTTCGATAGGCTTAATAACGACTTCCTGCTGCCCCAGGAATTGATCCACTACAAGCCCCGCCTCTTTGGCTGGCGTACGGAGAATGACTATGTAATTACCTCTCCCGACTTTATCGTGATCCCTGACCTTTCTGGAAAACAAATATTCGGGGAATATCAACGGAACAGTTCTGTCTTCTAAGGTAAGAAAATAAGCGTTACGGACCTTCTTTACCTTCTGTTCATTAAAAGCGTAGACTTCACCAACAGAGGCAAGGGGGAGAGTGTAAATATCGCCTTTAATCTTAACAAGAAGCCCAGGAATAATTGCCAGAGTGAGGGGAATCTGGATTATAAATTGAGTTCCCTGCGTTTCCCAGGATCTGACGGTCACGTGTCCATTTATCTTTCTGCATTCCTCTCTCACTACGTCAAGCCCTATTCCTCTACCGGCAGTTTCATCCACATCGATGGCCGTAGAAACACCCGGAAGGAAAATGGTATCCAGTAACTCTTCTGGACTCATGCGTTCAATTTCTTCTGGCCTGAACATACCTTTTTCAAGAAGAACCTTTTTTAATCGATCCAGAGGAACACCGGCTCCATCGTCTGTAATTTCTATAATAACGTGCTGCCCCCGGTAATAGGCGCTAATGGTTATCGTTCCGTCTTCTGATTTTCCAAGGCTCTTTCTGACCTCGGGAGGTTCTATGCCGTGGGCAACTGCATTCCTGAGAATGTGAACCAGAGGTTCGTAAAGCTGTTCCCAGATTCGACGATCGACTTCGGTCTCTCCACCTTTGATTACCATACGAACCGATTTGCCATATTGGGCTGCGTGATCTCTAACAATTCTGGGGAACTTCTCGAAAAGTTGAATCAGCGGTAACATTCTGATCTTCATCACGGCATCCTGAAGGTCAGCCGTAATGCGTCCCAGCAATGAAACAGCATCCCTGTATTCCTGCCATAATCTATCAAGAGCCTTTTTCTTATCTGCATCCAGAATGCCTTCACGATACCACTGTTCCGCAAGTTCCTTAAGTTCAGAGTTTAATACAACAAAATGAGAGCGTCTTATAACCAGCTCACCGACTTCATTAAGGAGATGATCCACTTTCCCGGGGTCAACTCGGAGCATTTCTGTGGGTTGAACGGGTATTTCGTCGGGGACGACAATTTCTTCTCTGTAAACGGGAAATTCTGCCTCTTCCTCCTCCACAATTTCTTCCCACAGTGAACTCCCGGAAGAGATGGCTTCTCCAACTTCTTCCAGAGGTTCTTGCTCAAGAGTCTCTTCACGATCCGGTCCAAAAGCATCCTCGACTCTGGAAGCGTCTTCGATCCATCTGGAAAAGGCCGCTTCAAGTTCTTCGTCTATAATTTTTAATTCTTGACTTATTTGTTCTCCTTCGCCGAAAGGGCGTGCCGATTCATACGGTTTGCCTCCTTCGGCCTTAAGTATTTCCATGAACGACTGTGAATCAAGCGAAGGAAGAACCTTAGAAAGGTAATCAACACAATGGACCGAAACATCTATAATATTCTTTTTGTCTGAATGCTCGGCCAGAAGATTGGAGAGAAAATTTTGCCAGCCTTCAAAAAATCTGACCAGAGGTTCATAGTCCATATAACGGCTGGAGTTTATAATACGACGAAAGGCATTATTGAGAACGTTATTTCGCTCGTCTTCGTCGGAAAGATCATCAAATACTATTGTTTCGCATATAACCTTAAGCTGTTCATGCAACGTGTCTACGAAAATCGAAAATAGCTCTGCATCTGAATCTTCTCCCGATATAGGTTTGACGTCCGGTGGCGCAAAATCCAGAATTACACTATCTATTTTATCTTCTTTCTCTTCTTCATTTGCAAAGGCTCTTTCGAGACCGTTTTCGAGTTCGGGTGGTACTGGAACATCTTCTCCCTTTTCCTGAATAGCTTGGAGGCTCATTTTTATGAAATCGAGCACTTTAAAGAGCATGTTAATGCAATGTTTTCCCAGAACGCTTTCTCCCTTTTGTACCGGCTCGAGCAAACTTTCTATCTTATGAACAAACCGCCCTAGATGCTGAAACCCGGTGTAGTATGAGGATCCTTTCAAACTGTGAGCAGCCCGAAATAACACATTGAGAGAATCGCTGTCCGATAGATCTTTTTCAAGTTTAAGGAGTGAGCTTTCAAAACGGCTAACCTGTTCTCGGGCGTCCTCCAAAAAATCCATTATTATTTCTGAAACAGCCATAGAACACTCCTCATTAACAATAACTTTTGCCCGGGCTAACCCGAAAAACGGGCGGCTTAAATTATCTTTGCCTTATTCTTTTATTGCTTTTACAAGTTCTTCTCCATTTACCTTGAACTGAGCCAGCAATTCGGCAAACTCCTTCATAACACTCACAAGCCTTTCATTGAGTTCTAGAGAGTGCTGAGCACCCATAGCATTTGTGTTTGCCAGTTCTGCCACCTGTCTGATGATGTTTTCAAGCCTTTGAGCATATTCCTGTTGCTGAGTGGTAAGATCCGCAATTCGGGCCGCTCTTTCGTTGGCTCTTGCAATCTCATTGCTAACCTGTTCAGTTCCTCTTGCCTGTTCTTTTGTTGCAACATCAACTTCCTGAGAAAGTTGCTGAATTTCCTGAATCATCTCGGCCACCCGGTCACGCCGCACGATTTGATCGCTGGTCATATTTGTAATTTCCTCTGCAAGAGCACTCAGCCTATCCATAGCCTGAGCGATTTTTTCCACTTCTCGTGTCTGATCCTGCGTTGCCAGGTTAATTTCGTGGGTTAAAGCGTTAGCCTTGTCGGATGCCGCAACAACGTTCTGGAGAACGGCCTGACTTGCCGAAGCAAGATCCCTTCCTTCTTGAACTTTTTCATAACTTTCCTTCGACAGAATAGCGATCTCTCGAGCAGCTTCACTGGTTCGTTCTGCCAGCTTACGGACTTCATCGGCAACAACGGCAAATCCTCGTCCGTGTTCGCCAGCTCGAGCCGCTTCTATTGCGGCATTAAGAGCTAGAAGGTTCGTTTGATCGGCAATGTCTGAAATCACTTCGACTATTTCCGTAACTCTTTCAGCACTTTCGGCGATAACCTTCATTCTTTCCACCATCTGCTCAATTGTCTGCTGACCCGAATAGGCTGTTTCAAGGGCTTCCTGAGAGCGCTGAGCCGTCTCCTGGGTTCTTTCGGCAATCTTCTGAATAGCGGCTCTCATCTGAGTAACGGCCTGTGATGTATCTTCTACCGCTTCAAGCTGGCTTGCCGTGCGAATCGATACTTTTTCGTCCGTTTCGCTCATTTGCTGAATATAATCCAGAGCTTCCAGAACCTTCTCGACCTGTCTGGACGCCGAGGAGGCAATTTCTCTAATACTCGTAGACATTTCCATCAGAGCCGTTGCAATTCCTTCGTAGTAAGACTGGCTTTCCAGAGCGTTCTGGTTACTTTCTTCAGCCATCTTTCGCAAATCTTCTACTCTAGAAAGCACATCCTGAATCTGAACCGCCTGCTGTTCTGCGTTATGCACAATCTGGTTAGCAATGCTCTTAACCTGTTCCACAGCCTCAGAAACGTGGTTCTGACCTCTTAAAACACCCAAAAATGTTTGTTGCAGTCTGCCCAGCAATCCGTTGAATGCTATCGCCATCTGTCCCAGCTCATCCCTGGATTTAACAGCTACTCTTTGAGTAAGGTCGAGGTTATGGGTTATGTTGATCATCGTGTTTACCATCTCCGAAATGGGACGGCTTACAAGAACGTTAAGAAGAACGGTTACAACAACGATAAAAGCTAGATAAAGGATTGTAACAATATAGAACTGGTTTCTTACTTTTGGAAGAGCTGCGTAGATTTCCGATATGTCAGCTCCTGCAGCAACTATCCAGTTGAAGCCTTTAAACAGTCCGTAACCGGTGCAATAAGCTGCTGCGGCTATTTTTTCTATCACCTCTCCTGTCTTCGGATCTTTCCATGCATATCTTGAAACCACTTTGCCCTGTTTGACATCTTCGACCAGACCGGAAACTCCCAGCTCATAACCAGTTTTTCCCAGAAGAGCTTCTACAGGGTGAGCAATTACTTGATATTCGGGCTGGCGCACAACGTAGGAATAACCCGTGTTTCCAATTTTAGAAGCTTTTACAAGTGTTTCGATAATACCCCAATTTACAAAGCCCACAATCCCACCGAGGGGCTTATCACCCGAAAAGACCGGTTCTGCCAAAAGGACCGAATATCCTCTAGAAGCAGGCAAAAGTTTCTCAAGAAGTTCATATTTCTGCCAGTTAAGAGAGACGCTTTTCCCTGCCATAAGGTCCCCAAACCAGGGCGTCTCCTTTACGTTTAAACCAATTGCTTCGGGCATACTGGCCGAAATTACCCGCCCTCTAGAATCAACAATCATCAAAACATAGAACGTTCCATAGTTTTCAACGATTGTCTTTAGGAGTTCGTCACTTCCAGCCTGACCTCCGCCTATTTCCAGAGCCGTTTTCACAGCATCCAGTTTTGCCCATGATTTTATGTCTGCAACACGTTCATGCATCAGAAGATCTATACTGCGAGCCATTCTGGTTGCTTCTGAAATAAGGCGTGCCTCAACGTCTGTATCTATTTGGGATTTAAATGTCCGGTAATTAAGCCACTGAAGCAACAAAAGCGGAATAATGGTCACCAGAAAAAGCCCCATTAATTTAGTCCTAACACTGACGCCACCTTCTGTTACCTTACGTGCCTCTGCCATCGGTACACTCCTTCTTCATGGTAATTATGTTTAGAATTATTTAGCTTCTAGAGAACTT
>CAZWJX010000064.1:3247-13975 GCA_964634695.1 uncultured Syntrophobacterales bacterium | reverse complement strand
GGTCAGTGCGAGCGCCCGAATGGCGCGTGGCAATCTCTTTTTTGTCACAACAAAGAGATTGCTTCGCTTCGCTCGCAATGACGAGCTTGCTTCGTCGCTTCGCTCCTCGCAATGACACCTTTTTTCGCCATTGCGATGTCACCGTAAGGCAGCCACGGCAATTTCTTATGAGGGATTTCGCTAAACTCTCTTCAATGTATTAAACAAAAAACTTTGACAAACTCGGGCTAAGCTGCTGGAAATACCCGCAATAGACGCAACAGAACCCGGGATGGTCAAATCCCGGGCGTCAAACGTTTACGACGATTCCAGCTTCTCTATTATTTCAAGATTCTTTGCGATACGCTTCATATCCTTTTTCAAATTCACCTTGTTGGGACGATCCTTGTTTTTGCGGCGCCTTCTTGTTCTGGTTGTGTTAGACGTCATAAAATTTCCTCCTTTTCCTTAATGAACTCGGAGCCTGTGATATACAACAATACATGCCTGATGTCTACGCCTAGTTTATCAATACCGCTTTCATCCTGTTTTCTGCCAAATTCAATACATTCAAGAGGTTTTTAAGCCCTAGATGAACCAACATTGATCGATTTCTAATAAGCTCCTTCCACGCCCTTGGAATGAATCTCAGGAAAAAGGTTTTTCCCTTTTGCTTTCCTAGAAAGGCAAAGGCTGCAAGAATCTGAAGATTTCTGCACAGAGAAACTACCTCGTAGCGAGCCGGGGAAAAGCTTTTCCTCAGCCTTGAGTAAAGTTGAATTAAAGACAGACGCTCTTTTGCTGAGATTCCCATGTAAGGGTCTATCATCAAAGAGGCAAGATCGTATTCGCAGGGACCGTAGCGCATACCCTGATAATCTATAAGACGCAGTTTTCCTTGCTTGATCATTATGTTTCTGCTCTGAAAGTCTCTATGTATGCAAGACGAATCTTCATAGCTTCCTGCAACTTCGGCTAGCTTTGAAAAATCATCCCTCAGAAACATCCATGAAACATGAATTCCTAAAAAGTCGCAGAGAAAAGAACGTCTGAAGTATTCCAGTTCCTTTTCAAGCACAAACTCAGGGCTGTAAAGCCCCCCATCGAGTAGAAATGATGAATCTAAGTCTCTACCTGCCGATTCATGAAAAGATGCAAGCAGTCTGATGGCTTTCCGTAAAACAGTCTTACGTGCTTCGGGGTGTTTGATAATGTAAGAGTGCAGACTGACATCGCCCAGATCTTCCATCAGGAAAAAGCCATTCTGGGCATCGCAAAAATAAACTCGCGGCACAGGAATCCCTTTTGCCAATAGATAACGCGAAAGGTAGCCAAATGCCGCATTTTCTCTTAAGCGCCATGAATCCTCGGGTGGATTATACATAAGAACGAAGCTGTTCGTTCCTGCCCTTACCCTGAAAAAACTTCTATCCGAACCATCACCTGTTATTGCCTCTATCCTTAATTCTCCCTCTATGAAAGGATCTTTTCCGCCAGTGGATAATGTCACCGAACCGGTTTCGGTTCCCCGGACACTGGACAATGGACGAACAAACCGGCAAATATCATCTAATACCGGTGCATATTCCGCCCTAGAATTTCCATATTCCAGTAGGAGTGAGGATTTGTCTGTAGTAGTTCCCATTAACCACAACCCCATCCGTCACGATACATGTGTCAATTCGGCTTTTCGCTTTAACCCTGACACCGTCCCAGACTACGCTGTTTTTTACGACAGCCCCCTCTTCCAGTATAACACTTTTACCAAAGGAGGATCCTCCAGATACTTCTAGGCACAATCTCATATAGCTATCGATCGTTCCTATATCACACCACATTCCACCAGTTAACTCAAAGTATCTGACCAGCAAATTCTGCTGAATCATGGAGTTATATACTTCCATGATGTCCAGAAAGGGATCGGTTCTTAATCTTCTCAAGACGTCCCCCGCATGGTTCGATATGTATTCAGTGATTATTTCCGAATGGATTATCTGAACCCCCACGTAAGCCAGCACACGAAATCCCTTACTAATTTCTTCTTGCGTGAGATGCCGCCTCCTTATAGATCTGACGGAACCATCAGGCGCTACAACCACGTTATTATAAGCAGGCTCGTCTTTCAGGAAGAGACATATCGATGGTGAATCCGGCATAGCTCTCTGAATCAGATCGTCAATACCAGAAGAAAGAAAAGAATCCACATTGACGGTCAGAATCCACTCGTTATTCAGGTTTTCACAGACTTTCAGAATGGTTCCACCTGATCCCAGTATGCGGCTTTCGTAAAGCATTTTTAATGAAGGGTACCGGATCCCAATGTCCTTTAGATATTCCGAAAAGAACGGAGCAAGGGCGTGAACATTTACGAAAACACGGTCTAAAGCTCCCAGCCGTGATAACCAGTATTCCAGCAACGATTTACGTCCCAAGGGCACCAGAGCTTTTGGTCTGAAAAAAGTTAGAGGCCGCAGGCGAGTCCCCCAACCGGCAGAAAGTATAAGGGCGTGTCTGATCATACGCGCTAATAACCCAGAAATATGACAAAAAGTTCGATCAGTTTCAAATTGAAAGCATGCTTCATTTCCGTAATCATTGTCTTCAACGCATCAAAAGGACTCACAGCAGGTCTGTAGACTCTGTTGGTTGTTAAAGCATCATAGCAATCTACTATGTGCACGATCTGAGCATGAGGAGAAATATCATCTATCTTTAGGCCCAAAGGATAACCACTTCCGTCCACATTTTCATGGTGTTGTAGGACAACCTCCATAATTTCTTCGTCTATGGTGTTATGTTGTTTCAAAATTCTCACCCCGAGTTCAGGATGCTGTTTAACCAGTGCAAATTCTTCATCGGATAATGCGCCGTTCTTAAATAGAATCTCTTCCGGAATATCAACCTTACCAACGTCGTGCAGAAGAGCTCCCAGACCGCATTTAAAAATAGATCCGACATCTCTTTTCAGGAAACGGCAAAAAACCATTGTCAGCAAGGCAACCTGAATGGAATGACTGAACAGTTCGTAGTTCTTTGAAAAAAGTCTCGCCAGCATGGAAGCGGTAACCTCGTTCTTCACAATGTAAGAAGAAATCGTATCAACGAGATCTATTCCCATCTGGATATTTCGTCCGGAACGAGGGTCGTTAAGTATTCGGTTCATAACATAGGTCGCGTTGCGGTAAATTATTTCGTTTTTCTTTGTTACTGTGAGATAAGGGTTTCCCAGCGCTTTTGTCAGTCTGTTGTTAATATAGCTAGCATAATGCTCAAACTCATTTACATGAACATAGGCATGCTCTATATTATTTTTCCGGAGAATGGTTTTCCAGCGCGAATTCAGGAAACCACCGGCTTTAGCAATTTTTTTGAAATTGAGGGCGTTATCGCTTGTCAGAAAAGGAAAATAAATTGAAAAAGGAAGCAAATCTTGTGCAGAAATATCTTGAATTTCTATCGGTATGAATTCCTGGCGAAGCGGGGTATCCTCCAGATCCAGCTTTCTTATGTCAATAATTTTATGAGGCTCCTGAAAAAGATCGTCTTTTTCTCGACCTCTAATCATTCTAATCTGCTCCTGAATCTTGCTATCTATAACTGCCTACAGTTTTTAAGTAAGTCATTATCCCATGGAAGTCAGACAGGCAAGAAAATAACGAGATCACATTGAAGGATTGAGCGTAGAGGATATGGCTGCAAAAAATAACACTCAGAGTTCAAGAAACTTTAAAATCGACATTTTCAGGGCATGGTGCAAATCCTGTGGTATTTGCGCCGCTCTCTGTCCCAGAAAGTGCATTGAAATAGGAGATGATGGATCTCCCGTTATAGTTTCCGAAGAAAGATGCACCGGTTGTGGATGGTGTGAAACTCACTGTCCCGATTTTGCAATAAGCGTCAGAGCTAAAAAGCCCGAGCCGGAAGAGGCTATATCGCAAACGGGGGATGATAGAATGAGCGACGGTAAACCTTCCCAGGGACGTGTCCTGGTACTTCAGGGTAATGAAGCCATGGTAGAAGGCGCTATTGCTGCCGGGTGCAGATTTTTTGCCGGCTATCCCATTACCCCTGCAACGGAAATCAGCGAGGCAATGGCTCAGAAGCTACCATCTATTGGCGGTACATTCATCCAGATGGAAGACGAAATCGCCAGTCTCGGAGCAGTCATAGGTGCTTCTCTCGCAGGCGTTAAAGCTATGACGGCAACAAGCGGACCCGGCTTCTCCCTTATGCAGGAAAATATAGGCTTTGCCTGCGTAGCGGAGGTTCCGTGCGTGATTGTGAACGTTATGAGAGGTGGACCCAGCACGGGACTCCCCACAAGGGTGGGTCAGGGCGATGTGATGCAGGCAAGATGGGGAACTCACGGTGACCATCCCATAATAGTCCTTGCTGTTTCAACCACGAGAGAATGCTTTGATATAACCGTCCACGCATTCAATCTGTCTGAAAAATACAGAACTCCCGTTATAATCCTTTCCGATGAAGTGGTGGCTCACACCCGTGAAAAGATCCAGCTTCCCCATCCTGAAGAAATCGAAGTCTTTGATCGCATAAAGCCCAGTATGCCGCCTGAATGGTACATTCCTTATGAGGATACACCGAGAGGTGTTCCACCTATGGCATCCTTTGGCGATGGTTACAGGTACCACGTCACAGGTCTTATTCACGATGTTCGTGGATTCCCGACTGAACGTCCCGACGAGATTCAGGCTTTTCTCACGCGAATTCATCGAAAGATTTATAATAACCTTCATGATATTATGATGACAAAAGAAGAATTCACTGAAGACGCCGATGTACTTGTTATCGCCTACGGATCGGTTGCGAGATCCGCCCGAAGAGCTGTCCGGGAGGCTCGACAGCGAGGCGTCCGTGCCGGTCTTATCCAGCTTGTAACGTTATGGCCCTTCCCTCGTCAGGCTGTAGAGCCATTTCTGAGTAGAGTTCGAGCAGTTCTCGTTCCGGAGCTCAATTTCGGGCAAATTTCACGAGAAGTCAAAAGAATCAATCAGGGAAAAACAAGGGTTGAAAAGCTGAACCGTATCGACGGTCAGCTCATCACCCCTACAGAAATACTTACCAGACTTCTAAAGCTTTAGCACTTCACGGAGAAAGGCTATGGCAGAGATTACCAAACTTATACATAAGTATCTTCGCCACGATAAAAAATTTCCCCATGTGTGGTGCCCGGGATGTGGAAACGGTATTCTTCTCGGATCTCTAATTCGGGCCATAGACAAAATAGGCCTTGAAAAGGACGATGTGGTCCTCGTTTCTGGTATCGGCTGTTCAAGTCGGCTCCCCGTTTACGTTGATTTCAATACGCTTCACACCACTCACGGGAGGGCTTTAACCTTTGCAACCGGGATTAAACTTGCCAATCCACGCCTTAACGTGATCGTGATCATGGGCGATGGCGATGCCGTATCCATAGGCGGAAATCATTTCATCCACGCAGCAAGAAGAAACCTGAACCTCACGGCAATCATCATAAACAACAACGTATACGGCATGACAGGCGGGCAATTTTCGCCAACAACCCCTTACGGCGCTTTTACGACCACCTCTCCTTTCGGCCACATCGAACATCCCTTCGCCATTTCTGAGCTTGCGGTCACGGCGGGAGCAAGCTTCGTCGCACGCGGCACCGTCTATCATACTCATGTGCTTGATGAAATCATACAGAAAGCCATTTTGAAGCGCGGTTTTGCCGTTGTCGAAGTGATCAGTAACTGCCATACTCAATATGGACGAAAGAACAAGATGGGAAGCGCCGTTGATATGCTACTCTGGATGAAGAAGGTAGCCGTAAACGTCGAAAAGGCAGAAAAGATGTCCCCGGAAGAAAGGGAAGGGAAAATTACCATTGGAGTGCTTGTAGACAAAGACCTTCCCATCTTTACTCAGGAATATCAGAGAATACGTGAGGAGGCTAAGAAGCGATGGGCTACCGCTACGAGATCCGCCTGAGCGGTTCGGGCGGGCAGGGATTGATTCTTGCCGGCATAATTCTTGCCGAAGCAGCCGGCATCTACGATGGAAAATACGTATGTCAGAGCCAGAGCTATGGGCCTGAAGCCCGAGGTGGAGCCAGCAAGTCTGAAGTAATCATAAGCGATGAAGAAATAGACTACCCCAAAGCTCTTAAGCCCGACGTGCTCCTTGCCATGAACCAGGCTTCCTGCGACCTTTACTTTTTTGACCTTAAACCCAACGGCACCTTCATCGTGGATTCAACCTTTGTTAAACAGGTTCCAACAACAAAGGTCATTTCCTTACCCTTTACCGCCATGGCTCGAAAAGAACTGGGCAAGGAGATGGTGGCAAACGTTGTGGCGCTTGGAGCTCTGGTCTACATTACGGGTGCCGTATCGTTGAAAAGTCTCGAATCAGCACTTATATATAGAGCGCCGGCTGGCACGGAAGAATTGAACCTGAAAGCGATGGAACTGGGAATTCAAATGGCAAAATCCCTTCAGCAAGGAGGTGTTTAGGCAACCGATGCGCATCCTTATTACAAACGATGATGGAATCTATGCAAAGGGGATTGAAGTCCTGTATCAGATTTTAGCTCCAGAACATGATGTCTATGTCGTTGCTCCGGAAACGGAGCAAAGCGCTGTAGGGCACGCCATAACCTTTCTTGATCCTTTGCGAGTGAAAGAAGTAAAGCGCAATGGGGTCTTCTTCGGATATGCTGTAAATGGAACACCGGCGGATTGCGTAAAGCTTGCAATAAGAGAACTCATGAAGCCACTTCCTGATCTGGTCATATCGGGGATAAACCACGGAGCAAATGTTGGAGAAAACGTCATATATTCAGGAACAGTTTCGGCAGCTACCGAAGCAGCAATGCTGGGATTCCCGTCCATAGCCGTTTCCATTGATGCCTATCCGGCAAAGGATTACAGTGGACCAATTGTTTTCCTTCCGAAAATAATAAAACTAATAGAAGGTCGTTCCTTTCCTGCAGGGGTTTCCCTCAACATCAATTTTCCCCACTGCCCTGCCGAAGAAATTAAAGGAATCCGAGTAGTCCGTCAGGGGCATCTCAAATACGCCGAAGCCTACGACAGGCGTGTCGATCCCAGAAATCGAGTTTATTACTGGCTTTGTAGTCAGACGGCGGAATACGATACCGATGAGGATACCGATTCTTGCTCAATTCGCCAGAAATACATTGCCATAACCCCCATTCACTACGATCTCACACATTATCCGAGCCTTGATCTCCTGCGAGAATGGTTCTGTGAGAGTGGAACCGAAACTTATCGAAGCAAACAGTGCATCGCCGGCAGTCGGTAAAAGCCGGACTGGCAATAAATTGATATGGAACTTGCCACAGCGTTGAAACTATTTCTAGAGCATCTTAAAAGCGAACGCCGGCTCAGTGAAGAAACGGTTCGGGCCTATGAGGCTGATCTTCTTCAATGGATAGAATGGCTTACGGCTAAAATGGGAGGCAAAAGCCCCACCACAAGCGATGGTTCACATTATGATGTGCTGGAATTTCTTGGAGGGCTGTCCCTGAAAAAGAGTTCTCAGGCGAGGAAACTATCGGCTCTAAGAACATTTTACAAATTCCTTGAAAATCGCTTCGGCGAAAGTTCCAATCCTGTGGAAGCTATTGCCAATCCCAAAGTTCCTGTTGAAACTCCACCGCATATGGATGTAGATGAAATATATGCCTTTCTGGATTATCTGAAGAAAAAAGCTTTAATACCCGGAGCGTCATGGCGCCAGGCCAGAAACTGGGCAATCTACGAAACCATTTATTCAACAGGAATTCGAGTCGGCGAACTGGTAGCTCTCAGGGAAGCGGATGTGGATGCTTCGCAGGGAATTGTAATGGTCACCGGCAAGGGTAAAAAGGAACGGTTCGTCCCCATAGGTAAAACAGCTCTTTCGGCTATAGAAGCCTACCTTGACGCACTTCAGGCCCAGGAGCCCCATCTCCGCTACGTATCTGATGCGCTTTTTAAAAACTACCGCGGGCACCAATTAACCACCCGAGCAGTCCACGATATACTGCAGAAAGAGTTGGTAGAAGCCGGGGCGCAGAAGCTCATGGGGCCTCACGGAATAAGGCACAGCTTTGCCAGTCACCTGCTCAGCGCCGGAGCCGATATCCGGTCTATTCAAGAACTTCTCGGGCATGCAAACCTATCAACAACAGAACGTTACACGCACATTGATCTTGGACATTTGACCGATGTATATGATAAGACCCATTTGAGAAGTAGAAAGGATGATAAGAGCTGACATGATGGAAAAGATGATAAAAAGCACAACAATTCTGGCGATTCGACATCAGAACCGGGTAGTGATGGCAGGCGACGGACAGGTTACTCTGGGAGATACGGTTATCAAACAGGGGGCTAAAAAGGTTCGCCGTATGCACCATGGTAAGGTCCTTGCCGGCTTTGCCGGAGCAACAGCCGATGCTTTCACGCTTTTTGAAAGACTGGAGGCAAAGCTTGATCAGTATAACGGAAGTCTGAAGAGAGCAGCCGTTGAACTTGCCAAGGACTGGCGAACCGACAGAGTCCTGAGGCGGCTTGAAGCCATGCTTGTTGCTGCTGATCGGAACGAATGTCTGATTATTACCGGAAGCGGAGATGTGATTGAACCCGACGACGGTATTGCCGCTGTCGGTTCTGGAGCACCTTACGCCCTTGCTGCCGCTCGAGCGCTCATTAAACATTCGAACCTTACTCCACGACAAATCGCCGAAGAAGCAATGCGTATTGCCGCTTCAATTTGCATTTACACCAATCATGAATTTGTCATTGAGGAGCTCGAAATATGAACAAACCACTAACCCCTGCAGAAATCGTCAAAGAACTCGATAAATATATCATCGGACAACAGGAAGCCAAGAAAATGGTCGCCATTGCATTGAGAAACCGGTGGCGACGCCAGCAGGTTCCAGAACATTTACGGGACGAAATCGCTCCGAAGAACATAATCATGATCGGTCCCACGGGAGTGGGAAAGACGGAAATAGCCCGACGGCTTGCTAAACTTGCTCAGTCACCCTTTATCAAGGTCGAAGCCACCAAATTCACCGAAGTTGGTTACGTGGGGCGAGACGTGGAATCGATGGTTCGTGATCTGACGGACATAGCCGTCAACATGGTTCGTCAGGAAGAGTTAGAAAGCGTTAGAGAAAAAGCGGCCCAGATTGCCGAAGAAAAACTCCTGGACATCTTGCTTCCTTCCTCAAAAAGAAGGGGGCGTGGGGCAAGACGACCTCCAGAAGCGAATTACCAGTCGGAAGAAAACGCCCTGGACGAAATGGCAACCGTTGATGCTACTCGAGAAAAACTTCGAGCGCTTCTGCGCGAGGGCAAGCTTGACGACCGATATATTGAAATCGAGGTATCGGACAGAACAACGCCGGTTATGGAAATTTTTACGGGAACCAGCTTTGAAGAGCTGGACTACAGCGTCCGTGAAATGCTCAATTCGATGATGCCGAGAAGAACAAAGCGCCGCAAAGTCAAAATTCCCGAGGCTCGTGAGATACTGATCGAAGAGGAAGCTCAGAAGCTGATCGATATGGACAAGGTTATCCGAACTGCCATCGAACGCGTTCAGCAGTCGGGGATTATTTTCATCGACGAAATCGACAAGATAGTAGGGAGAGATTCATCGGGCGGACCTGACGTTTCCAGAGAAGGCGTTCAGCGAGACCTCCTTCCCATCGTCGAAGGATCAACGGTCATGACCAAATACGGCATGGTTAAGACCGACCATATCCTTTTCATAGCTTCTGGCGCTTTCCACATTGCCAAACCGTCAGACCTTATACCCGAGCTTCAGGGACGCTTTCCCATAAGAGTCGAGCTTAAAGCTCTGACTAAAGAAGACTTTGTAAGAATACTGACAGAACCGGAAAATGCTCTGACAACACAATACAAGGCTCTGCTTCAGACGGAAAACGTGGAGCTTGTCTTTGAACCAGAAGCCATCGAAGCGATCGCTGAAATAGCCTACGAAGTAAATAGCCGCACGGAAAATATAGGCGCAAGAAGGCTTCACACGATTATGGAAAAACTTCTTTCCGACATATCCTTCAATGCACCTGATCTTCAAGGGCAAACTATACGCATAACCAGACAGTATGTGCTCGACACGCTTAAAGACATTGTGGAAGATCAGGATTTGAGCAGGTATATACTGTAAACATTGCGAACCCGCCGGAATTGATTTTTCCCGTCATTGCGAGACTGCCGGGGTTGATTACTTTCCGTCATTGCGAGGCTGCCGGAATTGATTTTTCTCCCGTCATTGCGAGGCTGCCGGAATTGATTTTTCTCTCGTCATTGCGAGGCTGCCGCAAGGCAGCCGCGGCAATCTCATAAAATAAAGAACAACAGGAGATTGCTTCGCCCTCGCTTCGCTCGGCCTCGCAATGACAATATCGGGTGTTATTGCGAGGCCACGAAGTGGCCGTGGCAATCTCATTAAGTAAGAACAATAAGAGATTGCTTCGCTTCGCTCGCAATGACACGGTGAAAGGCAATGACGAGATTGCTTCATCGTCCGCCACAGGCCGACTCCTCGCAATGACACAAACAGGAGTCATTGCGAGCCCGTATGCATTTTCATATTGCTTTCTTAACACTCGAATGGCAAATCTTAACCGAAAACAAAAGGGGTTCTGGTTCTCAGACGGGAAAAGCGGGAGTTTTGTTTTTTGCACGCAAGTAAAACAGGGAGCTTATAACATGGAAATAAACG
>CAZWJX010000064.1:0-3237 GCA_964634695.1 uncultured Syntrophobacterales bacterium | reverse complement strand
TTCTCAGTGAAGCTCTGCCCTATATTCGCACCTTCTCGGGAAAAACCATCGTGATTAAATACGGCGGTCATGCAATGGTTGAAGAGCATCTCAAGGACTCTTTCGCACAGGACATCGTTCTTTTGAAATACGTCGGTATAAACCCTGTGATTGTTCATGGTGGTGGCCCTCAGATCAGCCAAATGCTGAAGAAGATAGGCAAAGAAAGTCTGTTTCGTGAAGGCATGCGGGTTACCGACGAAGAGACTATGGACATAGTCGAAATGGTTCTTGCCGGTAAAGTTAACAAGGACATAGTGAAGCTAATCAACAGCCACGGCGGTAAGGCGGTAGGGCTCAGCGGTAAGGACGCCAGACTCATAGAAGCCACAAAAATGCACATTTTCAAGTATCAGGGAGATGATCAGCCGCCAGAGATCATAGACATAGGGCTGGTGGGAGAAGTTAAACGTATCAATGCTGAAATTATAAGAACTCTAGAGCAGAGCCAGATCATTCCCGTCATTGCCCCTGTGGGCGTAGGTCCTCAGGGCGAAACATTCAACATAAACGCCGATCTGGTCGCAGGAGCCATTGCCGGTGAACTGAAGGCAGCCAAGCTCATTCTCATGACAGACGTTCCCGGCGTGCTTGACAAGGACGGTAAGCTTATTTCCAGCCTGACCATTCCCGAAGCTCTGGAACTTATTGAGACGGAAGGTGTAAAAGGCGGTATGATTCCCAAACTCCGATGCGCAATTGATGCTCTGAATGAAGGTGTTTCCAAGGTTCATATTATAGACGGCCGATTGCCCCATGCCGTTCTCCTTGAAATATTTACCGATTCCGGTATAGGAACCGAAATTGTGAAAGGATGAAAAGCTATGGACGGGACATTTGCTGACATTGCAAAGCTTTGCGATTCGACCGTGTGTCGCACTTATGCCCGACAGCCAGTGGTATTCGTTCGAGGATCGGGATGCCGGCTGTGGGACAATACCGGCAAAGAATATCGGGATTTTCTTGCAGGCATAGCCGTCTGCAATCTGGGACACTGCCCGGAAAGGCTTACCAAAGTTATATGTGAACAGGCGGCAAAGCTGGTTCATGTGTCGAACCTTTTCTATACCGAACCTCAGACACTTCTTGCCGCAGAGCTGGTAAAGCATTCTTTCGGCGATCGGGTATTTTTCTGTAACAGCGGAGCGGAAGCAAACGAAGCCGCCATAAAACTTGCCAGAAAATACAGCTTCACTCATTACGGCCCGGGTCGTTATCACATTATTACCATGAAACATTCCTTCCACGGAAGAACCCTTGCCACCCTTTCGGCCACAGGACAGGAAAAGGTTCAAAAGGGTTTTGAACCGCTGGTGGACGGTTTTACCTATGTAGAATTCGGTTCCATTGAGGCCGTAGAAAAAGCCATCACAGAAAAAACCTGCGCCGTTATGGTGGAACCCATTCAAGGAGAAGGGGGAGTAAGAATTCCGCCGGCCGGTTATCTGAAAGAACTAAGAAAACTCTGTGATGAGCGAGGGCTTCTCCTCATATTCGACGAGGTGCAGGTTGGAATGGGAAGGACGGGACGGCTTTTTGCATACGAACATGAGGGTGTAGCACCTCACATAATGACCATTGCCAAGGCTCTCGCCAACGGGCTTCCTATGGGAGCGATGATAGCGACTGAAGAAGTAGCTTCAGCCTTCGAACCCGGAAGTCATGCCAGCACCTTCGGGGGCACGCCTCTAGTAAGCGCCGTTGCTCTTGAGACCCTTCGAACTATTGCCGATCCGGAGTTTCTTGCCGGGGTGAGGAGAAAGGGAGAGTATTTCCTCGAAAAACTACGGGAACTTCAGAAAAGGCACAGTATGGTGAAGGATGTTCGAGGGCGGGGGCTGATGGTTGCCATGGAACTGGACAGGCCGGCAAAGGCTGTGGTGGATAAGTGTCTCGAGCGAGGCGCCGTCATCAATTGCACACAGGACACGGTGCTCAGGTTCGTTCCGCCCCTCATTATTGAAACCGAGGACATAGACTGGCTTGTCGATCAACTTGATGAAATATTGAAGGAGATTTCATGACAAGGCATTTTCTTACCATCTGGGACATTAGCGAAGAAGAAATATGGGCACTGATCGAGAGAGCTCAGGCGCTCAAGCAGGCTCTCCGTGGGGGCTCCCTCGTGAAGACTTTGCAGGGCAAAGTGCTGGGACTTCTCTTTATGAAGCCATCGACCAGAACGAGAGTCTCCTTCGAAGCCGGTATGTATTACCTTGGCGGTAATTGTATCTTCATGACCTCAAAGGAGACTCAGCTTTCCAGAAAGGAGCCCCTTTCGGATACAGCACGGGTTCTTTCCCGGTATATCGACGCTCTCGTTGTAAGAACCTATGCACATGAAGAGGTTGAAGAACTGGCCAGATATTCTTCCATACCCGTTATAAACGGGCTTACCGATTTACATCATCCCTGCCAGGTTCTCGGGGATTTACTTACAGTATGGGAAAAGAAGAAATCTTTTAATTTCCCCATAGCCTGGGTCGGCGATGGAAATAATGTGTGCCATTCGTGGATTGAAGCGGCGCTTCGTCTAGGGTTGACTCTTAGAGTGGCAACGCCGGATGGTTTTGAACCGCATCCATCAATTATTGAGAAAATCAAGAAAAACGCCGGAAAAGGGCATGGATCTGTGGAAATATTGCGAGATCCTGTTGAAGCGGTGAAGGATGCCCAGGTTGTTAATACCGATGTCTGGACAAGCATGGGACAGGAAGCCGAAGAGGCCAGAAGACGGGAAGTTTTTAAACCCTATCAGGTTAATCGCCAGTTGCTTTCCCATGCTCATCCCGATGCCATTGTTCTCCATTGCCTTCCCGCTCATCGTGGCGAAGAAATTACGGACGATGTGATAGAAGGACCTCAATCTGTGGTATTTGATCAGGCCGAAAATAGAATGTTTGTTCAGATGGCTCTGCTCGAATGGCTGATTATAAGATAAAATACGGTAAAGCATTTCTTCAGTGGATACAGGAAATGTCGGAACTCTCCGAGTGCTGTGATCCATACACCCCCATAAGGGCAGGCACAAGTGGTGCATTTGCGGCTTTACCCGTGTCATTGCGAGCCGAAGGCGAAGCAAAGGCGAAGAAGTCTCGCCAGTGTGTCATTGCGAGGAGCGAAGCGACGAAGCAATCTCGTCGTTGTTTTTTATGAGATTGCCACGGCCACTTCGTGGCCTCGCAATGACGGAGAAAG
>CAZWJX010000063.1:0-13982 GCA_964634695.1 uncultured Syntrophobacterales bacterium | reverse complement strand
CTGCAGGATCAGACCCAGCAGGCATTGCAGCAGGCTCAGCAGGCTCAGCAGCAGGGCCAGGCACGCGCTCAGGCTGCGGAATCCGCCGCTCAGAGAGCTGAACAGGCTGCTCGTAAGGCTGAAGCAATGGCCGCTAAGTGTGAAAGCATTTTCATGAAACACATGAAGAAGTAAATTCAACTTTTTGATTTGTTTCCAACAAAAAAAGGGGGGTTTTTCCCCCTTTTTTTCATGGTCTAAAATTTTTAGTTTTTTTCCTTAAACTCAGCGTCTACTGTGTCTTCATCAGGTTTACCAGATCCCTTATTTTTATCAGCCTGTTCATCCTTTGTAGTGGAAGCTGACTCACCAGTCTGTTGATAGGCCCTTTCTGCCACACGGTAGGAAAGATTCAGCAAAACGTTTGTTTCTCGCTCAATGGTATCTTTATCGTTTTCTTCCATAACTTTCCGGAGTTTCTCTATTTGGGCTTCAATTTCCGACCGCGTTACAGAGTCGACTTTTTCACCGAGATCCCTAAGGCTTTTCTCGACATTGTAGATAACATTGTCAGCCCGGTTTCTGGCTTCCACTAACTGGCGTTTTTTACGATCTTCCTCCGCATGAGCTTCTGCTTCCTTAATGAGCCTCTGGATTTCTTCTTCGGAAAGCCCGCTGGAAGCAGTAATTCTGATTGATTGCTCCTTACCTGTGGCTAGATCTTTAGCCGATACGTGCACTATGCCGTTTGCATCAATATCGAAAGTCACTTCAATTTTGGGAACGCCGCGAGGAGCCGGAGGAATACCGACCAGCTCGAATCGCCCGAGGCTCTTGTTATCTGCCGCCATTTCTCGCTCGCCCTGAAGAACGTGAATGCTAACCACCGTCTGATTGTCCGAAGCTGTGGAGAAAATCTGGCTTTTTCTCGTGGGGATGGTGGTATTTCGCTCGATAATCTTGGTCATTACGCCACCAAGCGTTTCTATACCAAGAGAAAGCGGGGTCACGTCCAGAAGAAGAATATCCTTTACCTCTCCTTTAAGCACCGCACCTTGAATGGCTGCACCTATCGCTACAACCTCGTCCGGATTCACGCCCTTGTGAGGTTCCTTTCCAAAAAATTCCCTGACCTTTTCCTGCACCTTTGGAACTCGAGTCATTCCTCCAACAAGAATAACCTCATCAATATCCCTTGCCGTGAGCCCTGCGTCCCTCAGAGCCTGCTCCATGGGAGGAACGAGCCTTTCGATTAAATCATCGACCAGTGATTCAAACTTTGCTCTGGTTAGCTTACGTACCAGATGTTTGGGACCTGTGGCGTCCGCTGTTATAAAAGGAAGGTTGATTTCCGTTTCCAGAACGGTGGATAGTTCCATTTTAGCTTTTTCCGCCGCATCTTTCAGGCGTTGAAGAGCCATGCGATCATTCCTGAGATCTATACCCGTTTCGTTCTTGAATTCTTCGACAAGCCAGTCGATTATTCGCTGGTCGAAGTCCTCTCCTCCAAGATGAGTATCTCCGCTGGTGGACTTAACTTCAAAAACCCCGTCGCCGATCTCGAGAATAGAAATATCGTAAGTGCCTCCACCGAGATCGAATACGGCTATTTTTTCGTCTTTTCTCTTGTCCAGACCGTACGCAAGAGATGCCGCTGTAGGTTCGTTAATGATGCGCAGAACATTTAACCCTGCTATTCGTCCCGCGTCTTTCGTAGCCTGACGCTGGCTGTCATTGAAGTAAGCCGGCACGGTAATAACGGCATCTGTTACCTTTTCACCAAGATAATCTTCCGCCGTTTGTTTCATTTTCATAAGGATGTAAGCGGAAATTTCCGGCGGGCTGTAAACACGACCACGAATCTCTATGTGAGCATCTCCGTTTGGAGCAGGAACAACTTTATAAGGCAAGATAGTTATATCTCTCTGAACTTCAGGGGAATCGTATTTTCGCCCCATCAGTCTTTTTACGGCGAATATAGTATTCTGGGGATTGGTTATAGCCTGACGCTTGGCAACCTGCCCTACAAGAAGTTCACCACTTTCTGTAAATGCTACCATTGACGGAGTCGTGCGTCCACCTTCGGAATTTACCAGCACCTTGGGTTCTTTTCCCTCCATGATAGCTACGACGGAATTTGTAGTGCCCAGATCAATACCAATTACTTTGCCCATTCCTTCTATGCCTCCTGCTCTTCGGAATTAAGATAAATCTCGAAGTAAGTTATTGCAGGGATACTGTGAAAAGAGTGTGGCTGGATCAGAAAAGGGCGAGTTATATTCTCGCCCTTTATATTACCACCTGTTTTAATGGCGTGATGCTCCCTTGGCTACAACAACCATTGCCGGTCGAAGAAGCCGATCCCTGAAGACATAACCCTTCTGGAACTCTTCGATGACCGTATTTTCCGGATATTCCATGGACTCTCGCTGCATTACAGCTTCGTGGTATCTTGGATCGAAGGGCATACCGACGGAATCAAAGGGCTTGCAGCCGAACTTTTCGAGCACGGCCAGAAAATTTCTGAGAGTAAGTTCAACTCCTTCTCTGAGAGCCTTGGGATCTGATTGGCTCTCTCCGTGCTGTAAAGCTCGTTCCAGATTATCCACAACGGGAAGCAGTTCCTTGAGGAGCTGTTCGTTTCCATAGCAGATAATATCTTCTCGTTCTCTTTCGAGCCTTTTCCGCATGTTATCTACGTCCGCCATCATTCTGAGCATTTTATCGTGCAGTCGAGCAATTTCTTCTTCCTTCTGCTTGAGGAACTCAAGAAGCTCTTCTCTGGAAGGGCCTTCGTCTGCAGCCCCTTCGGCTTCATTGTTTACCACGCTATCTCCCTCTTCGCTTTTAGCTATCTGTTCTTCATCCTGATTATGAGGTTCTTCCATTACTGGATTGTTATCAGGATGATCGTTGCCTCCGAATTTGATCATTATCAGTTCACCTCCCTCTAGCTTTATCACTATTTAGACTTTTCCAAGGGGATTCTGCATATATTCACTAACCACCTGTGCAGTAAATTCAACAATCGGCACAATGCGGGGATAGTCCATTCTCATCGGGCCAATGACTCCGACCACTCCCAGGACGAAATTTCCCCGCCTGTAAGGCGAAGAAACAACCCCAATCTCCTGAAGCTCTTTAATTTGAGTCTCAGAACCCAGAATCACATTTACGCCTTCTCTGGATTTAATTGCCATGTCAAGAAGCTTTACGATACGACTTTTATCCTCGAAAGTTTTTATTATCTGCTTGAGCCGTTCTATGTCGGAGAATTCTGGATTATTTAGCAAATTCGACTGACCTTCTATGTGAACATTGGCTTCCAGCTCTTCCGTCTGGCGGAGCAGCTCCCCAAGAAGTTTCATTGTGCGACTATAAATATTATCAAAATCTCGCTTATCCTGCTGCATCTCTTCGATAAGCTTTGCCTTAACCTCACCCAGAGTCAGTTCCTTGAGTATGTCGTTCAAATACCGGCTGTATTTGTCCAGCTCTTCCTGAGATAGATCCTCATCACTCTGTATAAGCCTGTGATGAACGATGCCTGATTCGGCAATGATTATGGTCAGAATGTAGCCTTCATGGAGCCTGATAAATTCTATTCGTTTTACACGCACATTCTCGAGCTTTGGAAATAACACAACCCCCACTTGAGAACAGAGTTCTGACAGTATGTGAGATGTTCTTTTAAGAACGTCTTCTGCACTTCCCGTCGTATCCTGATATGCCCGTCTTATCAATTCCTGCTCTTCCTTTTCCAGTCGTCTGGATTCCATGAGGGATTCGAGATAGAGTCTGAGCCCTTTTTCCGTAGGCACGCGACCCGCGGAGGTGTGAGGCTGGTACAGATAGCCGAGCTCTTCAAGATCCGCCATGATGTTACGTATAGTGGCCGGTCCGAGATACTTCATATACTTTCGGGATATCGTGCGAGAACCCACAGGTTCCCCCGTGTGTATGTAATCCAGAACAACTGCTTTAAGAACCTCCTGATCCCTTAAGCTCAGCTCAGACACCTACCTCACCCCCTTCTGTCATATGACTAAAATTTCTAACTGTTTGCCGCAACCGGGCTAATTCAGAATTTAGTGTTAATTGCTAACTATGTCAACACGATGCGTACCTGTTCGAAAATTGCGTAACTGTGCACTTTTGTGTCATTGCGAGCCTGAGCGAAGCGAAGGCGAAGCAATCTCTCATTGTCTTTCCTCGCGTCATTGCGAGCGAAGCGAAGCAATCTCTCATTGTCTTTCCCCGCGTCATTGCGAGCGAAGCGAAGCAATCTCTCATTGTCTTTCCTCGCGTCATTGCGAGCGAAGCGAAGCAATCTCTTCATTGTCTTTCCCCGCGTCATTGCGAGCGAAGCGAAGCAATCTCTTCATTGCGAGCCGGAGGCGAAGAAATCACCACGGCCGCCTTTCAGCAGCCTTGCAACGACTTTCTTTTATCCGTCCAAGCTATACGCAAAATATTAAGTCAGTTTTTTCGAACAGGTTCGCACGATGCGTGCCTGCCACCCCAATATAACAATTACCTTTGCTCGTTGACTTTCTGTGGTTTCTATAGTTTATTTAACCTAGAAAAAGGGCAATAAGGGCAGGGATAATTCGCAAAGCCTTGATTGCTCCTGTATCTAAAAAAGGGGCTCAACCGGGATAAGAGGAGCAGGGAAAATCTTAAACGATTAACAAGAGGAGGCCTTATGATTCTCGAAATGAACCCCCAGCATCCTGAACCCCGAAAAGTCAAACAGGTAGTAGAAGTCCTAGCTAACGGCGGCTTAATAGCCTATCCAACGGATACCTTCTATGGAATAGGCTGTGACCTGTTTAACAAAGAAGCCATCGAAAAAGTATACGAGATAAGGGGAAAAACTCACGACAGGCCTCTAAGTATTGTCTGTAGCGACCTTAAAAATATCAGCGAATATGCTCAGGTAACCAACTACGCCTACAAAGTAATGAAGCGATGTCTGCCAGGACCCTATACTTTCATCCTTGAAGCATCAAGGCTGGTTCCCAAGATAATGTTATCCAAAAGGAAAACGATCGGCATTAGAGTTCCTAATTGTCCAATTGCGCTGGCAATCGTTGCCGAGCTGGGGCATCCTATTATCAATTCCACGGCCACCGATAAAGAAACGGGAGAGATTCTCATGACTCCTGGCGAAATCAAGGAAAAGCTGGGACATCTCATAGATTTGATAATAGACGGAGGCCCCGTTCCCGGAAAGCCATCCAGTGTTATCTCTCTCCTGAACGATCAGCCAGAAGTTCTCCGTGCAGGGCTTGGAGATGTGAGTTTCTTCTAGCGGCGTCCATCTTGCAGGGCATCCCTTACCGGGGTGCCCGCAACAAAATTCGCCCATAAAATCCCGCTCAATAAACTTCCATATCCTTTACAATCATTAAACACTGATTCAGGTTATGGTCCCATTCAACCTGATAAGCTACATTACATCGAGCACCGGGTTTTATCTCATAAGCAAAGGAACTACCTCTCCACATAATACCCTGAATCTTGCCTCCGAAAAGCAACCTTAGATGCTTGTGTCCATTTCCAAAAACTCTTACATCGACAAGCTTTAAATTATTTGAAACAAAGACAGGAGTGGGGTTTCCCTGTCCGTACGGTTCGAGCTGTTCAAGCGTTTCCACCAGCTCTCTACTCAAAAGCCGAATGGGAAGTTCGCAGTCTATAAAAAGCTTCCGGCTGAAACATTCTTCTGGCCAGTCCTGTAACACTTCTTCAAAACATCTTGCAAACTGTTCAAACCTGGCATACTCCAGAGAAAGCCCTGCTGCGGCTTCGTGTCCACCCCATCTAATAAGGTATTTTTCGCACCTTGAAAGAACCTCGCATATATCAACCCCGGGCACACTTCTACCCGAAGCCCTCACAATTCCTTCATCATCTATTGAGCCTATAATCACAGGTCCATAATGATGTTCCTGAATAAGCCTTGATGCGACAATCCCGACCACTCCCGGATGCCAGTTTTTATCCGCAAGGACAATGCTACGACGCCTGATTCCCATCGACTCCATTTCCCGAAGGTATTCAAGAACCTTGCGGAAGACTTTCATTTCTTCCATCTGTCTCTGGTAGTTCAGCCTATTCAATTCCGTTCCGATGGACGAAATAGTGCAGGGATCCGGAGCGGTCAGAAACCGTAGTGCAATTTCCGGATCGGCAATTCTTCCCGGAGCGTTCACTCTCGGTGCTAGATAAAACCCCACATGCCCTGCTGACAACTTCTTGTTCTTAAGCCCTGCCAGTTCCCTTAAAACCGCCAGCGGTCCGAACTTGCCCTCATTGATCCTGGCAAGGCCGGCTCTAGCAATAATTCGGTTTGCACCGGTAAGAGGCATTACATCGGCTATAGTTCCAAGCGCGGCAAGAGTCTGATAGCGGGCATCGAACTTCGGTCTGGAGAACCGGTCAGGGAGCATGGAACGAAGTTTTACCAGAAAAAGAAGAGTAAGACCCGAGCTACAAAAATCCTTGAAACAGGACGGGCACTCGGGATGTTTGGGGTTTATGAGAACCGACGCGGGCGCCACACGGCTTAAATCGTCTATTTTATGATGATCAATCACCACAACATCGGCTTTGTTCTCCAGAGCCAGCCGTATCGGCTCTACGTCGTGAGTCCCGCAATCGGTGGCTATGAATATCTTTGCATCAGGATTTTCATAGACAGCACGTTTTGGAAAACCGTAACCTTCGGCCCTGCAGGGAACCACTGTGGAAAAGTTTGTGTAACCAATGTCATGCAGGAAAAAGTTCCACTGGGCAACAGACGTTATTCCATCACAGTCGTAGTCCCCCACAATCACAACTTTATGATTTTTTGCAAGATGGGAGGCTACAAGACGCGCACCTTCTTCCAGATTTCTTATAACAAGATAGGGTTCAAGTTTAGATAGAGGGGCATCCTGGAGAAGATCATCATCGATACCCCGCTGAGAAGCGAGAATCTCCAGGACTTCTTCGCAGCTTGAAGGGATCTTAGAAATGCCTTCTCTCATGATCCACTCAAACCGCGCCATCACTTTCTCCCCAAGCTATCAAAATGAGAACTCCTGAATAAAGTTGTTCATTTTTCCCTGCGCAAACATAAACTCCGTGCTTCTTACACTCAAATTTCATCCCTGAGATATGTTCATAGCCATGAGCTTCTTCACCATTTTCCCTTCCTTATCTTTGAAAATCACTTCCATCTTCCTTGGGGTTCTAACTTTTGCCACCACGCCAACCCCGAAAAGAGGATGGTTAATAAGGTTCCCCTCCTGGTAGGATTCAGAAATGGAATAAAGCGGAATACCTTCGGTCTGAGCATTTTGAAGCAGGGCAAACCATTCCTCATCGGTTTTTGGTCTGGAAATGCCAAAAAGCACGGATGGTAAAGGTTCTTCTTCCGGTTCTATCTCGTCGCTCATTATGAGTTCTTCACCTTCGTCATAAACCAGCTCAACATCGGGAACTACGCTCTCCTCATCATCGGAATCTAGCTCAAGATCTTCCATCATTTCTTCCAGTTCGCTGTCGTCTTTGATTGGTACCATAGTAAGACGCCTCCTTATGGTATATTCTCCGCATTATAAAATCTCATTCTGTCATTACGTCTCCCTGACGGCAGTGGACAACCGTTATTGTCCTTCCCCCGTGTCATTGCGAGGAGCGAAGTGACGAAGCAATCTCATCACTGCCTTTACAAGATTGCCACGCCCGCCTTCGGCGGGCTCGCAATGACTATATTGGGTGTCATTGCGGGCTCGCAATGACAGTTACTAACCGTCATTACGAGCCCTTTTCCTTTTATGTCATTGCGAGCGAAGCGAAGCAATCTCGTCATTGTGAACGAAGTAAAGCAATCACCACGGCCACTTCGTGGTCTCGCAATGACTCCGAAAGATTATCATGGACACTTCGTGGTCTCGCAATGCCCATTTAATCATTCCTGCGTCATATATCCGCATGTTAACCGGATCGCAAGAAAGAATCTTTATCGCTTAGATTATCCTGTTCATCAGCTTCCCCGCTGCCAGCAAAACCATATTTAGCAAGCCGATATCTAAGCGAACGAAAACTTATGCCCAGCAATTCGGCTGCTCTATACTTGCGCCCTCCGGAAAGCGCAAGAGCCTGCAAAAGGTAGTGTTTTTCCACCGCTTCAAGAAGTTCATCCAGCTTGATCCCCTCCTGTGGAATATCCGGAAGATCGCTAAAAAATGACTCCACCGTAACGGTAGCTTTTCCTCTGGCTTTGTAATTCGCAACTGTCAGACTTTCGGGAAGAATTATGCATGTCTGTTCCAGCGCCACACCCCGTTCTATGATATTTTCCAGTTCTCGAACATTACCCGGAAAATCGTAGGATTTTAAAATTTCAAGAGCATAAGAAGAAATACGTTGGATATTCTTGCCCATCTTCTGGCTGTAACGCTTAAGAAAATAGTGTGCAAGCAAGGGTATGTCGCCTCGCCTTTCTCTAAGAGGTGGAAGCCTTATGGGAATCACATTCAACCGGTAATAAAGATCTTCCCGAAAGGATCCCTTAACCACCATGTCTTCAAGATCACGGTGGGTTGCAGAAATTATCCGCACATCGACCTTCCGATCTTCCGTATCGCCCAGCCTGCGAATGACTTTCTCCTGCGTAAGTCGAAGTAGCCGAACTTGAAGAGCGGGAGAAAGTTCTCCGATCTCGTCAAGAAAGAGCGTGCCCCCTTCGGCAGCCTCTACCAGCCCCTTTCTATCCTGCAAAGCACCTGTAAAAGCGCCCTTCTTGTAGCCAAAAAGCTCACTTTCTATGAGAGACTCCGGAACACCGCCGCAGTTTACAGCAATAAAAGGATGATTTTTCCTCTTACTGAGCTGATGAATTGCTCTGGCAACCAGTTCCTTGCCCGTTCCGCTTTCCCCAAAGATAACTACATTGCTGTCAACTTGAGCTACTTTTTCGATAAGCTCGTAAACCTTCAGCATCTCAGGGCTTTCACCAACGAGCAGACCGAAATGAACGGGTATCTCTTCAGTTTCTTCTATTCGGGCCACATTCCCTTTTTCACATAGCTGTTGTCTTTTCTGGAGGGCTTCCTCGATAATGCGATACATCTCATCCATGTCGAAGGGCTTGGGAAGATAGTCGTAAGCCCCTTCTTTCATGGCGATTACCGCCGTGTCCGGACTTGCATAGGCAGAAATCATGATGACCACCACGTTCGGATAAAGTCTTTTCGCCTCCTTGAGAACATCAAGGCCACTTATGGGCATCATTCTGATGTCAGCTATAACGACGTCAAACTCCTGTTTTCTGAGGTAGTTTATAGCTTCTTTCCCACTTGACACAACAACGGTTTCGTAACCTTTTCGAACGAGCATGAGTTCCAGAAGGTCCCGCATTCCCTCTTCGTCATCCACAACCAGCACTCTAGGAGCCGCATTCATGGATGTTCTCCAGGAAGGCAAATATCTTTTCAGTTCTGGCAAAGACCACACGGCCATCTACTACCGTCATATCGGCTATTCCCCGCACCGTCCAGCCTTCAAAGGGACAATTACGTGAGAGCGAGAAAAATTCTTGAGATCTCACCGTCCATTCATGCTCCGGATTAATCAGAGTCAAAAATGCCCGTTTACCAACTTCAACAGACCCGTAAGGAAGCCCCAGAATTCGTGATGGATTTGTTGAAAGAGCGGCAATAAGCTTCACAGGGGAAAGAACACCTTTTCTTACAAGATTTAGAGCCAGTGGAAGAGCCGTTTCAAGCCCGATCATACCAGAAGCAGCACTGTCAAATTCCACGTCTTTTTCGAGTGTGCTATGTGGGGCATGGTCGGTTGCAATGACGTCGATTGTGCCATCGGCAAGCCCTTCGAGGATGGCCTCAACATCCTCCGACGTCCTCAATGGGGGATTTACCTTATACACCGGATCATAGCTCTGAACAGCCTCCTCGGTAAGCGAAAAATAGTGAGGAGCGGTTTCAGCTGTAATCTGAAGCCCCTCTTTTTTCGCCTGCCGCACCAGCTCCACAGAGCCTTTTGTGCTGACGTGAGCGATATGAAGCCTTGCGCCGGTCCACTGAGCTATTTTTATATCCCGTGCAACCATCACCTCTTCCGCAATACATGGCACCCCCCGCAGTCCCAGCTTAATGGACAGAGGGCTCTCGTTCATAACTCCACCGGCGGTAAGCTGAAGGTCCTCACAATGACTTATGATAGGAACGGAAAAAATCAGAGAATATTCCATAGCACGGCGCATGATCTGGGAATTCATAACAGGTTTTCCGTCGTCGGAGAAGGCAACGGCGCCATGGCTGACAAGCGATCCCATCTCGGTAAGCTCTTCTCCCGCAAGTCCTCTTGTTATGGCAGCCACAGGATGAACCATGCAGTGCCCTTCTCTTTGCGCTTTCTCGATGATAAAGGTGGTCACTGCCGGATTGTCGTTCGGTGGTTTGGTATTGGGCATACACGCTACGGCAACGAATCCGCCGGCAACAGCGGCTCTGGTCCCGGAAGCTATGGTTTCCTTGTATTCTTCCCCTGGCTCTCTCAAATGAACGTGCATATCAACAAGCCCCGGCACAAGCCACAGCCCATCGCAGGGCAAAACTGGAATTTTCGCTCCTTCTTCCCCTCTGTAACCATTGGCGGGAAGAATATGTCGCACCACGCCTTCCACTACCACTACGTCCGCTTGTTCGCATCTATTAACGGACGGATCTATAAGACAAACATTCTGGAAAACCAGAGAAAGTTCCGGGGCATTATAAAGCGAGCGCACAAAAACCTTAGACACGGCAATTATCCTTTCCTCACCTGCGGGAAAACAACATCTTAGTTCCTTATTTCAACAGACTTCATGAAGCTTTCCATCAGCGACGCCATCTTGTCGAAACTCGAAAAATCGGCACCGGTTGCGGTAAATATGATTACATTTCGGGGATCAATTTTGAGCTGATACTGGATATACTTGCTTCCCGGATTTTGACCGTCGGCGATAAGAAGCAAAGCGCTACGTCCGTTGAACGATTTCCTGGAACATTCGTAAACATTGACGGACTTGCCGGCTCGAGCGGAAAGCTCCGAAGGAAAAGCCCGACAGAGATTTTGCAATTCTTCATCCGTTTCGGGCACTGTGCCCGGGGATTTATTGACAGCAACGACAAAATGCGGATTCTCCGAAAAGTAGTATTCGATTTCACCTCTGAGAATCATCTCTTTTACTGACACAAGAGTGGCCTTGGTTTCGGGTGTCAGTTCTTTGTCCTTCTGAGCTGTGAGAAAAGCCGATTCTACAGCCTGGGGATTTTCTATGGCATAACTTTTATCAAGAACCATCCACTTATCGGGAAAAACGGCCCTGAATCCAAAAGCACTCTCATAAATTTCACCCGCCGTAACAATTCCCCCAATTCCCAGCATGAGAGCAATAAACCCTGCACCCATCATAAACATAAGCTTGCGTAAGTTCATCACAAATTCCCCCTTTAGGTTAAAATTCGCATCTGCTGGTAAGCGTCATTGAGAGGAGTCCGCATCAGGCGGACGACTAAGCAATCCCCCACTGTGTCATTGCGAACCTTCTTATACCGTCACCGCGAGGAGCGAAGCAACGAGGCAATCCCATCATTTTAAAATGAGATTGCCACGCGCCCTTCGGGCACTCGCAATGACTGAGTGGGATTGCCACGGCCGCCTGCGGCGGCCTCGCAATGACGGAGGAAGGGGTTGCCACAACCACTTCGTGGCCTCGCAATGACACAAAGGCATCTCCCGCATGTGCCGGATCCTACCGTTTCCTTTTTTGAGCCTCATCATAAATCAGCCCACCGATGGCACCTGCAGCAGCTCCAACAGCGGCACCTGTAAAAAGAGATCCCTGAACTATGGCGGCCGCAGCCGTTCCAACTCCTGCTCCAATAGCTCCACCGCTAAGAACTCTCTGCTCTCTGGTGGTCATCCCTGCACAGGAAGAAAGCATAGTCACCAGAATCCCAATAGCTATAAGTCGCCTTAACTTCATCGCCATTTCCCTCTATTTTTGGATTCACTCTGGCCCAGAACCGTGCTGGGCAAGTATATACAGAATGGCCATACGCACAGACACACCATTTGTCACCTGATCAAGTATAACAGATCGGGGGCCGTCAGCCACGTCAGGACTCAGCTCAACACCCCGATTTATTGGGCCCGGATGCATGATGATGAGATCTTTTTTGGCTCTTTCAAGCCTTTTAGCGTTTACTCCGTAAAGGATCGAGTATTCTCTAAGCGAAGGGAAAAAACTCAACTTTTGACGCTCTAGCTGAATACGAAGCACCATAAGGACATCAGCTTTCGGAATGGCCTCATCAAGATCGTGAATAACTCGAACTCCAGTTCCGGGAAAGCTTTTTTCAACCAGTTTTGCGGGAAGAAGTGTGGGAGGTCCACACAAAGTTACATTGGCTCCCATTTTGGTAAATGCCCAGATGTTCGATCTCGCAACCCTGCTATGTAGAATGTCTCCTACAATGAGAAGTTCCAGCCCCTCTATACTGCCTCGATGATCAATGACGGTAAGCAAATCCAGCAACGCCTGAGACGGATGCTCATGCTGACCATCGCCCGCATTTATTACCGAAACCGGCGTGAGAGAAGCTATGCGGTGTGGTAGGCCGGATTGAGAATGTCGAATTATGAAAACATCGGGCTTCATAGCCTCAAGATTCTTTATCGTATCGAGAAAAGTCTCGCCTTTGACCATCGAACTGGTGGTTGTAGAAATGCTGTAAGTATCGGCACTGAGGCGCTTTGCAGCAATTTCAAAAGACATTTTAGTTCTGGTGCTGGCTTCGTAAAAAATGCTTATAACGGTCTTACCACGAAGAGTGGGCACTTTCTTGATAGCACGCTCGTTTATTTCTCTGAGATATTTTGCCAGTTCCAGGATGTGTTCGATCTCCTCACGAGAAAGCTCCTCAATACCAAGGAGATCTTTGCGCCTGTAATGAGTTTCCATCACTCCTCCCGCTTTATTACACACATCCGTTCATTACTGTTCGGCAAGCGGGCACACTTCACCTTTTTCTGTGCCCACCCTGAGTTTCAGGATTGGTAAGATAATTGTTACACGCGATCCGATTGCACCAGAGTCATGCCCGAATCAGGCTTATCATTAGAAGGACGGTTTCTTGACTTCCAGAATCTCCAGAGTCCGAAGACCCTTTGGCGTCTGAACTTTAACTTCATCACCGACTTCTTTCCCAAGGAGAGCTTTTCCTATAGGCGATGAAATAGAAATCGTTCCCCGTTCGACCTGGGCTTCAAAAGGACCTACAAGGCAGTAAGTTTCAACCGAGCCGGTGTCCAGATCCTCAACAACAACGGTGGAACCGAAAACGACCTTGCCATTAGTATCTTCGCACACTTCTACGATCTGGCACCGGGAGAGTTTATCGGCTAAATCGTTTATCTGAGCTTCTATCAGCGCCTGTTTTTCCTTTGCCGCCTCATACTCGGCGTTTTCTGATAAATCTCCGTGACCCCTCGCTTCTTCTATAGCTTTGATAATTTTCGGACGTTCTTCTCTCTGGAGCCTTTCCAATTCCTTCTTGAGTCGCTCATATCCCTGACGCGTGATTGGAACCATGCCATCCATTCTCAGTAACCTCCATCAGCAAGTATTCGGTAAACTACCAACGACTTTTTCTATCTCAGGTCAAAAATTCTTTCAATGGAAACCTTAAGCCTGTTAAAGTTAATTGTAATGACATAAAAAGGCATCATTGCGAGCGAAGCGAAGCAATCTCCCATTGTGTATTCATTTTGAGATTGCCGCGCAGTCCTTACGGACTGCTCGCAATGACGCCTTCGGTAGAGACTGCCATGCCCGCCTTTGGCGGGCTCGCAATTACGGTGGAAGGGGATTGCCACGGCTGACTTCGCCAGCCTCGCAATGTTCCGTATCCATTGTCAAGTGTTTAATGCTAAATCTTCTCTGA
>CAZWJX010000062.1:11083-14025 GCA_964634695.1 uncultured Syntrophobacterales bacterium | reverse complement strand
CGCAATGACGAATGTGTGTGTCATTGCGAGGCCACGAAGTGGCCGTGGCAATCTCAAGAGATTGCTTTGCCTTCGTTTCGCTACGGCTCGCAATGACACGATAAACACATTCTCCAGTTACGCATTTTTCGAACAGGTTCGATTCCCCCTTGACCTTTGTTCAATGGTCGTATAAAAAGAAACGTTCGATAGAAACTTGGGGGATAGGGGAGGCATGGTATGAGAAGTCCTTGTTTAGATTGCGAACGCGTAAACGAGGATAAGAACAAATGTCTTAATGAGTGCGAGAAGCTCAAACAATATCAGGAGTATATTCTTAAGCTAGGTGTATACGCCACCATGTAAAGTGACTGCTTGATCGGATGCGGTAGGAAGGCGGCGTAAAGCCGCCTTTTTAATGGAGAGGAGAAAAAGTCATGTATGCCGTGATAGAGACTGGTGGAAAGCAGATAAAGGTTGAGCCCGGTCAGAAGCTCAGAGTTGAGAAGCTCCCTGTTCCTGCAGGAGAGGAGATCACCTTTGACAGAGTGCTACTTCTGGTGGATGATGATCAAATACTGATTGGAAAACCGTACATTGAGGGAGCGGTTGTTAAAGCTGAGGTTCTGGAGCACGTGAAGGACAAAAAGGTGATAATCTTCAAACATAAGCGCCGCAAGAACTATCGCAAGAAAATAGGTCATAGACAGCCTCTCACGGTGATTACGGTGAAATCGATAAGCGGAATGAGTCAGGAGGCTCCAGAAGCTCAGGCGTCCCAATAGCATTAGTTTAAGGAGGATTATTGAAATGGCTCATAAAAAGGCTGGAGGAAGTTCAAGGAATGGACGTGATAGTGCCGGCAAGAGGAGAGGCGTAAAGCGTTTCAGCGGTCAGTTTGTCAAAGCCGGAAATATTATCGTAAGGCAGGTTGGCACCAAGTTCCATGCCGGCAAAAATGTAGGTCTTGGAAAAGATTATACTCTGTTTGCTCTCATAGACGGGATAGTAAAGTTTGAGCGAATGGATAAGACTCGCCAGAGGGTGAGCGTGTATCCCATTACGGCTTAAAATGATCAGAAACTATAAAAAGGAAGGATAAGCGACCGTTGAACGAAAATTTCGGCGGTCGCTTTTGTGTTTTTTCATGGCAAAGTTTATTGACGAAGCTCTTATTCATGTAAAAGCAGGGGACGGTGGCAATGGATGCATAAGTTTCCGTCGGGAAAAATATGTTCCCAAAGGTGGACCAGACGGCGGGGACGGCGGAAAGGGCGGAGACGTTTATCTGGTTGCCACATCATCCAAGCATACACTTCTGGATTTTCATTATCGCCGGGTATTTAAAGCCGGCCGAGGGCAACACGGACGGGGAAAGAATCAACACGGTCGGAGTGGGAATGATATCTATATCCCTGTGCCTGTGGGAACCGTTGTAAAAGATGCCATTACCGGGGAAGTTCTTGCAGATCTTGTTGAAGATGGACAGAAATGGCTTGCCGCAAGAGGTGGTCGTGGCGGCCGGGGAAATGCCAGATTTGCTACATCAACAAATCAAGCTCCAAGATTTGCCGAAGAGGGTGAAAAAGGAGAAGAGCGGGATCTCAAGCTGGAGCTGAAACTTCTTGCTGATGTGGGCATTGTGGGGTTTCCCAATGCGGGTAAATCGACCCTCATATCGGTAATTTCGGAGGCAAAACCTAAAATCGCTGATTATCCCTTTACCACTCTCACACCACAACTTGGAGTTGTTTCGGTGGATTCTGACCGGACATTCGTTGTCGCCGATATTCCCGGACTTATCGAAGGCGCTCATAAGGGCGCTGGCCTCGGGATTCAGTTTCTCAAACATATTGAGCGAACACGGGTAATTATTCATTTGATTGACATTAGCTCTATTGATCCTTCAGATCCCCTGAAACCCTACAGAGCCATCCGCGAAGAGCTAAGAAATTTCAATCCATTACTGCTGGAAAAACCCGAAGTGGTTGCTTTGAACAAAATAGACCTCATGGGAGATCGAAAGGAAATTGATAAGTTGCTTGATATCTACAAAAAAAATCTTGACTTGCCGGTTTTTGCCATTTCTGCCTTAACTCGTAAAGGAGTTCCTGATCTGATTCGGAAGGTTGCCCAGTTGCTTTATTGTTAGATAAAATCTTCCAACGGAAGGGGTTATGAACTTGGAACATTTTGAGAACCGTAAAAAGCTCTTTGATCGATGCCGTCGCATCGTAATAAAAATAGGAAGCGCCGTTCTCACGGGCCAGAAAGGGCTCGATCGAGTGATAATCCATCGTTTGAGCGATCAGATTGCGGAACTTCGTGCAGAGGGTCGTGAAATACTTGTTGTTTCGTCCGGTGCAATAGCTTCTGGGATGAGAAAGCTCGGCTTTACGGAAAAACCTCGATCCATTCCCTACAAACAGGCTACGGCTGCTGTAGGACAGAGTTTTCTCATGCAGGCGTGGGAAGAAGCCTTCGACAAACACGATATCCTTGTAGCGCAAGTGCTTCTTACAGGTGATGACCTTGGATACCGGCAGCGTTACCTTAACGCAAGAAATACTCTCGAAACCCTTATCGAATGGGGAATTGTGCCCATTATTAACGAAAACGACACGGTTGCCGTTGAAGAAATTAAGTTCGGGGACAATGATCAGCTTGCGGTTCTTATCGGTGGATTGGTCGGCGCAGATTTAATCGTCATTCTTACTGACATTGCAGGTCTTTATGATCATGACCCTAAGACATATCCATCAGCCCAGCTGATCACAGAAGTTCATAAAGTAGACCGGCGCGTCCTTTCATGCGCTTCATCACAGACCAGCTCTACGGGAACCGGAGGCATGGTCAGCAAATTGCTTGCGGCGAAAAAATCACTCGCAATCGGGATCCCTTTAATCATAGCTCCGGGAAGAGAAAGAGACGTGCTCCTCAGGCTTGTGCGGGGCGAATGCCTG
>CAZWJX010000062.1:0-11073 GCA_964634695.1 uncultured Syntrophobacterales bacterium | reverse complement strand
CTCTTTGTTCCTGAGAGAAGATTTTATCAGGGGAGAAAAGTATGGCTTGCAAATGTTCCGCATCCTTCGGGCGATCTTGTGCTTGATGATGGCGCCGTTGACGCTATTGTGCATAAAGGCAAGTCACTACTCCCGGCCGGTATTCTGGAAGTTCGTGGAACCTTCGGCATGGGGGCCCCCGTAAGATGTGTGGATACGGCCGGACGGGTTATAGCCATAGGATTGTCGAATTATAAGTCGTCAGAAATAGAAAAGATCAAAGGATGTCACACGTCGGAAATAGAAAGCATTCTGGGTTACAAACACTCTGACGAGGTGATCCACAGAAACAACCTTGCCCTTGTTTTTGAAGAAGAGTTCTCTGAGGCCGAAGGTGTTGGATAAATTAGCGTTAACGGCAAAAAAACCGGGATGCCTTTCAAGCTATAGGAGGCGTTAATGGACTGGCAGAGCACGGTCAAGAGCATTGCCAGAGCGGCAAAGAGTGCATCGTATAAAATGGCAAAAGCAAAGACAGCTCAGAAAAACGAAGCCCTTAGATTTATGGCTCAGGCTCTTGTGGAAAAACGTGACGCAATTCTTGAAGCCAACCGTCGCGATCTGGACAATGCTGCAAAGATGGGAATCTCAGGTGCAAAACTCGACCGGCTTACTCTTTCCGAGAAAGTCATGCGAGAAATGATTGCGAGTATTGAAGATGTTATAAAGCTTCCGGATCCTGTGGGAGAGATTACCAGAATGTGGATAAGGCCTAACGGACTGAAGGTTGGAAGAATGAGGATTCCGCTGGGGGTTATAGCTATAATTTATGAATCCCGCCCCAACGTTACAATTGACGCGTCCATACTTTGCATTAAGGCCGGTAATTCAGTAATTCTTCGAGGTGGATCGGAAGCTTTTCATTCCAACAGAGCTCTGGGGGAAATCATCAGCGAAAGCCTTGAAAAGGCCGGACTCCCGAAAGATGCCGTTCAGATAATACCGACTACCGATAGATCGGCAGTCCTTGAACTTCTTAAAATGGAAGAAGAAGTAGATGTGGTAATTCCGAGGGGCGGTGAAGAGCTAATACGCTTTGTTACCGAACACGCTAGAATGCCTGTCTTGAAGCACTATAAGGGTGTTTGCCACGTTTATGTCGATGATGAAGCGGACCTCGAAAAAGCCGAAAAGATTTGTTTTAACGCCAAGGTTCAGCGTCCCGGCGTATGTAATGCTATGGAAACTCTTCTGGTGCATCGAGATATTGCTGAGAAGTTCCTTCCTCGAATGGCTGAACTTTTCAGGAACGCCGGTGTTGAACTAAGGGGCTGTGAACGTACAAGGAAAATCATAGATTGTGCTGAAGCTACCGAAGATGACTGGTATGCCGAATACCTCGACCTTATCCTTGCCATAAAGATTGTCGATTCTATGGAAGAAGCAATCGACCACATTCATCGTTACGGTTCAAGCCACACAGAAGCCATTGTGACGGAGAATTATACAAAGAGCTGGCAATTCCTGGAGGAGGTTCAATCGTCTCTCGTGTTGGTAAATGCTTCAACTCGCTTAAATGATGGATTCCAGCTTGGGCTGGGGGCAGAGATAGGGATTTCCACATCGAAGATTCATGCTTTCGGCCCCATGGGCCTTGAAGAACTCACCACAACCAAATTTATAGCTATAGGCAATGGTCAATTGAGAAGCTGAGATTCATGAGCGACATAAGGCGAGTTGGTATTTTCGGGGGCAGTTTCAATCCGGTTCATCTTGGACATTTGAGAGTTGCCGAAGAAGTTTGTGAAGAGCTCGATCTGGATAGAGTTCTATTTATTCCGACCTTTATACCGCCGCATAAGGATCCTTCTCGCCTTGTTTCCTTCGAACATCGCTATAGGATGTTACACCTCGTTCTGGAAGGACATCCAAAGTTTGTCGTTTCCGATATTGAAGCTCGCCTTGGGGGACTTTCTTACACGGTCAGAACTCTTGTTCATCTCAGAAGCCAGTATCAGAATTGTGACTTTTACTTGCTGGTCGGAAGTGACGCCTTTCTGGAAATAGACTCATGGTGGCACTACCTTGATCTGTTCCAGCTCTCTTCAATAACCGTTATGACCAGACCCGGCACTTCTCATGAAGATTTGAAAAAGTTTATCGTGGAAAAAATCGATTCACGCTACCGGTGGACTCCCGAAGGGCGGTTTGAACATCCTTCGTGGCATCCCATAAGACCCGTTACTGTTACCCTTATGGATATTTCTGCTTCCAAAATAAGAAGGCTGGTTGCTATGAATCGTTCAATAAGATTTCTGGTGCCCGAGGTGGTAAGAGAATATATAATTAATTACCGCCTGTATAGGGCTTGAGTGTTACACTGTAAACAAAAAATGAGGTGTTGCTGTAGCATGGAAAAGAGAAGAATTAGATCAGGAGGAAAACGTAAAACAACAAAAGCAATAAATGTTTCATCTCAGGAAAAGGCATTACTCTGCGCAAAAATTGCGGACAACTACAAAGCGCAGAAGCTTTCCGTTCTCTCCATAGGGGAACTCTGCAATTTTGCCGACTATTTTGTGATATGCAGCGGACAATCTACAAGACAGGTGCAGGGCATAGTGGACCACATTGAAGAAGAAATGAGAAAGGCCGGCTATCGTCCTTTGGGGATAGAAGGCTGGAAGGATGGCCGGTGGGTGCTTATGGACTACGGAGATGTGATTGTTCACGTGTTTCATGATCCCGTGCGAGAAATATATGATCTGGAAAGTCTCTGGTCCGATGCCCCCAACTTGTGGGAATCGGAAAGCGGACAATAAAGTTAAGATTTTTGATAGATCATAGTTTGTTGGTTGATTACTGAAGATGCAACTTTTCCGGGTAAAATATAGCGCTAAGTAAGCACGGCAACTTTCTCAATGGGGCAGTCAGATGTTCCGAAAAATTATATCGATTTGGCTAATTGTGTTTTTTGCTTTTTTTGGCGCAGTTCCTGATGTTAGCAGGGCTCTTGATCTTAAGGATGAAATTGAGCTGGGGAAAGAGGTTTTCCGAAAGGTTCAGGAAACTTACCGTTTTCTTAACAGCCCTGAGGTTAACTTCTATGTTATGGAGCTCGGAGACAAACTGAGCAAAAATGTTGCCCCGGCTCCTTATAAGTATCAGTTTTTTGTCATCGATAACGACATACCCAATGCCTTTACTATACCGGGGGGTTATATATTCGTAAACACGGGGTTGATTAGCTTAATGACAAGAGAAGGCGAGCTTGCATCAGTCCTTGCCCACGAACTTGCCCATGCTGAAGCTCGTCACATCCACCGACAACTGGAACAGCAGAAAACTTTAATGGTAGCATCTCTTGCTGCTATCCTTGCAAGTGCTCTGGTTGGAAATCCTCAACTGGCTCAAGCTATAACTACCGGGAGTATGGGGGGAGCACAGACTATTGCGCTGAGTTATAGCCGTGATCATGAGCGAGAAGCTGATCAAATTGGTTTGAGAATTCTATCAGCAACCGGGTACTCGCCGGCAGATGCCGCATCTGCCATGCAAAGGCTTTCTAGAAGACAGTGGCAGGGACGCCCGGGCAATTACGATTACCTTATGTCCCACCCGGGGGTTACAGAGCGAATTGACTATCTTTCCCAAATTGCCGGTCGTATGAAGTTACCTTCGAGTAAACAAAGTGCGGATAGTGGTCTTTTCCCGTACGCTAAGATTAATATTGCCGGGCTTGCAAATGATGGGAGAGCTATTGATCGAATTCTGAGCGAGGTCTCGGAGGCAGGCTATGACAGTTCGGTTACAGCTTATGCTCAGGGGGTTAAGTCTTTGATCACAGGTAATTTAACCGACGCTACATCTTACCTCGAAGCAGCATGGAAAAATCAGAAAGGAAATATTTTTGTGGCTGCAAAGCTTTCCGAATCTCTGGTAAAACAGCGCCAGTATGATAAGGCTCAGAACGTTCTGTCCCAGGCTCTGGCAGCATCGCAGGATAATCCCGTCATTCATTATCGTTATGGAACCATTCTGGAGGAAAAAGGCAACTTTTCTGAGGCTCTGGAACATTACGAAAAGGCTTTACCACATAGCCATTTCTTTATGGATCTGGAGTATCATTTGGGGACCACGCTGGGCAGGCTAGGGCGGTTAAAAGAAGCACACACCTATCTTGGCGATTACTATGCTAAAATTGGCGATCAGAGACTTGCCGTTTTTCATTACGAAAAGGCTCTTTCTATGGCTTCATCTCAGGCCGACCGAGATAATATTCAAAATAAGCTCAGGAAAATAAAACACAAAGGTGAACCCGAACCGCCCAGAGATAGAAAAGGGTTTTCTTCCTTTCAGTTTAGTTCTTGAGTTTTTCCATAACAGTGATAGATAATGCAATTCCAAGCTTTAAGCAGGGGTTGTTTGTTATCCAGATCTGGGAGGAGGATACAACGCAATGTACAGAATTCTTATAAGTGATCAATTATCAGAATCGGGGATTAGCAGGCTTAATGAAATCCCTGAGTTTGATGTTGAAGTTAACACCAATTTAACACCCGAGGAATTGAGGGAAGTTATCAAAGAATTCGACGCTCTCATCATCAGAAGTAGCACGAAGGTAACCAGGGATATTATTGAAGCTGGTGGTAAACTGAAGGTTATAGCCAGAGCCGGTATAGGTCTGGACAACGTGGATATTGAAGCGGCTACTAAAAAGGGTATAGTGGTGATGAATACGCCGGAAGGCAATGTTATCACCACAGCCGAACATGCTATTGCAATGCTTCTTGCGGTCAGTCGTAACATACCTCAGGCAAATGCCTCCATTAAAGCCGGTAAGTGGGAAAAGAAAAAGTTTCGCGGCAAAGAAGTGTTTAACAAAGTGCTGGGCATTATAGGGATAGGCCGGATAGGTCGGGTTGTTGCCGATCGAGCTAAGGGCCTGAAAATGCAGGTTATCGCATATGACCCCTATATCAGTTCTGATGTTGTGGAGAAGTTGGGGGTTGAAGCTGTCACTTTTGACGAACTCCTTGCCAGAGCAGATTACATCACCATTCACACTCCTCTGACTCAGGAAACAAGAAATCTCATAAACAAAGACGCCTTTAAAAAAATGAAACGGGGCGTTTTCCTGATCAACTGCGCAAGAGGTGGAATTGTTAACGAAAAAGACCTGTGCGAAGCTATAAAAGAAGGAATAGTGGCGGGTGCGGCCCTTGATGTTTTTGAAAAGGAGCCTCCGCCACCCGACAGTCCGTTAATGAGTCTTGATCAGGTTATTATGACCCCTCATCTTGGAGCATCCACGGATGAAGCTCAGGAGAATGTTGCAATTGCTGTAGCAGAGCAGGTAATAGATTATCTCTTGAAGGGTACTATAAGAAACGCCGTAAATGCTCCGAATATAGATGGAGAAGTCCTTGCCAATCTCAGACCTTACCTCATACTCTCTGAAAAACTAGGATGCCTGATATCCCAGATTACTCGTGGAGCGCCCAAGGAGTTCAGCATTGAGTATGTAGGGGACACGGCTGAGCTGGATTTCAAACCGCTGACAATATCGGCCGTTAAGGGATTCTTAAGCACCTACATGGGAACTGACGTTAACTTCGTGAATGCCATGGCTATAGCGAAGGAGCGCAACATTCGCGTTCGAGAAACCACAAGACGCGAAACCGAAGATTTCACAAATCTTATTATTTTGAAGCTGGTGACGTCTGAGGAAGAAAACGTTGTTGCGGGAACGATCTTCGGCAAGAGAGATCCCCGGCTTGTGCGAATTAATGATTTCAGGTTAGAAGCGGCCATGGAAGGAAATCTCCTGCTTATTTACAATATCGATACTCCAGGCACGATCGGGGCGATCGGCACATGTCTCGGACGTCATAATATAAATATTTCCATGATGGACGTAGGGCAGGTGCTCGAAAAGGGCCAGAATATTATCCTCCTCAGAACCGATACACCCGTTCCTGACGACGTGATAAAAGAACTTTTGGAGATTCGTAATGTTAATGTTGTGCAACGTCTTTACCTATAGTTGGGGGAATTAGTGATGAGTGAGAAAGATGACAAGGGATTCGTGTTTCGGGACAGACGCAAGGTAAAACCGGAGGACATCGAAGAAAGCCGGAGCAGTGAGGATACCGTTCCAAGTGAGGATCAGAGGCGCGAGGCGGCTGCTGCTTATGAACAGGCAGCTAACAAACGAGATGAAGCAGAGGGAAGGCCACTTCCAAAGGTGGATTTTTCCACCTTTATTTTCTCTCTTGCTTCATCAGCCCTTGTCCATCTTGGTGAAGTCAAAGATCCGCTTACGGGTCAGGTTTCAACAAATCTCCAACTCGCCAGGCAAATCATCGACACTATTGCTATGCTTGAGGAGAAAACGAAAGGCAACCTCGACGAAGCAGAGGAGCAGTTGCTGAAATCTCTTATTTATGATTTGAGAATTAAATTCGTTAAGAAAGTTTCTTGATACGATAATATCTGATCTGGGTGAGGGCAGTGTATCCGGCTGAGAATCAAAATCGGCGTATCTTATGTCCAGCGAAGATCAATCTGTGGCTTCAGGTTACAGGAAAAAGATCCGATGGCTACCACGATCTCTGGACTCTTATGCTTCCTGTGGATGTTTTCGATGAGATGGAAATTTCTTGGAGTGATACTCCGGAAGTGGAGATCGTGAATGAAGGTTTTCGTATTCCCCGTGATCGGACAAACATAATATGGAAGGCCTACAATGTTTACCGTAAGCACACCGGTTGGCCTTCCCGCGGAGTAAAAGTAAAAATTCAGAAGAATATTCCTGCAGGTGCAGGGTTGGGCGGTGGAAGTAGTAACGGCGCTGCCATGCTTAAATTTCTCAATACATCAAACCCATCACCCTGTTCTATTGAAGAACTAAGACATATAGCCAGAGACGTAGGGGCAGACGTTCCATTCTTCATCGAAGCCATACCGGCTGTTGCATCAGGTATTGGTGACAAACTTTCTGGAGTTTACGGAATACCGAGTTATCCCGTTCTATTAATAAAGCCCCCTTTTGAGGTCTCTACGAAAACGATTTACAAAAGTTTAAAGTTGACAGAAAAAAAGGCTTTAATTAGCATTGATGCGCTTCTTGATGCTCCCTGGCGGTTGACCGGAATGCTCCAGAATGATTTGGAAGAGGTTACAATGAGCCTCTATCCCGAGGTAAGGGATATTAAGGAATGGCTTAGAAGAGAGGGAGCACTGGAAGCAATGATGAGCGGAAGCGGACCCACAGTCTTCGGGTTGTTCGATTCTCGGGAGAAGGCTGAGGCGGTACTTGAGGCGGCCATGGAAAGGTGGGGCAGCTCTTACTGGATGCGGGTCTGTAGAGTGCTCTCTCAGCAAGATAAAAAGATATAGCTTTGTTCGGGTAGCACCAGCAAACGGTTGGGGTGTCGCCAAGCGGTAAGGCACGGGTCTTTGGAACCCGCATTCGGAGGTTCGAATCCTCCCACCCCAGCCATTTTTTTGGAGGTTGTGCAGGTGGACGAGGCAGCGGGTTACCGTGTATTTAGCGGTAATGCTAACATAAAACTGGCTGATGCGGTGTGTTCTATACTTAATATCCACCGGGGCAGAGCTCTGGTAACAACTTTTCAGGACGGTGAAGTCAGGATCGAGATAGAAGACAACGTCAGAGGTCTCGATACCTATGTAATACAGTCTTTATGCTGCCCTATAAACAATCACATTATGGAACTTCTCATAATGATCGATGCGCTCAAGAGGGCATCGGCGAAAAGTGTATGTGCTGTAATTCCATATTATGCTTACGGTAGGCGGGATAAGAAGGACAAGCCGAGAGTTCCAATAACGGGACGGATGCTGGCAAATCTTATAGAAGAAGCTGGAGCTGATCACGTGGTGGCTGTTGATTTTCATTCAGGTCAGACTATGGGATTTTTTAAGGTGCCGGTGGATCATTTGAGTGCAATGAGCACTATGGTGGAGCATGCAAGGAAAAACTTGCCACCTGACAGTATTGTGGTTGCTCCAGATGCAGCGGGAGTGCGACGGGCTCGGGTGTTTGCAACGGAGTTAAATATGGAAATGGCCATTATGGACGAGCGAGATGTTACTCCGAAGATAGTGGGGAATGTGAAAGACCGTCACGTGGTTCTCTATGACGATATTGTGGACACTGGAAGAACCATTGAACGCGTCGCTCAAGCAGCTCATAAAGCAGGAGCAGCTTCCGTTATAGCCTACGCCGTCCATGGCATTTTTTCCAGAGGCTGTGCCGAGAGGATAATGTCCTCAGGGATTGAACGGCTTGTTGTCACAGATACCGTAGTTCCTTACACCAATTTGTCGGAATTTGGAGTAAACATTGAATATATCACGGTGGCTCCACTTCTTGCTGAGGCCATATCAGCCCTGAACAGAGGGGAGACCATACCGTCAGTGTTTTACTCAATTTGATTGTCAGATGTTGATCAAATAATTCGAGGGGAGGCAAAGGTAAGAAATGGAATGGAGGTTGACGGCTGAGTATCGAGAAAAGACAGGAAAAAATGTTGCCAGGAAGTTGAGAAGTGCCGGTATGATCCCGGGAGTGCTTTACGGTTATCATATCCCCTCAGGATCTGTTCCTGTAACCGTAGATGCACGAGAAATTTTGAAGCTTCTCTCGGCAATGGGAGAAGAAACAAAAGTTATTCAGCTCACTTTCAAAAACCAAACAGGAGAAGAACAACAACACCAGGTTCTCATAAGAGAAGTTCAGGTGCATCCCTACAAAAGACGCCTTCTTCACGTGGACTTTTACTCGCTGGCCGCGGACCAGCTTCTGGATGTAGATGTGCCCATAGAACTGGTCGGTGAGAGCCCTGGAGTTAAAAAAGGCGGAGTGGTTGAGCAAATCCTTCATAGTCTTTCCGTAAGATGCTTGCCTCATGAGATTCCCGAAAAGATTGAGCTCGATATCAGCGAACTTGATCTCGGCGATGTAATTCATGTGAGGGATATTCGAGGCAAATATTCTTTCCGTATAATGGACGATGATGAGGCGCCCATTGTTTCGGTAAGTGTTCCCGCCGACTACGAAGCTAAAGCGGCATCTGAGGGCGAAGAAACAGCTGAAGAAGGTGAATAGCATTCCATCGAGCCTTCGAGGGCCAATATTTTTCATCAAGGACACGGTGTATCTATACTGTGTCCTTTTTTAATAAATCCGGAAGGAAAGCAGGGAACCGAAATTAGATGATAACTCTGATTGTTGGTCTGGGGAACCCGGGAAATCGCTATGTCTTCACACGTCATAACGTGGGCTTTATGGTGTTAGATCTTTTAGAAGATAAAGCTGACAAAATCCTTGAAGAAAAGGAAACATCGTGGGCTATCTTGAGAAAAATCAAATGGGAAGATCTTTATCTGACGACTCTTAGACCTCTTACTTATATGAACAATAGTGGCGAAGCTGTCGCAAAAGTGTTGACTAAGGAAAAAATCAACCCGACAGAGATGATAGTGATCCATGATGATCTGGATCTTCCCTTAGGCCGCATAAAGATTAGCCGTGGAGGCAGTTCGGGAGGACATCGGGGCGTTCAATCAATTATAGATTGTATAGGGACAAAAGAATTTCCTCGATTAAAAGTAGGAATTGGACGACCTCTCAGGGGAGAAGAAGTGACCGATTACGTCCTTTCTCCGCCCTATGCAGATGAAAGATCCCTTTTTAGACTGGTATTAAACTATGCTGTGCAGGCAGTAGAAGTAGCCTGCCGTGACGGCATTGAAAAAGCGATGAATATTTTTAATGGCTTAGTCATTGAGGAACACTAATTCTGCTTGCTCCCTGGACGAGTAATCCTCCTGTTTTACATGCTACGTGCCCGGGTGGTTCGGGGCTGGAACGATAAACTGTCATTTGTTTGTGCCTCTAGAATTACTTGATAATCACTGACCCGCTCGCGATGGGTTAATTTGCGGAGGTGGTGGAGGAGGGGATTGGGCTTCTCCGGATTCGGACATCACCGCTCTCAATAGTCTTAGCTTTTGAAGGAATTCAGCCGATGCATCATTTCCTGCGTGGTCGATTACGTGAGGTGTAATTGCCACTAAAAGCTCCGTTCTTTCACTGGTTTTGCCGGTTGAAGAAAAAACAGAGCCAACAACCGGAATTTTACTCAGTACTGGAATACCGGAACGATTGAAATTACTTTTTTCCTGAATTATCCCGCCTATCACAACGGTCGTCCCATCCTTTGCAAGCAAATTGGTTGTAATCTTTCTTTCGGTAAATGCTGGCGAATCTATGCCGGAAACCGTATTTTTAACAGCATCCCTTATTGTTTGCTCAACTTCCATTCTTACAATTCCACCCGCATTTATGTGAGGCGTTACGTTGAGGATAATACCTGTGTCAACATACTGCACCGTGTTGATTAAGGTCGTGCCAGTTGTCTCGACCGATTGCTGGCTCACAACGGGCGTTTTACCACCCACTGTAATGCTGGCCTTCTGGTTGTCTGTCGCAAGGATGGTGGGAGCGGAAAGAACGTTGAAGTGAGTAAGCGATGAAAGCAGATTTATAAGGGACGCAATATCGCCTCGCAAGGTGCCCCAGAAAAAGGTTATCCCCTGAGATGTAGCCGTGCCAAGGTCAAAGTTTCTGTTAAACTGAGTGCCGTAATTTTGAACCAGACTATAGGTTCCTTCTTTGCCGCCTATTTTCATGCCTTTGTTCTTCAAAAACCACTCTACACCATACTGAGTTTCGTCATTTAGTGTTATTTCGGCTATAAGTGTTTCTATAAGCACAGCTCGAGGCAAAATATCAATTTCTTCAATAATTCGCTTGATCTTGGCATAGTCCACCGGAGTGGCCTTTACAATAATTGCGTTATTGGTTTCGTCAGCAATGATTGAAACTTCTCCTGTTAACTTTACCCCAAGCGAAGTGGGTCCCCCGGCAGGGGGTTGAGTCTGTGTTTCCTGTTGTCCCGTTTTCCCGGGCGTTGTCTTTTCTTCAGCCGACACGGCACGTTGAGGTAGATGCTGTGTAGTGTCCTTCTTGCCCGTAAAGAGTTCTTTCAGAATGGCAACGAT
>CAZWJX010000061.1:13418-14310 GCA_964634695.1 uncultured Syntrophobacterales bacterium | reverse complement strand
AAACTGAACAGAGAGTAAACGAGCTCGCTGAAGCTCAGAAAAAGAGTGAAGAAAGGCTCACAAGACTTGAACAAGCCGTCGCTGAACTCGCCGAAGCCCAGAAGAAAACCGAACAGAGAGTAAACGAGCTCGCTGAAGCCCAGAAGAAAACTGAACAGAGAGTAAATGAACTCGCTGAAGCTCAGAAAAAAACTGAGGAAAGACTCACAAGACTTGAACAAGCCGTTGCTGAACTCGCTGAAGCTCAGAAGAAAACTGAACAGAGAGTAAACGAGCTCGCTGAAGCTCAGAAAAAGAGTGAAGAAAGACTCACAAGACTCGAACAAGCCGTCGCTGAACTCGCTGAAGCTCAGAAGAAAACCGAAGAAACCATGCATCAAGGATTTAAAGAACTACGCGATCAAATTGCAGCCCTCGGGAGTAGATGGGGGTTACAGACGGAATCGGTGTTTAGAAATACGGTAAAAAGCCTGTTGGACAGGGCTGGTTATCAGGTGACCAAAGGATATTATGGTGACAGAGAGGTAGATGTGGTTATAAGGAATGGTGAGCATATTCTCCTCGAAATTACTTCAAGTATGAAAAAATCTGATATTGAGCGCTACAACCGTTCTGCTCAAGATTATAAGCAAAAAACGGGTATAATGCCTCGTATCATGGTTGCCGCTATTTATATATCGCCTACAGTAATGAGAGAAATCCTGGACTCGCCTATTCCTATTGAGATTTTTTCAACTGAGGAAGAATGAATCCCAACTTTTTCGAGTAGCCCACAGCAATGTCACAATAATGTAACTTTTTTGGAATCTTTCTATAACATTTCTGGACCAATATCACATCTGAACAATAGCTTGAACGGTGTTCTATAATAGGGAGGGAGTAGCTGTGCATG
>CAZWJX010000061.1:2778-13408 GCA_964634695.1 uncultured Syntrophobacterales bacterium | reverse complement strand
ATCATAGGTTATGTCAGCACAATTAAAAAAGATCTTACCCAACCTGACGGGAAATGAGATTTCTCTTTGGCTCTACAAGATTAAAGCCGCCGCCACCGGTGAAAGCAGCTTCTTCCAGATAGACGAAAGAATTAAGCCCCTTGTTTCAACCTATTTAACCCTGAAGAGTGCGAGTCGATGGACTCTTTCGGGAGTAGTTATAACGTTAGGACTGGCTTCAGCAGCTGCATTCCTGCAACGAATTTCCCCTCAGCTTAAAGCCCGCCAAAGAGTAGAAGCCATTATAACCGGACTTTTAGGTGCTTGCGCCGTATTTGCCATCTTCATAACTCTCAGCATTGTAGTTTCGGTTCTTTTCGAATCTATTCGGTTCTTCAAAAGCGTGTCCTTGTGGGAGTTCATTACAGGAACTCAATGGAGCCCTCAGATCGCCATCAGACCGGAACAGATAGCGTCTGAAGGATCCTTTGGGGCCATTCCTGTATTCGTCGGCACATTTCTAATTTCTGCCATTGCTCTCTCCGTAGCTGTCCCGATAGGCCTCTTCTCGGCCATTTTTTCTTCAGAATATGCGCCTCCAAAGCTCCGAGCTGTTATAAAACCTGCCCTAGAAATTCTTGCTGGTATTCCCACTGTTGTTTACGGATTTTTCGCAGCACTATTTGTAGGACCTTTCGTGAGATCTGTGGCAGAAGCTATGGGATTAAGCGTCTCATCAGAAAGCGCTCTTGCTGCAGGTCTGGTGATGGGCATCATGATTATACCTTTTGTGTCATCACTTTCGGATGATGCCATGAGCGCCGTTCCGATTTCTCTCAGAGAAGGAGCATACGCTTTAGGATCCACCAAGTCGGAAATGATAAAAAGAGTTCTCATACCTGCAGCACTCCCCGGAATAGCCGGTGGTGTGCTTCTTGCCGTTTCCAGAGCAATAGGAGAAACGATGATAGTGGTCATGGCCGCCAGTCTCAGAGCGAAACTGACTCTGAATCCCTTTGATGCCGTAACCACCGTTACAGTTCAGATAGTGACTCTTCTGACAGGAGATCAAGAATTTGATAATCCCAAAACCCTGGCAGCTTTTGCACTTGGACTGACACTCTTTGTCATGACTCTTTTCTTAAATTTAGCGTCTTTCATAATAGTTAAAAAATACAGGGAACAGTATGAATAGGCAAACCAGAGTACCCACAAAAGACAGATTAAAAGAAAGTCTTGCCAGAAGATATAGAAGCGAAAGAAGATTCGCTCTTTATGGATTCTTGAACATTTTATTTTGCTTCCTGTTTCTTGGTATTTTCTTTGTTGGCATTTTCCGTATGGGATGGAACGCCTTCTTTGAGACGCGCATCAGACTGTCAATATATCTCGATCCAGAACTTGTTATGTCTTACAACGTAAAAGACAGCGATTTTAATGCTATTCTTTCCACGTCTCTGCAGAAGTCTTTTCCTGACGCAAAAACAAGGCAAGAAAAAAGGGAACTCGCAAAGCTTGTAGCCCCAGGTGCTGAAGAAACTATAAAAGATCTGGTAATGAAGCACCCTGAGGCTGTTGGGTCAACGGTAGAATTATGGCTTCCAGGGCTGTTTCTAAAGAGAAGGCCATTCAATCGGGACTTATAACAGCAAAAAACCTTAACAGGTATGAAACGCTTCTAAGGGAAGGAAAAGTCTCGATCGGCTTCAATAAACGATTTTTTACTTCTGGCGATTCAAATACACCGAGCATGGCAGGAATAGGTGGCGCTCTGGTTGGTTCCTTTTATCTTATGCTTGTGACGATAACACTATCTTTTCCCATAGGAGTAGGAGCCGCCATATATTTAGAAGAGTGTGCCCCCCGTTCGAAGCTTACAGACATTATTGACATAAACATCAACAATCTCACGGCTGTCCCTTCGATTATATTCGGACTGATCGGACTGGCCATATTTCTTAATTTTTTCAAACTTCCGAGGTCGTCCCCTTTAGTCGGGGGAATGGTTTTGTCACTTATGACCATACCCGTAATTGTTATATCTGCGAAAAGCTCTTTAAAAAGCATTCCTCCATCTATCCGTGAAGCAGCACTGAGCGTCGGTGCATCCAGAATTCAAACGATTTTCCATCATGTTTTTCCGCTGGCATTGCCAGGGATGTTCACAGGAACAATATTAGGAATGGCCAGAGCAGTAGGGGAAACGGCACCTCTATTGATGATAGGCATGGTAGCTTTCATTGTAGATATACCCAAAAAACTTACCGACTCTGCCACCGCCCTTCCCGTGCAGATTTACCTCTGGTCAGATCAACCCGAAAGAGCCTTCGCCGAAAAAGCTGCAGCAGCAATCATAGTGCTCATCTTTTTTATGATCCTTATGAACAGCATAGCAATCATTCTACGAAAAAAATATGAGCAAAGATATTACTGAGAAAAAGAGGAGGTGGGAGACGTGAATCGACAAAAATGGTTTTAGTTCTTCGACTAAAATTTCATCACAAGAAAGGAGTTAGAAAATGACAAAGCTTTTTTCAAGAAATTTACTGATTGCTTTTTCAGTGTTAGGTCTTTTAGTAGCCACTCTGGGAATTAAGCCTGCCATAGCGGCAAGAGCCTCTATCCATATTGTAGGTTCATCCACCGTTTATCCTTTTGCCATAACCGTTGCCGAACACTTAGGTAAAAAAGGTTTTAAAACCCCCAAGGTAGAATCTACAGGAACCGGTGGGGGATTTAAACTTTTCTGTTCGGGCGTAGGAGAAGCCTATCCGGATATAAGCAATGCTTCCAGAGCAATTAAAGAATCCGAAAAGAATACCTGCGCTCAAAATGGGATAAAAGACATAATTGAAGTTAAAATAGGCTACGATGGGATAACTCTGGCAGTAAGCCGAAAAGCCCAGCCTCTTAATCTTACAACAAAAGATCTTTTCCTTGCTCTGGCAAAACAGGTTCCTGATCCAAAAGATGAAACCAAGGTCATCCCCAATCCTTATAAGACATGGAAAGCTATCAACCCTGCCCTACCCGATGTAAAAATTGAAGTTTACGGTCCTCCGCCTACTTCTGGAACTCGAGATGCATTTCTTGAGCTTGCTATGGAAGCCGGGGCTAAGACCTTTGCCTCTCTAAAAGAATTATCGAAAAAGGATGAAAAAGAGTTCAAGGCAATAGCTCACTCCATACGAGAAGACGGAGCTTATATTGACGCCGGTGAAAATGACAATTTAATAGTACAAAAACTGGAAGCGAATCCTAAGGCTGTCGGCATATTCGGATTCAGTTTTCTGGATCAAAACCAGGATAAGATCCAGGGATGTCAGGTAAATGGTGTCGCCCCCACTTTTGAAAACATTGCCTCTGGTGCCTATCCGCTTGCCAGACCACTTTTCTTCTATGTTAAAAAAGCTCATGTGGGGGTCATCCCGGGTATAAAAGAGTATGTGGAAGAGTTCCTCAGTGAGAAAGCTATCGGTGACAATGGATACTGCACAGAAAAAGGCCTGATTCCACTTCCTAAATCGGAACGAGAAAAAATTCGAAGCTCTGTAATGTCCCAGTTGTAAGAAATTGCTTGATCATATAAAAGAATCCATCGAGCCTTCAACGGTGAGGCTCGATGGTAAAATTATGAGAAGGATGGTAACCCGTAATGAAAGGTTTCGTCAGGATACTTCCGGAAAAACCCAAACCAACTAAAGAGCTTTCATGTTCAGTATCTAATATACCTCAGACTGCCGAAGCATCGGCTGCATCCAGCTCTTCCCCCCAAGGTCTTACTGGATGTTCTAAAGAACCATGCATAATTTGTAGAAACGTAAACGTGTTTTACAAAAACAAGCAGGCCATAAAGGACGTGTCTCTAGACATAAATCGTCGTGAAGTTCTGGCAATAATAGGTGCATCAGGATGCGGAAAATCAACCTTCATCAGATGCCTTAATAGAATGAACGATACAATAGAAGGATGCCGTGTCACGGGGCAAATTATTTTCGATGGAGTTGACATCTACAGTAAAGAAACAGATGTAGTTCTTCTCAGAGCCAGAATTGGCATGGTATTTCAGAAACCAAATCCATTTCCGAAATCAATTTACGAAAACGTTGCTTACGGTCCCAGGATACACGGATTGGCGCAGTCTAAAAGTGAACTTGATGAAATAGTTGAAGTGTCCTTAAGAAAAGCCGGCTTATGGGAGGAAGTAAAAGATAGGTTGTCCCATTCCGGGCTTAGCCTTTCTGGAGGTCAGCAACAGAGGCTATGTATAGCAAGAACCATTGCCGTAAATCCCGAAGTGATTCTTATGGACGAGCCCTGTTCAGCTCTGGATCCTATAGCTACAGCCCGCATCGAAGAACTTATCGCTGAATTAAGCCGGGATTATTCCATAGTAATAGTCACTCATTCACTCCAGCAGGCCGCAAGAGTTTCCCATCGGACTGCTTTCTTCCATCTGGGAAGCCTTATCGAAGTCGGTCCCACCGAAGAGATTTTCACCAGACCCTCTAAAAAGCTCACCGAAGATTACATCACAGGAAGATTCGGATAAAACCCAATACTAGACAGCCAGGGAAATTTTTTCCCGAGGTTACCGAACTTACCACCTTTATAAAATTAGAGAATTCAGGCACATAAAGGCATAATTCTTTGCTGGCAATTTTATTGCTACTTGTTCTGGGTGAGAGGTTTTACTTAAGCAAGTAGCCGGCGAAGGAGGAAAGCAAATGTTGCCGAATTTTCCAAGAATTGTTCAGAATTTTGAAAAACAGACCTCAGGTAACAGCGCACCAACCTCCAGAAAAGTTTCAAAAACAGCCGGAAAAAATTTCCTGGTTAGTTTCATGAGCCAGGCACAAGAAGTCCAGGATAAGCGGACATCTGTAATACAATCTCGAAGCGAAGATAAAAACCTGTCCCGTAAAGACAACCAAGAAAAATCTGTTGGCAGAGACGAAAACCGGGACAACTCTAAAATCCACAACGTTGTAAACGAAATGGGGCTATCTTACTTCTTTGTCCTACAGGACGATCAGCAACACGATCCATTAGTGGAAAACTACAAAACGGACCAGCAAATGGATTTATCAATGGACTTTAAAGAAGCATCCCAACTTCTGGCTAAATTGGGCTTTTCTGCCGACGATATTGACGCTCTTCAAGCAGAAGCAATGAACAGCCAGAAATTAGACCTCCAGATGTTTTTGAATTTTCTCAATTCCAGGACACCCTCTCTGGAAGGATTAACCATAAGGGGAGACGATCTTTCCAAAATTCTTTCGGGAATTTCTTTCAATGGAAATAGCCTTAATTTCTCACTAGATCCGGAAAAACAATTTTCGCTGGATGAAGTTAAAAGCATTCTAAATCGTGTTATCCAGACACCTCAAGAAACCACACAGGACATGGTAGATGTCGCCCTAAAAAAACCGACTGAAACAACTATCTCCTCCGAAGAGCCTTTATCAGAAAGTACGAACGATCAAAAAGAAATTTACCAGAAGGATCTTAAAGATGCCTTCGCCAGAACCCTTATTCCCGATCGCAATTCACCAAATACGCAATTCATTCAGAATCAGGATGTATACTACCAGTTGCATCAAAAAAACATGAAAGACCTACTGGATAAAACTGTTACCCCAAGTACTTCGACATCCACGGCATTTAATAACCCTGCATCGCAGGCGAGCCACCTCCCTGACGGTTCAGAGGCATCCCAGACAACTTCCAGCCTAGCAGGCAACATACACAAGTACACAAATAAAAGTGATGAAACAGTTCGTCTGTTTACACCGTATCAAGGATCAGAAAGTCAAGCAACTGTAACACAAATTTCCACTGATAGTTTTTCAGGCTCAGGTGACAGTAAATTCTCCCATAGTTTCTTTTCTAACCAGAATGCTCAAAATATTTTATTAGAATCCAACAATTTTCTGGGTGGACTACTTGGAAATTCTCAGAGCTTTGGACAAGTCCTAAATCAAGCTCAGACACATCTCTCGCCAACTTTACAGGTTACATCTCAGGCGGTTATGGCATCACAACTGGCAGAAAGAATCCAGCAAATGACCCAGGAAGGGAAAAATCAGCTCATCCTTCAGCTGGAGCCAAAGGAGCTGGGTCGAATTGTTGTAAAGCTCAGCGCTCGGGAAAATAAAATTACTACCCATATTAAAACCGAGGATGAAAGGGTGCGAGATTTGCTTCAGAAAAACAGTGAGGCTCTTAAACAATATCTGGAAGAACAGGGTTTAATGCTCGATGAGTTCTCGGTGGAAACTGAAAACGGTCATGGAAATGCTAACAACAACGACGGAAATTACGGCAAAAATGCTTATTTCACCAGTGGGTCCGATACGGTACTTGATCCACAACTTACGGTTCAGACTGGCATCACTAAAGCAGGACTCACCAATACCGGCGGGCATCTGATATATTTCTACGCATAGGAGGCAACCATGATCGTTGATAAACCATACATCCTCGGCGTCCCGCCTTTCGCTAATAGCGATAATAAGAACCTGATTGACCTGCAAAAAAACAAGATGCTCGATCTGAAAGCCTTTCTAACGATGTTTACGACCCAGCTCGAACATCAGGATCCTCTGAATCCTATGCAGTCTTACGAACTGGCTGCCCAGCTTGCTCAGTTCAGCACGGTGGAACAGCTAATTAAAGCCAACACATATCTGGAAGAGGGTGCTCAATACCTTTCATCAATAAACAACATGGAAGCAATTGGGCTCACAGATAAGTACGTTAAAGGCTTTACTGATCTAATTACCGTTAAGAATGGTACTCCCCAGGATCTTAATTTCACCATGGAGAATAAGGGGATTGTTACAATTAAAATATACGACCAGTCCGGCAAGTTGATAAGATCGCTGGACAAGGGTCAGCTCGATAAAGGCTCATATTCTATAGGCTGGGACGGGCTGGATAATTATGGAAATAAAGTCCCGGATGGAGACTACAGAGTTGAAATAGAAGTCATTAATGAAAAAGGACAGAAACAGGTTATTTACCCTGATGCGGAAGGTAAAGTCACAAGTCTTAAATTTATAGGAGGGCTACCCTATCTGGTTCTCGGTGATGATTTATTAAAAATGCCAGCAGGTTATGTAATCCAGATCTGGAATGACAAGCCCGCAAATCAAACAAGCTCTCAGCAAAATCAAGCAAGAGGAAACACTTAAAATAAAGGAGGGAAAGCCATGGCAGGGATCGGAACCGCTCTATATAATGGAGTAAACGGCTTGAGAAGCTTCAGCACAGCTGTTTCTGTCGTAAGTGATAATATCGCTAACGCTAACACAGTAGGTTTCAAAGCCAATTCTATACGTTTTTGCGATTTTGTTGCCGGTTATTATTCAACAGTTTCTTCCTTCAACGATAGAGAAGGCTCGGGATCGAGGCCTCTGGCTGTTCTCACCAACTTCGCCCAAGGACCAATTATTAACACTTCTAACTGGTCAGATCTGGCCATCAATGGAAAGGGATTTTTTGGAGTCAAAGATTCTTCTGGTAACATATTCTATACGAGGGATGGTGGTTTTTACCTGAATAAAGATGGAAAGCTGGTCAATTATCTTGGTATGTCAGTGTTATCCACCCAGGAGGGAAAAGAAATAACTCTGGACATAAACACTTATAGCGACTTTGTAGTCAGAGACAATGGAGAAATCTATGGCATAGACAAAAATACGGGTGAAATTTCTCAAGAGCCCCTAGCCACAATAGGACTTTATTACTTCAACGATCCAAATGGATTGGTTCGAGTAGGGGGAAATCTCTGGAGAGAAGGTGCTAATGCAGGGAAATTTGGCCCCAAACAGCCCGGAACGGAGGGTATGGGAACCATAATGAGCTTTGCGCTCGAAGGCTCCAACGTGGATCTATCCGAAGAACTTGTGAACATGATAATCTATCAGGCAGATTTCAACGCAAATTCAAAGGTTATCACCACTTCATCTGATATGTTAAATACAGCAGTTAACATCGTAAGATAAAATGAATCTGCAAAACAACGGTGGGAATTAGTAAATGACTCTTTCCTACCGTTGTTTTTTCGGTCCATTTACTATTTTGCCAGCCAACAGAACTTTTTTATTTTGCTTGCATATCATTTAACCAGGCTCTAAAAATTTTCTGACAATCTGGGATAACTTCGCTTTACCCGTGTCATTGTTTTTTATGAGATTGCCACGGCTGCCTTGCGGCAGCCTCGCAATGACTCTCACGGCCGCAGTGACGCTCACGCTCGTCATTGCGAGCCGGAGCGAAGCGAAGGCGAAGCAATCTCGTCACTATGAAATTAGATTGCCACGCGCCCTTCGGGCGCTTGCAATGACACCCTGTTTGTGGTATTGCGAGCCTGAGAGAAGGTGAAGCAATCTCATCATTGTCTTTTTGTTAGATTGCGACGGCTGGCTTGCGGCAGCCTCGCAATGACTTTCATGCCCGTCATTGCGAGCAAAGCAATCACCACGGCCACTTCGTGGCCTCGCAATGACAGAGTGAGATCACCACGACGTGCAAATTCATTGATTGATAGGGCAAAGAGCCGATGGATCTGGCAACTTTTATCGGTATCATTGTTGGCTTCGCACTTGTCATCATAGCAATAATGTTCGGGGGCGGTATAAGCATATTTCTGAATCTCCCTGCTGCCATGATTGTAATCGGAGGCACTCTGGGAATTACTCTAATCCGCCACTCGCTTCAGGAAGTTATCGGTATGACCAAGGTAGTTAAAAACGCCTTTTTCGTGAAAACCTGGAGATATGAAAACATCGTGGACTTATTCATCGATTTCGCTTACAAAGCGAGAAAAGAAGGCATCCTGGCTCTAGAAAATGAGCTTGAGCATCTTAAAGACGAATTTCTTGTCAAAGCTTTGCAAATGGCAATTGACGGAATGGATCCTGAATCGATAAAGGAAATTCTCGAAAGAGAAATTGACTATCTTCAGGAGAGACATAGCGCAGGAGCCGAAATTCTAGAAACCATGGGAACATTTTTCCCGGCAATGGGTATGATCGGAACACTGATAGGCCTAGTCCAGATGCTCAGAACCATGTCCGATCCTTCAACTATAGGTCCGGCAATGGCCGTGGCCCTGTTAACCACCTTTTACGGTGCTGTCGCAGCTAATTTGATATGTCTTCCGATGGCTGGAAAGCTGAGAGCAAGAAGCAAAGAAGAAAGCATAATTAAAGAAATGATCATAGTTGGCATAATTTCCCTTACTCTAGGTGAACATCCTAGAATTATCGAACAGAAACTGCACTCTTTTGTTCCGCCAAGTAAAAGAGTGAGCCGGTTCCAGTAGAAATAATACCAGGAGGAAAAGAAGATGGCAGAACCTGAAGAAAAAAAAGAACAACCGAAAAAATCATCCAAAATGAAGCTCATTATCCTTTTGCTTATAGTAGTGATAGCGTTGGGAGGAGGGGGATTCTTTGCTTACACGAAGTTTTTCAAGAAACCAAAAGGAGAAGAGGCCGGGCATGAAAAATCCCAGAAAACAGAAAAAGCTCAGCAAGCTATCCTGTACAAGATGGATACCTTTCTGGTAAATTTAGCAGATCCCGGGGGAAAGCGATACCTTAAGTTAACCATGGAACTGGAACTTGATAATAAAAAAGTAGAAGAGGAAATTACTAAAGAAACATCCAGAATCCGGGATGTTATTCTCACGGTGCTTTCAAGCAAAACATTTGACGACATATCCACGCTTCCGGGAAAACAGACTTTAAAAAAGGAACTTATGACAAAGGTGAATGCTTCTTTAAAAAACGGTAAAGTTACAAACATCTATTTCACAGAATTTCTGATTCAGTGAGCCTATGGAGAAGATTCTTTCACAGGAAGAAGTAGATGCGCTGCTCAGAGGCCTGAGCGACGGCGAGATAGAGACAGTTGAGACGGTTAAAACCGAATATGACGAAAGTGGCATACGACCCTATGATCTCACCGCTCAGGATCGAATTATTCGTGGACGTATGCCCACTCTGGAAATCATTAACGAACGTTTCGCTCGCCTCTACCGTGTAAACATATCCAGTGCTCTTCGCCGTGTCGTCGATATATCTACAACCACAACAGAGATGCTCAAATTCGGCGAGTTCATGAAGACTCTCCCCGTTCCCACAAGTCTGCACATAATAAAAGTGAACCCTTTGCGAGGACATATACTGCTTATCATTGAAAGCAAGCTCATCTTCAATCTACTCGACTGCTTCTTTGGCGGAACAGGAAGAAGCCGTTTCAAAATCGAAGGACGTGATTTCACATCAGTAGAAAATAGGGTCATTATGAGACTTGTTCATTCGGTAATTACCGAACTGGAAAATGTGTGGAAGCCCGTAGTTCCCGTCCAGTTCCAGTATGTAAGATCAGAAGTAAATCCACAATTTGCAGCTATCGTTCCACCAAGTGATCTGGTTATCGTAATACATTTCGAATTTGAATTAGATCAAGCTATTGGTAGGATGATACTTTGTCTTCCCTACTCCACTATCGAACCCATAAGACAGAGGCTTCATGCGAGTTATCAAAGTGATCAGCTTGAAATTGATGAAACATGGATACGGCGGCTTAAGAAGCGTATCAGCGAAGTTAGTGTTCAACTGGTCGCAGAACTGGGAAG
>CAZWJX010000061.1:0-2768 GCA_964634695.1 uncultured Syntrophobacterales bacterium | reverse complement strand
CAGAGATAAAATCGAAGGATTTGTTGAAGCTTGAAAAAGGCGACGTAATTGTTTTAAATCAGGATGTCGGAAAGCCTATAGTGGTTAGAGTTCAGGGCGTAAAAAAATTTCTCGGTATGCCCGGTATCTACCGCGGAAGTAAAGCAGTAAAAATTACAGATCTCATATACCCGGAAACTGAATAAAAATAAAACCTTATTAAAGAGGGGGACAATATGACAACAACCGTTGAAAATGAAAAGGTCCACTTTCCAGATCTTCAGGATTCGGCTGGAGAAGTTAAACGTCGAGATCTGGATTTTCTACTGGACATACCTCTGGAAGTTTCCGTAGAGCTGGGACGAGCGACAATCCTTATCCATGACCTTTTGCAACTCGGACAGGGCTCTGTTATCGAACTGACAAAGCTTGCCGGTGAACCTCTGGAAATTCTCGTCAACGGCAAACTTATAGCTCGAGGTGAACCGGTGGTGGTTAACGAAAAATTCGGAGTTCGCATTACCGATATTATAAGCCCCATTGAACGAGTAAAACAACTGGGAACCGACTAGTGGAAAATACATCTTTTGGATATCTCCTGCTTAAGACTGCAGGCGTTCTCGGCTTTATAATACTTCTCATGCTGGGAACTCTATTTTTTGTGAAAAAGTACTTTCCCAGATTAATACCTCGCTACGGTGGCACGGGCCGTATAAAAGTAATTGAAAAATACATGCTATCACCCAAACATTCACTTGTCCTTGTTGAAATTGATGGGCTTAAATTCGTCGTGGGCATTGGTCCACAGAATATAACCCTTAAAGAAGGATGGTCGTCCCTGGAAATGAAAATTTCTGAATCCGATGAAGATAACAAAGTTAAGCCATGAAAAAGACTGGCTTGTTACTTATTATTATCGCGCTCCTTCTACTCCCTCTTACGGTGCCCGCCGCAGAAATAAAAATTCCTCCTCTGACCTTCGATCTCAGGTCACCTCATGGACCTGAACAGGTCTCCACGGTTATAAAAATTGCTCTGGTCATTACGGTCTTATCTGTAGCACCGGCGATTCTGTTATTGATGACATCTTTTACCCGTATAGTTGTGGTATTTTCCTTTCTTCGACATGCTCTGGGCACCCAACAAGCGCCTCCAAATCAGATTCTGGTATCCCTCGCCCTGTTTCTAACCTTCTTCATCATGAAGCCGGTCTGGAATCAAGCTTACGAAAATGCTTATATCCCCTACAAAGAAGGAGAAATAAGTGATGAGGAGTTTCTCGAGAATTTCGTAAAACCCTTTAAGGATTTCATGCTGAAAAACACTCGAAAAAAGGATTTGGCTCTCTTCGCATCTATCGCGACAGGAGGCAAAAAACCCGAATCGCCTGATGAGCTGCCTCTCACCACGATCATACCGGCTTTTGCCGTAAGTGAGATGAAGACAGCTTTCGAGATCGGCTTTCTTATATACGTCCCTTTCCTGATCCTGGACATGGTGGTAGCAAGCATACTTCTCTCCATGGGAATGATGATGCTTCCACCGGTCATGATATCTCTTCCCTTTAAAATAATGCTCTTTATTCTGGTAGATGGATGGGGACTTCTCGTGGAATCCCTCGTAAAAAGCTTTTCTTAAAATCTGCGACTGCTTACAGGCGAAGGAGAAATGGGGATGACCCAAGAATTTGTCATAGGACTTGGACGTCAGGCTCTGGAAACCATGCTTATGGTCAGTCTTCCGGTCCTTCTGGTAAGCTTGATCGTCGGAGTAATTATAAGCATCTTTCAGGCCGTGACACAGATTCAGGAGGCAACTATTACTATTGTTCCGAAAATAGTTGCTACATTCATCGCTCTTCTCATCTTTGGAAGCTGGATGATAGGCCGCCTTAGTAGCCTTACTCGAGAGATATTCCAGAATATACCCTTCTGGATACGATGAAATTTCATGAAATTTACAATTGTTCTTCAAGACGTTCTGATATTCCTTGCGATATTTCTCAGAGTCGGAATAGCCGTTACGGTCTTTCCTTTCCTGCGAGCAACAGAACTACCGACAACCTTCAAAGCCCTTACAGCTTTTTTTGTCACTTTAGTTTTTTACCTTCCGCTTTCCCACCGTATAGCACCGATCCCCACAGATCCTGTTATGCTTACAAGCGTAATTCTTGGAGAAATGATCTTTGGCATCATTCTTTCCTTTGCGTTACTCCTCATTCTCGGAGCTTTTGAACTCGCCGGTGAAATAATAAGTTTCCAGATGGGCTTTGGTTTCGCTCAGGTAGCCGACCCGCTAACAGGCGTCCAGTTAACTCTCATAAGTCGATTCCTGCAATTCTTTGCAACTCTCATATTCTTCTCAATCGATGGACACCATTTCATAATACTGGCCGTTTATAAGAGTTTCGAAGCCTTTCCTGTAGGAACTTTTGCGAATCTTCAATTAGAAAACTTCGGGTCAAAACTTATTACCCTATCGTCAGCCTGTCTCGCTCTTGCCATAAAAATAGCGGCACCGATTATAGTTGTTCTATTTCTTACAGAACTGGGCATGGGCCTTATCGCCAAATTTGCCCCACAAATTAACATACTGGTTGTGGGATTTGCAGTAACAATACTGGTTGGAATCACTTTTGCAGCTCTTTCTGTTGGAGGCTGGGGAGAATTGATCTCGAGGACGTTCAAAGAAACCTTCGGCATAATTACGGGGCTTCTTCAAGAACGTCAATAATGTGACCAGACATCCAACGGAGAGAGCATTCTATGGCCGGTGGAGCTCAAGAGAGA
>CAZWJX010000060.1:0-14681 GCA_964634695.1 uncultured Syntrophobacterales bacterium | reverse complement strand
GATTGCCACGGCCACTTCGTGGCCTCGCAATGACAATTTATTCGTGTTATTCACTTACCAGCCATCCTCCTCCAAGAGCCTTATACAATCTGATCAAGTACGAAATAATATTTCCCTCGCTCTGAGTGAGTTGATCCTGAAGAGCGAGATGAGATCTTTCTGCTTCAAGGACAGTGCCGAAGTCCACCAGTCCCGAAGCGTATTTCTGCCGGGCAAGATCTGCAGCACGGCGTGCCGAAAGCTCGGCACTTACAAGAGCCTCATGCCGCTTTTTTTCTTCAGCGTAGGATTTTATGGCATTTTCTACTTCCTCAAGAGCCTGAAGAACGGTCGAACGGTAAGATGCAAGGGCCTGTTCAGTAAGGGCTTTTTCAGCTTCGACGGCACCAACTAGTGCTCCGCCGCGAAAAATAGGAAATGACAGGAACCCTCTCCCTAGAATTGTTTTCGTAGCCGAGGCAAAAATTCCTCCGGGAGACAGAGCTTCCAGCCCGATAGATCCGCTAAGAGAAAGTTTAGGATACAGTTCCGCTTCGGCAATCCCTATGCGAGCAGTTTGAGCCGCCAGCTCCCGTTCGGCTTTTTTAATGTCAGGACGGCGGCGAAGGAGATCGGCCGGAATTCCGACCAGTAGATCATCCTGCGGCACGGACAGCTTATAACTGGTGTAATCTTCCAGTTCGTTGTGAAGCTTTCCAGGCGGTTCACCGGTAAGAACGGCAAGGCGGTTCATGGCTTCGTCAATGCTTGCTCTTAGAAGGGGAATTTGCGACCGGGTGCTTTCCAGATTATACCGGGCTTGCTGGACGGCAAGTTCATCGCTCAGTCCCGCTTCGTATCGCCATGAAGCCAGACGAAAAGATTCTTCCTGAACAGCAAGATTTTCCTCAGCTACGGCAAGCCGTTTCTGATAGGTTCTAAGTTCCACGTAGGTAAGGGCCACCTCGGCCGTAAGAGATACAAGAACGTTTTTGAGATTTTCCTCTGTGGCTTCCAGAGTCCGTTGAGCTGCCTCGACAGACCGTCGTGTGCCGCCAAAGATGTCGAGTTCCCAGGAAGAATCGAAGCCCAGATCGTAATAATCTTGAGTTGTTGTCGGTCCTTTGTGGACGTCGGTATACGACCCCTTAGCCGAAGCCGACATCCCGAGAGTCGGGAAAAGAGCCGATGCGGCAACACCTCGACGTGCTCTCGCTTCTCTAACACGGGCGTATGCCTTAACCACATCGAGGTTTCCCTTCACGGATCTCTTAATCAGATTCGAAAGCACAGGATCGCCCAGAGTTTTCCACCACTCAGCAAGAAGCTTTTCGTCAGCCTCTGAAAGGATCGTTTTCGCAGGATGGTCTTTCAAATTATGCCACGATTCAGGAACAGGCACATGGGGTCTGGTATAATCCGGTCCCACAGAAAAGCATCCTGCAAAGGAAATGACTATTCCGACACTAAGGGCTTTTATCGTCGTTTTCCACACCGCCATCTGTCCTCTTTGAGTTAACAATGGATTGTCGAATGTTAAGGTTGTATTGTCGCACAAACCAGGGAATGAGTTACATAAAAAAATTCGCGGCGAACGCTCTAAAGCATCCACCGCGAATTTACCGAGGAGGGAACCACCGATGATGAAAAGAGAGCGTCATTGCGAGGAGCGAAGCGACGAAACAATCTCTCCTTATCTTCCTCCCGTGTCATTGCGAGCCCGAGCGTAAGCGAAGGGCGAAGCAATCTCTGAGATTGCCACGGCCACTTCGTGGCCTCGCAATGACTGCTACATCAGATTGCCACGGCTGCCTTGCGACAGCCTCGCAATGACGTAAACAGGTGTCATTGCAATGACGTAAACAGGTGTCATTGCGAGCGAAGCGAAGCAATCTCGTTTTACCCTTTTATGAGATTGCCACGCGCCCTTCGGGCGCTCGCAATGACAAGATAAAGTCCGTCCGTGGTTTCTCAATAACCCTTTCTATCTCATCTCAAAGAACAGCTTCTGCAACACCTTTGGCGTGATCCCCGTCATATCGAGATACATGGTGATACCGCCCATGAAGAAGGGCCAGCCGGCGCCCATAATCATGGCAAGATCAACATCCTTAGCGCTGTGGACAACCTTTTCCTGCAGTATAAGATCGATTTCCTTAGCCAGATTGGAAAGGACAATGTCTTTGATCTCATCTTCATGGAACTGGCGATTGCCCTTACGAATCCAGAGCTTTTCCACTTCGGGATCGACTTCTTTGGAGTTAGGCAGGTAGATAGAGCGCTTTCCGGCCTCTACGATGCGCTTGAGATTTTCGTTTATGGGGAACCGTTCGGGGCTCAGTTGATCATGGAGCGTGCAGTTTACATGGTAAGCAATGGCCGGCCCAACCAGGGCAAGGAGATCAAAGGGCGCCATGGGAAGTCCAAGAGACAGGGCGGCGTTATCAACCTGCTGGAAAGGAGCTCCCTGATCCACAATGTCAAGGCAGTCAACGAGCATCTTTAGAAGGATGCGGTTCACGAGGAAGGCAGGAGAATCCTTGACGAGAATACCAGTCTTTTTAAGCTTCTTGGCAAGATCGAAGGCTGTTGCAAGAGTCAGGTCGTTAGTCTTGGGAGTCTTGATGATCTCAATGAGAGGAAGCACCGCCACAGGGTTGAAGAAATGGAACCCCACAACTCGTTCAGGATGCTGGAGATCGGCGCCCATTTCCGTAACGCTCAGAGATGACGTATTGGTAGCAAGTATGCACTGCGGGCTTACAACGGCTTCAACTTCAGCAAAGACCTGCTTCTTGACCTTCATATCTTCGAAGACCGCTTCTATAACGAAATCGCAATCGGCAAAGTCGGCGTAATCAAGCGTGCCCTTGAGAAGACTTGTGAGATAACGAGCTTTGGCTTCAGTAAGACGTCCTTTCTGAACCATCTTCTGGAACTCGGAAGCAACGTAAGCGCAGCCTTTGTCAACAAATTCCTGCTTGATGTCCTTCATGACCACCGGAATGCCGAGGCGATGGATGAAGAGGTGCGCAAGCTGAGAAGCCATGAGTCCGGCGCCGATGATACCGATCTTCTTGACGGGCATGGGTTTTTCGGCCGGAATTCCCTGAACCTTCTTGGCATAACGATTCACGAGATCAAAGGCATAGATGGAGCACTTGCACTGACGGCTCTTTATAAGATCGCCGAGCGCCTTGTTTTCTTCCTCGAAGCCGCGATCAATATCCCATCCTGATACACAGACGCCTTCAATGATCTCAAGAGCCCGATAAGGAGCAGGAGCAGCACCGTGAACCTTATTGTCAACAAACTCACGGGCCTTTTGAATCACAGCAGCGGCATTCGACATATCGGGAGCTTTTCTCTCGATGGACACTTCACCTTTGATTATAGCCTGCAGGAACTGAATAGATTCATCAAGAAATTCGGCGCCTTCAAAAAGCCTGTCGGCAATTCCCATGTTGTAGAGGGTGGGCCCGTCGATCATGCGGTTCTGGTTGAGAGCGTTGAAAATAATGAGCTCAACGGCTTTTTCCGGACCCACAAGTTTGGGTGTCAGAGTGCACCCTCCCCATCCGGGAACGAGCCCTATGAAGCATTCGGGAAAGCCGATTCCCTGAGCGCTCTTCGATACGGTTCGATATTGGCAGTAGAGAGAGATCTCAAGTCCGCCGCCGAGTGCCACTCCGTTTATAGCGGCAACGGTGGGGAAGGGAAGGTTCATGAGGCGTTTGAAGGTTTCATGTCCTGCCTTCCCGATGGCATATCCCTGTTCAAAAGTGTTTATAAAAGGCACCTGAGTAAGGTCTGCCCCCGCAGCGAAAATATAGGGTTTACCGGTCAGGATGAGACCTTTGACGTCGCCTTCGGCAAGAACTTTGTTGATTGCTTCGTTTAGAGACTTAAGAGCGCCTTCGCTGAAAACGTTGGGCTTTTTATAGTCCTGCCCGTTATCCATGGTCATGATAGCTATTTTACCAACGGGCGATTTATAAAAATTTACAAAAAACTGAGTAATCGGCTCAGCCATGATATTCCCCCTTTCTTCGTGACGCGTAGCAGTTAACGCGCTACTTTCTCATAAGGTTTTCCCAGATAACCGCTCCTCCCTGACCAAGTCCCACACACATAGTGGTAAGACCATAACGAGCGCTGGGATTTTCTTCAAAAAGATGCATCAGATGGATCATGAGGCGCGGTCCAGAAGATGCAAGCGGATGCCCTAAAGCGATCGCTCCACCCCAGGGGTTGATACGCTCATCGTTTGGCATCTTGAAGCCGAATTCTTTCATGAATACAAGGCACTGCACGGCAAAGGCTTCGTTCAATTCAATGATATCAATATCGTCTATCGTAAGGCCAGCTTTCTGAAGAACTTTCTTTGTCGCGGGAATCGGTCCAAGTCCCATAACTTCGGGGCGAACTCCTGCATAGGCGTAAGCAACAAGACGCATCTTCGGCTGGATACCGAGTTCTTCAGCTTTTTCGGCAGACATGAGAAGAACTCCGGCAGCGCCGTCATTCAGTCCTGAAGAGTTACCGGGCGTAACCTTGCCAAGGGGTCTGAAGGGGGTACGGAGGTTCTTAAGCCCTTCGATAGTTGTGTCGGGACGAAGCTGTTGATCGTAGTCGGCAACCACCCATCCTTCCTTTGTGTAAACCGTCATGGGGACAATCGTCTTCTGGATTTTGCCTTCCTGATAGGCCTTGGCCGCCTTTTTCTGAGACCAGTAAGCATATTCGTCGGCCATTTCCTTTGTAATTTCAGGAAATTCATCATGGAGATTTTCGGCCGTTTTCCCCATCACAAGGGCATCTTCGGAAACTAATCTTTCTGTGAGAAATCGAGGATTAGGGTCTGCCGTTGCTCCCATGGGATGATGCCCCATGTGTTCGACTCCACCGGCTATAGCGATATCACAGGCACCAAGGGCAATTTCAGAAGCAGCACAGGTTACTGCAGTCATACCACCGGCGCACATACGATCCACAGAAAAACCGGCGCAATCTACCGGAAGGCCAGCGAGAATAGCCGAGGTTCTTCCGAGAGTAAGTCCCTGGTCTTTTTCCTGAGTGGTAGCACCCCAGACGTTCTCTTCGATCATTTCAGGCTTGACCTGAGGGTTCCTGCGAAGGAGCTCCCTGATGACTTTAACTACCATGTCATCTGCTCTAGTGTACCAGAAGAATCCCTTTTCTCCGGCTTTGCCGAAAGCCGTTCTGATTCCGTCAACAAGCACCACATCTCTTGCCTTCATTGTTCAATCCTCCTTTTTGAACCAGGAGGCGCCGCGAACGACGCCTCGCTTTTTCATACCGGGTTAGTTTTTAGTCCAGAGCAAATCCCGCTTCGGGAATGTCCAGCGGTGAAGTGTCGCCGCTCATGATCGCTCGAGCTTTGCCTCGGGCCTGAGTCAGAGTTTGAGTAATGAAGTAGCGGGCAGATGCAATCTTTCCGTAGTAAAAAGCGGCTTCGCGATTATCTTCGAGAACCTTCCTCTGGGAGCGAGCATCGGTTGCACCGTATTCTGCGTAGATCTTCTGGAGCTTTTCATCAGCAATGTTTGCCTGCCAGAGGAGAAGGAATCCGAGCGTCACGTCTCCGAAGAGGTCAAGGTAGGGCTTGGCGTTAAGAATGGCTACATAGAAATCCTCGCTCATTCCCTTGAATCCCATGTACTTGGTGGTTTCCATAAGGATGTTTTGGGCTTCTTCGTAGATCTGGGTAAGTTCTCTAAGACGATAATTCTGCTTGAACTGAGCGAGCTTTTCGGAAGCGAATTTGAAGGCGTTCTTCACGAGCTGGCCGTTCTTATATGTGAGTTTCCGTCCGATGAGATCCAGCGCCTGAATGCCGTTGGTTCCTTCGTAAATGGATGCTATCTTGCAATCTCTCAGGAACTGTTCAACGGGGTATTCGGAAGTGTAACCGTAACCACCGTAAACCTGAATGGCCGTTTCACAGATTCTAAACCCGAGATCGCTTCCAACGGACTTACAGATCGGGATGAGCAGGTCGACGTAGCCCTGGAAGAGTTCTCGTTCTTCATCGCTTTCAGCCACTTCGACTCGATCAATGCAGTAAGCGGCGACATACATGAGAGACCTAAGAGCCTCGCTTCCGCTCTTCATGAACATGAGCATGCGTCTTACGTCCGGATGTTGAATGATGGGAACTCGAGGCGACGTCGGGTCTTTCATCTTCTCAACGGGAGCGCCCTGAATACGCTCTTTGGCGTATTTTAAGGCATGGAGATAGGCGGCGCTTGCATGAGCAAGTCCCTGAAGGCCTACAAAAAGCCTCGCTTCGTTCATCATGTCGAACATGATCCGCATGCCTTCATTTTCCTTGCCCATGAGATAGCCAATGCAACGGCCGTTTTCACCGAAGTTAAGGACACACGTTGCCGAGCCGTGGATACCCATCTTGTGTTCGATACCGCCGCAGGTGACATCGTTATCAACTAAGTTACCGTTTTCATCCACACGAAGTCTCGGTACAAGGAAGATTGAGATGCCCTTGGTTCCCGGAGGAGCTCCTTCTATGCGAGCAAGAACCATGTGGACGATATTTTCCGTCAGGTCATGCATGCCGGATGAAATGAAAATTTTCTGGCCTTCTATACGGTAGGTGCCGTCGGGATTACGGTATGCTTTGGTTCTCAGGTTTCCAACGTCACTTCCGGCTCCGGCTTCCGTAAGGCACATGGTTCCGCCCCATTCGCCGGAGAACATTTTGTACATGTAGATTTCCTTGAGCTCGGGAGTTCCGTATTTGTAAAGAAGCCTTGCCGCCCCGTGGGTAAGGCCGGGATACATAAGGAGAGCCCAGTTGGCAGCGGCGAGAAATTCCACACAGCAATTGGAAACAACAAAGGGAAAGCCCTGACCGCCGACTTCAGGTGGATCAGGCATTGCAAGCCATCCGCCTTCTACATAGGCTTTATAGGCCTTATGAAAAGCTTCCGGAACTCTGACCTGACCGTTTTCAAACTTGCAGCCTTCTTTGTCTCCAATCTTGTTTGTAGGATAAAACTCTTTTTCGGCGAGCTTTGCCGCTTCCGCAATGGCCATGTCGAACATGTCGGGTGAAAAGTCGGCGTATTTCGGATACTTACAGAGATCCTGAACTTTCAGTTGCTCATAAAGAACAAATTTTGCGTCTCGTTCATCAACGATGAGCTTCATAATTTTTTCCCCCTTCCGTGGAATTTGAGGACGCAACCTCGGAAGCCCCTCCTTCTTCCGAAGATATTACATCCTCGAACACTCTAATTGTGCCGAGCCCCCGGATAAAAAGATCAGACAGGACATCGGCATAGTCCGTTAGATTAAATCTACCTCCTGATAGAACCCATGTGGAAATGACCTCGTCCAGTGCGCCAAAAATGAAGCGCTTAACGAGGCTTACCGGTAAATCTTTTCTAAAAAGTCCCTCCTCCTGGCCCTGCTTAACAATGTCCCCGATAATATCGAGGAATCGCTTAAGTTCGACCTTTTTGTATTCTTTCATAAATCGGCTGCTCTGGCGAAGTTCCACCTGAAGCACGGCAGCCAGTTCCGGATTCTGCCGAAAAAGGTCAAGATGAACACGCACGAAACGTTTCAGTTTAGAAAGGGCATTCTCCGTCTGAGACAGTTCCTGCTGGAAGATGGCTATGGCGCTTCTCATTTTCTCTTCAAAGATGGAAATCAGTATATCGTCTTTGTTCTTGAAGTAGAGATAGATCGTGCCGTCGGCGACGCCGGCTTCTCGAGCTATGTCGGAAACTCGAGACTGATAAAACCCCTTCTGAGCAAAGACCCTGATGGCGGCATCGAGAATGCGCTCGTATTTTTCTGTCTTTTTGTCGTTAGAATTTTTGCTGACCATTCGCAATTCCTTTTCAGTTCGATTCGGAGAATGCACCCTTCATTCTGAATGAACATTCATTCAATACAGCACTGAAAAGCCCAAGTCAAGAAAAAAGAGAACCTGTTCGAAAAATGCATAACTGGAGAATGTGTTTATTGTGTCCTTGCGAGGACTTTTTCCTGTCATTGCGAGGAGCGAAGCGACGAAGCAATCTCGTCATTGCCTTCCCCCTGTGTCATTGCGAGCCGAAGGCGAAGCAATCTCGTCATTGCGAACGAAGTGAAGCAATCACCACGGCCACTTCGCGGCCTCGCAATGACAGGTTCGGTAGAGATTGCTACGGCCGCCTTCCGGCAGCCTCGCAATGACGCAGTGGGAAACGGCCGCCTTGCAATGACGTAGTGGGAAACGGCGGCCTTGCAATGACCTTCCTTTACCTGTCCAAGCTCTACATGAAATAAGCCGTTGTCATCCATTAAATCAGTTTTTTCGAACAGGCTCTCTTTATTCTTGACAGGCCGTAAAGTTTTATTGTAAGAACTGACCGGTCAGTCAAGGAAGGGAATATGAAATCTGTTAAAAAGACTCTTAAATTAAGCCCCAAAGAAAAGTGGGAGCAATTCATAGCTCAGGATATAGAATCTACCCCTGAAAAAGAACAGTATGCCTTTATTGTCGAAATTCTTTCGTCTCTTATTGACAATATACCAGATCAGGAAAGCCTAATTCCTATCCTTGAAGAACTGGCAGCAAGACTTAACAAACCCCTTCCTCAAATCTTACAATCACTCTTGATTGAAAGCCTTAAAGCATACAAAACTCTTTCCTCTCCAAAACGAACCGATGACAGCTCATTCTTTTATCCATCAACAAGAGACCTTATTCTGTCCGCCGCTATGGAAGTCTTTGCCGAAAAAGGCTATCACGAAACAACTGTTGATGATATAGCCAAGAGAGCCGGCATAGGTAAAGGGTCCATTTATAGGTATTTCCCGAGCAAAGAGGCTCTCTTCAATGCGCTCATCGAATCCCGCATTGAACTTCTGGACAATGCTATTAGAGAAATAATCCAGAAAGATGACCAGGATGTTACCCAGATAATAGCTCAGTGTGTGGAAACTTATCTGGCCTTTTTTGAAAACAATCGAGGCATATATCAGCTACTGTTTCGGGAAAAATCGGCATCAGAACGTCAGCAGTATCTGAAGAGAGCCTTTAAGAGGCTTCTACCGGTAAGAAAAAGAATCTTTGAAGCCACGAGAAAAGGAATTTATAAGCCTATCTCTTTTGAATTCATATTTTACGGCTTTATGGGCTTCATTCACGGCATCATCCAGAGATGGATAGACCACGGATGTAGCTACAGCCTTACGGAGGAAACCCCTTCGATTCTCGAGGTTCTATTCCACGGAACGGTACTGTCAGAAAACCGTAAGACCAACGTATTTATGAAAGAGGAGGACACAGATGGACAAAGCAGCAATTAAGGAAAAAGTGATCGACATCATTGCAGACAAGCTTGGTATCGAAAGAGAAACCATCACACCCGAAGCACATGTCATCGATGACCTGGGGGCCGATTCGCTCGACGTAGTCGAAATGATCATGGCCTTAGAAGAAGCCTTCGACATTGAAATCCCCGATGAAGATGCGGAAAAAATCCGCACCGTTCAGGATATCTTCGACTACATAGACAGAGTGGCCGCTAACGCAGCATAGTCAAAACAACCGGTGACGGGTGACAGACGATTTTCCAATTCATACTTGGTCGTCACCTGTCACTGTAGTTAATTGCCTGCTTTGAACTCACCATTTTAAAGTTTCACCCATTACAACACAACAAGTGGCTAACCCGGTTTGGAGTCTTCGATTATAATCCGATTATAATCTGTGACATCCCGTTCTATGGTAAACTCTGTAGATGTCGTTTTTTTGACTCAGGCCGGTCAAATACTCACCGTAGTTGTTATCTCATTTAACTCCACTGGCTGAAACGTTCCTGCTTTGTATTTTCAAGTCCAGCAAGAACAAGGGATTTTTCCTGTTCAAATCGCCGTATAACAGCCTGACGAATTCTACTGGATGAAGAGGCAAACTTTTTCGATCGAATAGCATAAACTCGTTCGATGATGTCCTCTTTTGGTACTTCGACCGTCTGCGTCCCACCCATCGACACCTCTTTCAGCGCTTGCTTAAAAATAGATACGGCTCCTCCCACACCGTGCTGAACCGCCATGCTCCATACCATCTCCTGCAAGATTTTTGGTTCGCTATGAATATCAATCCCTGTTTCGCTTTTGATCATGGCACAGGCAGGTTCAAAATAACGCTCTCTTATGAATTCATGCTGTAAGGCAGCAAATTCTTCAGGCGCTTCGCTGGCTATGGCTTTCCATTCTCGGGGGAAGGCGCCGTCAACACCGCCCGTATTGGGATTTCCCGCCGATCTCAGACGTGAAGCCCAATCGGGTCTTCTGGTCTCCAGAAATTTTAAAAACTGATCCATCGATCCCTGACGGGACGAGATCTGGTAGATACCGTAAGAAGTGCCTCCATTAGCATCGTATCCTATCGTCCCCACACCGGCCAGAAGATCGGCCTTCGATTCAAAACGCCGGGACAGCGCTCCAATGTCGTTATCAAGCTGGCCTGGACGACCGGGAATTTCAGACTCAGCAAGGCCGTCTTTGTTGACTGAAGTGGTTTTTTCTACCGTTTCCGACTGCGGAAATTCCTTCGAAGAAGAGTTCCTGTTGGCCTCTTTAACCGAAGGAGAATAATTTATAACCCGGTTAAAGACGGAGCTAAACGACGGCTGAGAATTTCCCGGTAGAACCGAAGAAACTTCGATTCCACCAAGTGTTTCCATAAAAAAGAGCTCTCGCTGCAGGTTGTTAAGCTGTCTCAAACGAGCTATGAGCTGTTCAGGGCTGATATGATATAAGGAAGACAAACTTGTGTTCGTAACCCCCATTCTGGTCCTCCTGTATCAAGGCGATCACTTTATTCCACACGCTGTTTAGATGCATATTTTATACCATTACAACAACGGAACACCATAATCCATGTAACCTGCCAGTGATTCATCACCCTTACCAACATTACCGCTCAGGACATCCCGACCTTAACCCGAGTTTGTCGCAACAAAGAGATTTCTTCGCTTAGCTCGTAATGGCACAAGAAAAGACAATGAGAGATTGCTTCGCCTTCGCTTCGCTCCGGCTCGCAATGACACCTATAACACGTCACTGCGGGGCTGCCGTAAGGCAGCCATGGCAATATTTTATTGAGGATTCTGCTAAAGTCTTTGCAATGCATTAATAGTGTATAATCTTTGGCCTGCATCCAATTATTTCGACAACTTACAAAAAGCCTTGGCAAACTCGGGTTAACCTGTTTTTTGACAAAACGAATATTTTTTTGCTAATGACTATTCAGATCCTTCTTACAGGAACGTCTTTGTTGTAAAATACTTACATCATGGTCTTAAGGGCCGTCAGTTGCAGAGGAACCAACTCAACAGAAGGAGGTAGTGATTATGTTGCGTAAACTTGCAGCGTTTTTTACCTAACATTATGAAGCATTATTTACCTGATGCTTATCTTTTTTCCATTTTGCTAACTTTCCTGTCGGCCATCCTCGCTCTGATATTCACCGATGCAAACTACGTTAAGCTGATCTCGGAATGGGGTAACGGATTTTACGGCATTGTGGCCTTTGCCATGCAGATGGTTCTAATACTGATCACCGGCCATGCTCTGGCTTTGACACCACCAGTTCAGGCATTCCTCAAATGGATTGCCTCTCAGGCTACATCGCCTGTAAAAGCCGGAATGATCGTATCATTTGTGGCGGCGGTCTGTTCGTGGATTAACTGGGGATTCGGGCTTATTGTAGGTGGACTTCTGGCTCTTCAGGTTGCCAGAAACACCAGAGATGTAGATTATCCGTATCTTATTGGCGCAGCTTACAGTGGATTTGTGATCTGGCACCAGGGATTTTCAGGATCCGTTCCTTTAGTTGTTGCTACGGCAAAGCATGCTCAAAATTTTGTCGAGAAACTAACAGGCGCTCCTGTACCGATTTCTCAGAGCATCCTGCAACCATTTAACCTTATCCCGGCTCTACTTATAATCCTCACGTTGCCTCTACTTTTCGCTCTTATCCATCCCAAAAAAGAGGAAACCAAGCCCATTTCACCAGAAGACATAAAAGACCTTCTAGGTGAAGTTCCAAAGGTTCCACGACCGGAAAATCCTACTCTGGCCGAGCGGATAGATCACAGTTATACTATCAACATGATTTTTGCAGCGATGGGCCTTTCATACCTGATCTGGCATTTTTACAAAAAGGGTCTGGATTTAAATCTTAATATCGTTATTTTTATTTTCTTTATTGCTGGGGTTATCCTGCACGGAAAGCCCATAAACTACATAAAAGCCATTAACATTGCCATAAGAGGGGCCGGCGGTATTGCTCTCCAGTTTCCTCTCTATGGCGGCATTCAGGGCATAATGACAGGAACTGGTCTTGCTAAAGTCATTGCAGGGTGGTTTGTAGCCATTTCAAACCCGAAAACCTTTTATCTTCTTCAGTTCATTTCCGCAGGGATTATAAACATGTTCATCCCGTCCGGAGGAGGGCAATGGGCAGCTCAGGGCCCAATCACAATTGAAGCTGTAAAAATGATGGGGGTCGACCCTGTAAAGTCGGCCATGATGGTGGCATGGGGAGACCAGTGGACCAATATGATCCAGCCCTTCTGGGCTCTACCCCTTCTCGGATTAGCAAAACTTTCCGCAAGAGACATTATGGGCTACACTACGATGACGCTTCTGTGGAGCGGTCTGATTTTTGTGGTTTTCGCTCTGCTTGTTGGATTTAACCTGCTGTAAAAACTCTTCTGGTGAAGGGACGTGCTTCGATCAAGATCCCTTCACCGACAAAATAATATTATTTAAATTTTCTTTTCCATTACCAATCTTGCAAAGTGCTCAAAGGATCTATCGTAGGTTCTTTCGGCTGCCGGAGGAAAACAGCAACCGGGAAGCTGTCTGTTTTTAAGATGATAGCTCAAGCATTCGCAACATATTCCTTTTTTGTTACAGGGATCATAGGTGCAGGTGCATTTCTTCAGATTCTCCTCTTTTCGGCATTCCATGGCTTATGTCCTCCTTCTTTCAAGCTTCACCACTTGCAAAAGTTCAGGCTTTGTGAGAGTGTTTATAAATAACTAATCACGGTTCAGGCAACAAGAAAGCTTTTTAAGAAAAGGAGATGGTCTATGAATAGAGCGGCTGAGTTTCTTCAAAGAAAAGATTGTATTCTACTTCTTGTTGACATCCAGAAAACTCTCCTTGATCCATGCGTTAGAGCCGACATGCTTAAGAAAAATTGCGGGTTCCTCATAGAAGTTGCCAAGGTTTTCGAAATTCCTGTTGTGTTCACTACCCACAATGGTGAAAAGCTCGGCGGTTTCCTGCCCGATTTGTTAAATAAGGTGGAAAATCCCCTCGTTCTCAACAAACTTGAATTCAGTTGCTTCGAAAACGAAGGTATCAGGAAAGCTATTGAATCCCTGGGGCGGAAAACCATTATACTTGCCGGCATAGAAAGCCACGTATGTATATTCCATACAGGTGCCAATGCCATCAGGCTTGGTTATCGTGTAGATCTTGTAACCGATGCTGTATCTTCCAGAAGCGAAGAAAACAGGCTTATCGGCATCAAACGCCTTGAACAGGCCGGAGCAATTATGAGTTCTACAGAAATGGTCATTTTCGAATTGCTGAACAGAGCCGGAACCGATGAGTTCAGGAAGCTTCTACCTCTTCTTAAGAGCTTATAGATTAGAAACGAGATTGCTTCGTCCTTCGCTTACGCTCGGGCTCGCAATGACACAGGGGACGACGACAAGAGATTGCTTCGCTCGCAGTGACAACTCTTTGCGTCATTGCAAGCGCCCGAAGGGCGCGTGGCAATCCCTACCGAAGTAGTCATTACGAAGTAGTCATTGGGAGGCCGCAAAGTGGCCGTGGCAATCTCTTTTTATCACAACAGAGAGATTGCTTCGCCGCTTAACTACTCGCAATGATACAAAAGTACACATTTATGCAATCTTCGAACAGGTTTAAGAAACTCTTGAACAAACTCGAAAAATTGCTTTAATAATAAATATAAACATATCCATTGTCAACTGGTAGATGTTGAACGCAAGAGAGGAGGATCACTATGAGAGAAAATTCAAAGACGATGATGAAGCTGGCAGTTATTGGCTTGGTTTTTGCCTTAACGCTGGCGTTTTCGGTCACGGCAAGCGCCTATCGTCCGCTGATTATGCAGACGATTCCCAAAGCAAGTGATCGTTCTCTGAGCAGTTCCGGTTCGAATTACGATAGTGTTACCGGCGATAGTTACGGTCTCAGAAGCAAGCATGTGAGGATTGACGTTGACGCTCTCAAGGACATTCAAGTAGGCGATGAGGTTGATCTTGAGCTTGATGGAAGGATTGTCACGGCCGTGACAGACAGGATAGAAAAATCGGAAGATGGCTCAAAGATCACGTGGTCAGGAAAGATAAGAGCTAGTTCTGACATGCCGATATCCATCTTTGTCATAACCGTTCTTGATGGATTCATTTCTGGAGCTTTTGAAAGCGGGAATACCACCTATGAAGTAGTAGCAGGTCGAGAGAAAGGTGAAGGAATTCTGGTTGATCACACCTATTCGGTTCCGATTGAAGATGGAGATGCTATTGTTCCCGAAGAACGCCCTAATTCCTCTAATTTGTTTAACAGATTTGTACCGTCGAAAAGTGGAATAAGATTGGCCGATGAGGCTCAGG
>CAZWJX010000059.1:11996-14707 GCA_964634695.1 uncultured Syntrophobacterales bacterium | reverse complement strand
GGCGCGTGGCAATCTCTTTTTGCCTAAACAAAGAGATTGCTTCGTCGCTTCGCTCGCAGTGACACACCCCTTCCCGTCATTGCGAGGCTGCGAAGCAGCCGTGGCAATCTCTCTTTTGTCACAACAAAGAGATTACTTCGCTTCGCTCGCAATGACGAATGTGTGTGTCATTGCGAGCGCCCGAAGGGCGCGTGGCAATCTCTTTTTGCCTAAACAAAGAGATTGCTTCGTCGCTTCGCTCCTCGCAATGACACACTGGTTGATTACTTCGCTTCGCTCGCAATGACACTGAAAAGTACGATCGGCCTCGCAATGACACATAGGAATAACCGCCGGACTCGGAATGACAAAAAAGACCTGCAATGACTCACCAGAGGCTCATCGGACTTGTAACTCTCAACAGGCCAACCACTGTAGGTTCTACGTCCGCTCAGTCTCCACACCACTTCAGGTTTTGACTGACAAGCTATTGTAAGCCTCCTCAACAATCCTCCAGATACGATCTTTTTCATGAGCCGGAATCCAGATAAAACCCGGTTCCTTCTTGAACCATGTAAATTGACGTTTTGCATAGAGCCTTGTTTCTTTCTGAATATCACTTATCGCTTCGTCAAGGCTCATGCGTCCTTCCAGATGGGCTATAATCTGCCGATAACCGATTGACTGAAGGGGCTTTAGCTGAGGAGAATAGCCCATACCGAGAATGCGTTCCACCTCTTCACAGAGCCCTTTATCTATCATCTCCAATACTCGCATGTTGATTCGATTCGAAAGTTCTGCCTTGTCCCGGAAGAGAAAGATTTTTACGCTACGATAGCGTTCCTCAGCAAAACGATGCAACTTCTGAAACTGAGAAAGGGGAGTGCCGGTAAGGTAAAATACCTCAAGACCTCTCAGAATTCGCTGAGAATCCGATGGATGTAAAACGGCCGCCAGAGCGGGATCCACACGTTGAAGTTCACCGTAAAGCCTGCTAAGCCCTTCTTCCTGAAGTCGTGTCCTTAGATCCTGACGTATCGCCTCCTTGCGGGTTTTCTGAGCATCATCTTCTTCGGATATTCTACATATGCCTCTCGTCAGCGTTCTGATATAAAGCCCTGTTCCCCCTACTACAAGAGGCACAATTCCTCGATTCCATAGTTGCGCAATTACTTCATCGGCCTTTTCCCGGTAAATGCCGGCATCGAAGTGTTCATCAGGATCTACAATGTCGATAAGATGATGTGGAACTCGCATACGCTCTTCAAGACTCGGTTTTGCCGTGCCTATATCGAGCAGTCGATATACCTGGAGGGAATCGGCGTTCACAATTTCCAGCCCGAAGTCTTCTGCCAGCTGAAGAGCTACTTCTGTCTTTCCTGCAGCCGTAGGCCCTGAAAGAACGACAATGAAAGGTTTATCCGTCATACTCCACGCCCAAACCGCTTTGCAATTTCCTGCATCGATATGATTATCCAGACAGGCCGTCCATGCGGGCATGTGAAAATCTCAGGGGTGGAAGAAAGCTTTTCTATCAACCATGAAACTGTCTCCCCCGATAAAGAATCACCAGCCCGTAAAGCTGTATGACAGGCAACAGTGCTTGCAAATTTTTCTACGAGTCTTTCGTCTGACTCTCCGGCCAATCCAGATCGCAGTAATTCGCCCAGAATTTCCCTGTGTGGGACAATCTCCCCAAGAGCCGGAACAGCTCTTACCGCTACAGTATCTTTTCCAAATGGCTCCACGTCATATCCCAGAAGCAAGAGTCTTCCTCTATTGACTTCTATGGATTCAAGTTCTTCGGGTAGCACCTGAAGAAGAAAAGGCATAACAAGCTTCTGTGACGGAAGGGGAAAGGAGCTTGACAAGAGCTGGTTATACAGTAGACGCTCGTGAGCAGCGTGAAAGTCAACAAGAACCAGCCCTTCAATTGATGAGCAAACAATATATGAGTTGTTTATAACCCCCAGAATGTTCAAAGAACTCAAAAAAGTCCCAGCAGTTTGATCGCCGATTTTGTGATCTGCAATGCATCTTTTCGGGGAAAAAAGAGACTCTTCGAGCGTCTTTTCTTTTGGTATGGTCAATTCTGACTCAGCCTTTTTTGAGATCACATCCTGCAACTGAGAGATCTGGTGTTCCTGAAGAAACGAAGCTGGCCTGTTTACAGACAATTCGCCCCCGGTAAACAGAAAGGGAGACCGATTCTTATGATGGTTCTGCGCTTCTGAAAGGGCGTCCCTGATGGCACCAACCAGAACACCGGTATTTCTGAATCTTACCTCCTGTTTTGTGGGGTGAACGTTTACGTCCACATCCCTCGCATCCATCTCGATAAAGAGAACCACAAAAGGATAAATGTTTTCAGGGACAAAGGATCGACAGGCGTCTCGAATCGTTTTCTGTATAAGAGCGTCCTTAAAGGGTCTGCCGTTTATAAAAAGAAAAACCGAAGAAGATGATGGCCGTCCCAGAGAGGGTTCTCCAAGATAACCATGAACAGATACACCATCTCGATCCACTCTGAAGGGCGCAAGATGCTCAAAGGCCCTGATTTCAAAAGCCTGAACAATGCGATCATAAAGATCGGAAGTTGCAGGATAGTTCCAGAGAAGTTTCTGTCCTTCATAGAGTTCAAAGTGGACATGAGGATTAGAAAGAGCCAGACGGCGGAGTTGATCAAGAATGTGTTGACGCTCCGTTGATTCAGCTTTCAAGAATTTTCTTCG
>CAZWJX010000059.1:0-11986 GCA_964634695.1 uncultured Syntrophobacterales bacterium | reverse complement strand
TTCGTGCAGGCACGTTAAAAAATAGATCTCTAACCGATATCGAACATCCAGCAGGACATCCATAAGGTTCAACAGCCTTTAGAACTCCACCTTCGACCAGTACGCGAGTCCCCACATCCTCATCGGCAGTTCTCGTGGTTAGTTCAAAACGGCTTACCGCCGATATGCTCGCCAGAGCTTCACCACGGAAACCATAAGTTACAATCCTCTGTAAGTCTTCCAACCTTTTTACCTTGCTTGTGGCGTGCCGTTCGAGAGCCAGCAAAGCATCTTCCCTGTCCATGCCTTCGCCGTTATCGACAACTCGAATGAGTCTGATCCCACCACGTTCAAAGCTAACAACAATATGGGAAGCTCCGGCATCCAGACTGTTCTCGACAAGTTCCTTAACCACCGCAGCCGGTCTTTCTACCACTTCTCCTGCTGCTATGTGATGGCATAAATCATCAGGTAAGACACGAATTTTTCCCATGATTCTCCCAGAAAAATCTTCTTCCAAGAATTTTTAAAAAAGCGTCATTTTTTTGAACATTTTAACATAAAATTTGTTGCATCTATCGATCAATCACATTATATCGAGATTGATATTGTAGTTCCATAGGGCAAACCTTCACAGGGGCAAAAAGGGGCGAGACTATGGTTGCAGATTTAAGCGTTCTTCAAAAAACCGTTTGTTTTCTCGCCAATGCGATGGAAGCCCACACAGTAGCCTACATAGATTACAGCGAAAAAAGGAATGTATTGTCCTGTATTGCATGTCATTCTCTAAGTGACCATTTCAGGCGTGATGTTCTTATCCCGGCGGATCAATGTGGAATCTTTGCTCAGGTGCTTCACCAAGGTAAGTTCATGGAGTTCGGCAATCTTCCCGGAAAAGGTATACATAAACTGGTGCCTTTTTATGCTCCGGGACGGGAAGATCTGGTAAAGGCTCTATGTGTAATGCCGGTTGGATCTGGTGAGGGATTTCTTTATGCCGACACAAAACAAAAATGGACTTTCGGCAGAAAAGAAATTTGCCTTATGCAGGATGCGGCAGAGCTCATACGGCAGCTTCTTGATAATATTGACAAAGCAATCCTTTGCGACGACTATGCGGACGTACTTACCTTTTTCTATGAAACAGAAATATTGATTCAATCTCCCGATTTGATGAACCCAAACACGATAAAAGAGTTTCTAAACAAGATTTCCGAATTTTTAGAGGTTGATGGGGTTTTTCTCGTAAGTCGTGACGTAAATACAGGTGAAATCCACTTAAGATCCTCTGTTCCTTCCTTCTCTTTACCACGAACAAAAAAGAAAATTTCTGGCGGCCTTGTGGACTCGGTCTTTTCCAGAAAGCGGCTTACCACAATTTCTAGGATGAACGGAAAACGTTACAGTGATCATTTTCTTTTCTTCCCCGGAGAACCTCTGCCAAGAGACGGTTCATTCCTTGGATTCTATGGATCTACTTCTGGTAGTGAATGGGTTCTCGCTGTTATTAACAGGGAAAAACGATTCTGGGACTCGGATCGAGTTTATGCAGTGGATAGAACATTTAAGCAATTTCTGATGTCCGTTGACCGGCTCATTCTTAAAGAAGAATGTGAACATCTGCTGAAGCATGACTGCTTCACCGGGCTTCTGCACATGAGAGCTTTCGAAGAACATGTCAGATCCTGCTTTTCTCACGCCGTCGGAAACAATAAAAACATAGGGCTTGTGGTTATTCAGTGGGAACCGTATCTGGAACTCTGCAGCCTGACTTCTCCATCGGTTGCCGCTCTATGTAATCACAAGATTGTTAAGGCTCTTCAGAAGGAAATTCTTGAAGAAGGCACGGTCATAGGACAGCTCGGAGAAAACCGACTGGGTATTCTGCTTGAGCAGGTAAGCTATTTCGATATCAAAAAATGCGAGTATTTTCTCCACAAGCTGGGTCTGGGGAAAGATCTCGGTTGCCAGATAGAATTCTATTCCGGAATAGCCCGCTATCCTCAGGATGTAACTAACATATCGGAACTCTGGGGGCTTGCTTACCAATCATTACAGGACCGGATTAGGGGCAAAAATTCTTCGCTCACGGCTTACGACGAATCGGCCATCGATGTGCTGATAAGAGCGGATCGAGCTCTACGAGCATAGTTTTTCAATTCTATCATATCCTCATATGTGAAGTTCTCATTTCTACAGGCGAAAAACGAGTTGTTGTGATATAAGGGTTCTTCCTTTATGTCGAAGCTGGACACTCGACAGGCTTCATGCCATAGAGCTGTCCCCGGTATCGGGGAATATTCGGCAACAAAAGGGAGAGCCCCCAGTTCGGCGACAAAGTCAATCGACCGCCGAACATCTTGAGGATTTTCTCCGGGGACTCCGCAAAGCAGATAAACTCCTATTTGCTGAGTCGTGAAGCCGATCTTTTTGAGGATTCTCAATGCTCTCACAAAGTCAGGATTTTCTGCCTTATTTCCCCACTCTTTCTGATGGCGAACCATTGCTGTTTCCAGCCCGAGACGAAGAGTCTTGAACCCGGAAGCGAAAAGAAGCTCGCCTTTCCTTTCGTCTATAGCTTTTATATGAACGGCGTTCGGCGTGTGAAATCTCAAATCATCGTAACCCTCTCGAATAAGCCTTTCCAGAACCGGTTCAACGCTCTTCCAGCCGTAAATAAGCAGAGCGTCATCGTAGAAGGCGAAGTCCCTGACCCCTCGATCGTAAAGCGCAAGTATCTCTTCGTATAATTGATCTGGCGACCGGATGGAAACATCGGGTTGAAGTGAGGAAGAAGCACAGTACGGACACCTGTAAGGACAACCGGTGCTTGCGAGAAGAACGCCGTAATAGAGCCTTTCATAGGCGCTCCATAGAGGTGCGGGAAAGTAAGAAATGTCTGTCCATCGATCCTTATTCCGGACGGGAAAGCCGAGCTCATTTTCCAGCATTTCCGGAAGTTTTGCCAGTGGTTCGACTATGATTTGATCGGCGCCTGAATGCTTCAAGGCGTGATCTTTGCAAAGTCTGGCATAAATACCTCCCAGCCATACCGGAACGTCGGGGAAATGGAGTTTTATCCTTGCTATGGATTGTTGCACACCGGGATACCAGTAGGTCATGATGGACGTAACAACCACAAGACGGGGCTTTTCTGGAAGTGACATCACTACTTCGTCGAACTGCTCTTCTGTTATTCCGTAACGGAAATACGTTCTGGGGAAACCTTCATAAGCCGGGGGAAGATCAATGGGGCGCTTGGGATATTTTCCCGTCCCGTAGAATTTGTCTTTTCCCGGAATGATGTTTTTCACTTCATTGGCCCTGGACCTGTCGAGGCAATCCAGAAGCACCACATCAAATCCCGCATCTGAAAGAAGCGAACCGATAAAAAGAAGCCCCAGAGGCTTTGCCCACAGGTCGTAAGCGGCAAAATCCGTAATCCAAGGGTTTAGTAACAGTATAAGAGCCATCCGCTTCAGATTTCAGCTGTATTTATGTTAAAGCCGACCGCTGTTATCCAGAAACCACCGAACCGTTCTTTCAATACCTTCTTTAAAGTCCGTCCAGGAAGAGAAGATGCTTTCCAGAGAACTATTGTCAAGAACGCTCACTTCCAGATCCCCCGGTCGAGGATTATCAAAGTGTATTTCCGGCTTTCTTTTCAAAGCGGAAGCTATTTGCTCCAGCACCTCCATAGTTGTCTTCCCGATTCCCGTGGACACATTGAAAACGCCTTCTTTTCTTTGAGCAAGCAGAGCATTGTGAACTCTAACAACGTCCTCGACATACACATAGTCCCTGATACAGCCGGCATCGCCCTTTGTACGGCGTGCAAAGACGGTAACGGGCTTTCCATGGATCAACCGCTCTGTAAAAATAGCGACAACGCCGGCTTCTCCAAAGGGATCCTGACGGGGACCGTAAACATTTGCATAACGAAGAACCGTAAAGGAAAGACCGAACTGGGCTCGGTATACTTTGAGATAAAGCTCAAAAGATGCTTTAGCTGCAGCATAAGGACTTTTGGGCTGAGGCTGCCAGTCCTCTTTCGCAGCGCTTCCTTCAGGCACTTCCCCATATATTGCACCACCCGTTGATGCAAACATGAAGTGACTAACACCAACAGCAATAGACGCATCAAGCACGTTAACGCCGCCGACAACGTTTACAAGGGCGTCGTAATCGGGGCGATCCATAGATATTTTAACTGATGCCTGAGCTGCCTGATGAGACACGATCGATGGCTTCCAGCTCTTAAAGATATCCATAATGCGGGCTCTATCCGTTATGTCCACTTGAAATATCTCAATCTTTCCGGAGCTTTCGGAAAGATTTTCCGGCTTTCCCGAGCTGAAGTTATCAATTACTGCCACTTCGTAGCCTTGCTTTACAAGATCATCCACAATGTGGCTTCCGATGAAACCTGCTCCACCTGTAACCAGGACTCTTTCTTGCACCGTCATCCCCCTGTTGCTTAATTTTTAAAAATAGTTTGACACTCGCCAACAGCCGTTTTAATAGACTTACTATGGTTAGAGAGAAATAACAATAGCGGGGGGATCTGGATCGCTTAAATCTGGGGGGTGCAGATATAGACTTAATTAAATCGCATCTAGCATGTGCCATGAGTCATGCGTAGAAGTTACAAACTTATTTGAGGAGGGACACGCTGATGGGAACTAAGATGTTTTCAGAATCCGCCATCGAACGCATCGAGAAGGAGTATAAGGACTGGCTTCAGGAGTACGAAAAAGCTCTTCAGAAACTTCCCGAACGGCTGGAGCGTTTCTCAACGGTTTCTGACATGGAAGTGAAGAGTCTCTATACGCCTCTCGACATCAAAAACAAGGATTTCATGGAAGATATAGGTTTTCCGGGATGCTACCCCTTCACAAGGGGCGTCCAGACCACGATGTACAGGGCTCGACTCTGGACTATGAGAATGTTCGCCGGTTTGGGGACGGCTGAACAGACCAACGAACGATTTCATTACTTGATAAGTCACGGAGAAACGGGTCTGAGCGTTGCTTTCGACTTCCCCACGCTTATGGGTTACGATACTGATTCTCCCCTGGCTCGAGGCGAATGCGGTCGGTGCGGCGTTGCCATTGACACGATTGAAGACATGCAGAGACTTTTTGCCGGAATAAACCTCGAGGAAGTCACAACGTCCATGACCATCAACCCACCGGCTTCTGTAATCTGGGCTATGTATATCGCCAATGCGGAAAATGAAGGCTATTCGAGAAGGAAGCTCGGTGGCACCATACAGAACGACTGCTTGAAAGAATTCATCGCCCAGAAGACCCTTATGCTTCCGCCAGAACCCAGCCTGAGACTCGTTGTGGATACGGTGGAGTTCGGCACCAGAGAAGTCCCACGCTGGAACACCATAAGTATAAGCGGTTATCACATTCGGGAGGCGGGAGCAACTGCCGTTCAGGAACTTGCTTTCACCATCTATGACGGCATTACCTACGTAGAAGAGTGTATAAAACGAGGTCTGAACGTCGATGACTTCGCCGGAAGGCTTTCTTTCTTCTGGAACTCGCACATAGACTTCTTCGAAGAGATTGCCAAAATGAGGGCTGCTCGTCGCATGTGGGCTCGAATCATGAAAAACCGTTTCAAAGCCCAGAATCCAAGATCCATGATGTGTCGTTTCCACGTCCAGACCGCCGGCTGCTCTCTAACAGCTCAGGAGCCTTATAACAACATTATTCGCACAACAACCGAAGCGCTTGCGGCTATCCTCGGTGGATGTCAGTCCCTCCATACCAACTCACTTGACGAAGTTTACATGATCCCCAGTGAATTCGCCGTGAAAATAGCTCTTAGAACCCAGCAGATTCTCGCTTACGAAGTTGGTGTTGCCAACGTGATAGATCCGCTTGCCGGCTCTTACTATGTTGAGGCTCTCACAGATCGTATGGAAGAAGAAGCGAACGAATACATCCGTAAACTTGATGAAATGGGCGGCATGGTAGCGGCCATAGAAAAGAACTATCCGCAGATGGAAATTGCCGAGAGCGCCTATCGTTTCCAGCAGCAGGTTGAACGAGGAGAAAAGGTTATCATCGGTATAAACATGTTCCCATCTGAAATTCCGCCACTTGAAGTTCTGAAAATTGATCCGGAAATTGAACGACTTCAGATTGAACGACTGCACCGATTCAAAGAACGTCGAAATAAGATAAAACTTCAGAAAGCTCTTGACGAACTGCGCCGTCGCTGCGAAGGCAAACCCTGCTGGGAAAACAATGTAATGCCGGCTCTGATTGAGGCTGTAAAGGCTGGAGCTACAGAACAGGAATGCTGCGACGTCTACAGGGAAGTATTTGGCACATACACAGATCCTGCATCATTTTAATTTTCCGTGGTCTAGAGGAGGGACTGATAATGGGAAATGAAAGAAAACTGAGAATATTAATTGCTAAGCCAGGTCTTGACGGGCATGATAGAGGCGCCAGAGTAATTGCTCGAGCTTTAAGAGACGCCGGTTTTGAAGTGATCTACACGGGATGTCACCAGACGCCGGAGCAAATTGTTCAAACGGCTCTTCAGGAAGACGTGGATATGATCGGGCTGAGCATTCTTTCCGGCGCACATAACTACTCTTTTCCTCGTATCATGGAACTTCTTAAGGAAAACAACGCTGAAGACATTGTGGTCGTCGGAGGAGGAATATTCCCTCTAGAAGATATCCCGAAGTTAAAGGCCATAGGCATTAAAGAAATTTTCACACCCGGTTCGAAGCTTGATGATATAATAAAGTGGGTGAGAGAAAACGTTAAACCAAGGAAAGCGGCAGCCTGATAGTAGGTGCCGAGAGAAGGTGCTGTTATGGAAATAGTGGATCAGGTGTTGAAGGGAGATGTTCGAGCCGTTGCTCGGCTTCTCAGGGATATTGACGATCAGGTTCCTTCTACCAGAAGTATTCTCAAGGAACTCTATCCCCATACAGGCAAAGCCTATGTTATCGGCTTTACGGGTCCACCAGGAGCAGGAAAATCTACGCTGGTAGATCAAGTTACTGCTTACTATCGGCGGCTGGGGCGGACCGTGGCAATTATTGCCATTGATCCCACAAGCCCCTTCAGCGGTGGAGCCATTCTTGGCGACCGCATCCGCATGCAGCGACATTTTCTTGATAAGGACGTTTTTATCAGGAGTGTCGCTACCCGTGGACACTTCGGAGGACTTACAAAATCGACACACGACATGATTACCGTCTTTGATGCCATGGGGAAGGATATCATAATTATCGAGACCGTGGGGGTTGGTCAGGGCGAAGTGGAAATTGCCGATTGCGCTCACACGACCATTGTCGTGACCGTTCCCGGTCTTGGAGACGACATTCAGGCAATCAAAGCGGGAATCATGGAGATAGGCAACATATTTGTTGTCAACAAGGCCGATCGAGAAGGAGCCAAAAAGACCGTTCAAGAGCTCAGGAACCTTCTGGAAATGGGAAGAAAATTCCGGATGGACATTGGAGAAGCTGATGAATGGGATCCCCCGATTGTTGAAACTCAGGCTCACAAAGGTATAGGGATTGATGCGTTGTGTGAAGCTATCGAGCAACATCGTTCTTATCTTACCACTCAGAAACCGGATCAACTCCGAAAAGTTATGCTTAAGCGAACTCTCCATCAGTTCTCTGAGACGTTAAAAGACGAGCTCTTCAAGGAAATGATCAGACGTATCGAAAAACGTGGCGACAGTCTGGAAAAGCTGGTTGAAAAAATCTATCAAAAGGAGCTCGATCCTTACTCAGTTTCCCGACAGCTAATCAGAGAGGAATTTGTGCCGATTGAGCAGAAAACGGAACAGCAGGTTCAAAATCAGGTGGAATCGGTAGTTGAGAAATCATAACATAAATAACTGGCTTGTTGTCGGTAACTGCGGGCGGATATTTTATCCGCCCGTTTTTTTATTGATTAGGCTTTATGCCCGTTTATCGCTATCCCGAGTTTGTCATAACAAAGAGATTGCTTCGATCACAATGACGATTGTGAGCGTCATTGCGAGGCCACGAAGTGGCCGTGGCAATCTTACCAAAGCCGTCATTGCGAGCGCCTGAAGGGCGCATGGTGATTGATTCACTTCGTTCGCAATGACGAGATTGCTTCGTCGCTTCGCTCCTCGCAATGACGCAGGGGAAGGACAAAGAGAGATTACTTCGCCCTCGCTTCACTCCAGCTCGCAATGACACGCCCTTTCCCGTCATTGCGAGGCCACGAAGTGGCCGTGGCAATCTAATCTTATAATGATGAGATTGCTTCGTCGCTTCGCTCTTCGCAATGACGCAGGGGAAGGACAAAGAGAGATTGCTTCGCCTTAGCTTCACTCCGGCTCGCAGTGACACAAAACATTCTCTCCGGTTACGCAATTTTCGAACGGGCTTAATGCAGGTTGACAGAAGAGAAAGTTGATACCATTTAATTTCTATCAACCATCAGCATTTTGTAATGTTACTCCAGAAGGAGGAAAAAAATGCGACATGAAGTCGGCAAAAAGCCCGATGAAGGGCAAAGGGTAACGAGAAGAAGTATTCTGAGAGGAGCTCTATGGACAACGGCTATGTTTCTGGCGCAACCTATCCTGCGATTTAATCTTTCTCTCGCCGGAGCCTCCGATCTTCCTGAGAAAAGCAGTACACCGGGGAAAAAGCCATTGCTGGTTGCGGTCAAGGGCGGAAGTTACGAAGAAAGAGTCGATCGAGCTCTGGAAGCCCTGGGAGGAATCAATAAATGGGTTGGTAAGGGAATGCGAGTGGTTATCAAGCCGAATATTGGCTGGAATGTGCCACCAGAAGGTGCAGCGAATACCCATCCGAGAGTAGTAAAACGCCTTGTAGAACATTGCGTAACGGCGGGAGCTAAAGAAGTAATAGTTTTTGATCACACCTGCGATTCCTGGCAGGCGGCCTATAAAAACAGCGGCATAGAGGAAGCTGTAAAATCGGCCGGAGGGAAAATCATACCGGGAAATTCTGAGTCTCTCTACGAAAAGAAAGACATTCCGGGGGCATCCACGCTGAAGGAGGTTAAAGTTCACGGAGAATATCTGACCGCCGATGTCATCATTAACGTCCCGATTCTTAAACACCACAGTGGAGCAGGTATGACCTGCGCTTTGAAAAATCTCATGGGCGTGGTGTGGGACCGGGGTTTTTACCATTTTCGAGGACTTGACACCTGCATCGCAGAGTTTCTTATGCTTAGAGCGCCAACTCTTAATATTGTAGATGCGGGAGTGATCATGAAAACGGGTGGACCAAGAGGCAACCCGAACAGCCTATACGAAAGGCACGATATGATTATAGCTTCTACTGATCCCGTTGCCTGTGATATAGCTGCTGCGCTTACTCTAAACCAGAAACCGGAGGATCTGGGATACATAGCAAAAGCTGCAAAACTCGGCATAGGAGTAGATTCTCTTGATAAAACCGAGCTCAGGAGGATTTCTATTTGAAATTGGCGTCAAAAAATCGAAATTTCCTTAAACTTCTTCGACTTACTCTCCTCTGGATTTTTATAACGGGCTGGCTATTAGCCATTTTTCACGGTCCACGAGGCACATCCAGCAATGCCATTATTCAAGAGTCTTTCCCGGCTATATTTCAGGTAGGACCGGGACTCGTGAGGCTTTTTCTTGCGCCGGCTTTGAACTGGGGATTCTTTTTGAGCGTCCTATCTCTATTCCTTATTCTCTCTTTAACGGCACTTTTCGGTAGATGGTATTGTGCATCCTTATGCCCTATGGGAGCTCTTCAGGATTTCGCACTGTGGACACATAGAAAACTGGTAAAAAAATCGCCGCAGTTTACTTTCAACTCCCCTCGCCATTTTATCCCGTGGCTATTACTTATCCTGATAGCCTACGGTTTACTCCGAGGCAATGGAGTGCTCTATGCTGCTTTTGAACCTTACGGCGTAGCCATCCGTCCTTTCTTTATGACCATGGAGCCGATCGCCAGAAGACTTTCCTTTCAGACATTTGCACATGAATATCAGTCATTCTCCACGCAGGCGATCATTTTTGCGTCTATATGGCTTGCCACCTTTTTGGGCATTGCATTTTTCAAGGGACGCTTCTTCTGTATGCACCTATGCCCCGTGGGAGCTATCCTTGAATTGTTTTCAGCAAAAGCCGCATGGAAATTACAAATAGACCCGGCAACATGTGTTAAATGCGGAAAATGCGAAAAGATTTGCCGGGCTTCCTGCGTGAATTCAACAGACAATTTCATCGATCACCGCCGATGTGTGCTTTGCTTTGACTGTTTGCACCAATGTCCGACAGATGCCATTGCGTATCGGATAACAGCAGAATCAGTTCAGTTAAAAGAAGCCGAAGAAAAAACTATCGTTAGAGATTCAATCACGAGCCGACGCCGGTTTCTTAAGGCTTTTCCTGCCGTTGTTACAGGAATTGCATGGATTTTAGTGGAGCCGGCCATAAGGCAAAACGGTCAGAGCTACGGCATGATAACCATGGGATCTGATAAGCGTTATGTAGCTCTTCCACCGGGAGCCGGGTCATTGAACAGACTTAAAAGCCTGTGCGTGGGCTGTGGACTGTGTGAAAGCGTATGCCCATCGGGCGTAATACAAATTTCGACAGCGGTTCAGGGGATTGTTCACCCTGTTCTGCCCATGCTAAATTACAGTCGTGGATACTGCCAGTATGAATGCCGGCGGTGCATGGTGGTTTGCCCAACGGGAGCGCTACAGCTTGTGCCTGTTGAAGAAAAAAAACAGATCCGGGTAGGGATAAGTCATTTTATCAGAGGACGGTGTGTTATTGTAAGGCATGGAAGACCCTGTGGCGCCTGTGCAGAACACTGTCCAACTGGAGCTATAAGCCTTCAAACGGTTTCGCAAGGAAGAGGAAGACGGGCTAGACTGCCGGAGCCGGTAATCGATGAATCGCTCTGCATAGGTTGCGGAGCATGCGAGACTGTTTGCCCCGCCCGCCCCAGGAAGGCTATATACGTTGAGGGTTTAAGTATCCAGGAGAGAGCGCAAATCCCCGCAGCCTCCTCAGGTGTGTCAACCCCTCTAAAGACAAAGGATTTTCCATTCTAACAGGAAAGGGATCAAATGATGAAATGCAGATTCCATCCCGATAGAGATGCAAAATACAGATGTGAAAAATTTGAATACGGTTATTGTGATGAATGTCTTGAACGATGCGACGCCTGTACGGATCCGCAACTATACTGTAAACACCGTTCAGCCTGTATAATATGGGAACACTGTCGGAAAACTGTAAAAGCAAGGTTGAAGAACGAAAAACACGAGTAATTCAATTACCTACTTAATCGTTCACCCGGTGGGCGGGTTGGTGTGCGGGTGATCTTTTATCCTTCATCACCCTATCAGCCCTACCCCCAGAGAAATGAAAATGCTATTCAAGCTTCTGTCTTCTATAATCCCCGACAAAAAAGATGTCGTAAGTGCCTTTTGTCATCGCATGTATTTGGTTAATTTGAACATTCAGGTTTACAATGGTATGCTCTTAAGATATAAAAATTATGTTCCAGTTTATTCGAAGATAACATTAGGGACAATGTCATGATACTAACCACCCGTATTTACAGACACCTTGAAAATCTAGATCCAAAGATCAGAGAAACTTTCTTGGTAGTCCTGGAAGAAATTGAAAAAGAACAGCAAAATCGTGTGACCAAAGACGATTTTATAGAACTCAAGGAAGTAGTTAGAACTCTGGTCCAAAGCGTAAATACTCTGGCACAACGTGTAGACGAACTGTCTCAAGCTCAAAAAGCAACGGAAGAAAGACTCCAGAAACTTGCTATAGCTCAGGAGAAAACCGAAGAAAGAGTTGAAGTTCTGGCCGAAGCTCAGAAAAGAACTGAGGAAAGGCTTGAAGCCCTTGCCGAAGCTCAAAAAAGAACTGAAGAAAAACTCGAAGCCCTGGCTGAAGCTCTGTAATGAACTGAAGAAAGACTGGAGGCGCTGACTAAAAGAGGGGA
>CAZWJX010000058.1:13244-14815 GCA_964634695.1 uncultured Syntrophobacterales bacterium | reverse complement strand
GTCATTGCGAGCGCCCGAAGGGCGCGCGGCAATCTCATCTTACAACGCCGAGATTGCTTCGTCGCTTCGCTCCTCACAATGACACCTGTTTCCGTCATTGCGAGACCGTTTGTCTCTTTTCCCGTCATTGCGAGCCTGCCGTAAGGCAGGCGTGGCAATCTCAAAAATAACACAACGAGAGATTGCTTCGCTCGCAATGACTCAAAAAGGGTGTCATTGAAACGACAGTCTTTTTTCTGTCATTGCGAGCGCCCGAAGGGCGCGTGGTAATCTTATCTTACAACGTCGAGATTGTTTCGTCGCTTCGCTCCTCGCAATGACACTCCTCTTTTTTCGAACGTGCTCAGGTATCGCTTGACTATTAAAAGTTAGGGGATATATTAAAAGTGACCCTTCGTAAGGCTTGTCGTCCTGATTGGGGGCGATATGGGTTCGACGGGGGTCAAGAGGCTTATGTTGCATGCCGAGCGTCCTGGCGGCTCGTTAAACCTGTCGGGGTTAAACATAAACGCAGCTGACGACTACGCTTACGCTGTAGCCGCCTAAGACCGGCTACCGTTCCTCCGGCAATCTCCCGCTGAGTCGGAAGGAACGTCGGGATGCGGGATAGCTGAAGGAACCTGCTCACAGTTCCTTTAGCGAAACTCCTGTGAGCTAGCTTTTCCAGGTTCTTGCTCGAGTGGAACCGGAAAAGCGAACTTGAACACTCGAGATAAGCATGTAGAAGCATAAGCTGAAGGCTCTCGGACGCGGGTTCGATTCCCGCCGCCTCCACCAATTTTCAAAAATTCGGTTTGTTTCTTTCCTGCCTTCTGAACAAACGTTCCCCCCTTAAAACTTCCTGAATACTCCCAGCGAAAACTATATTTATCATTCCCGCCGTTTAACTTGAAACAACCTTTCCCGCTCCAGAGTTCGTTCGATATTTGCGTAACTGTATAGTTTTGTGTCATTGCGAGCCGGAGCGAAGCGAAGGCCAAGCAATCTCGTCATTGTTCTTCTATGAGATTACCACGTGTTCCCCGTACACACGGAGTAGTAGGGGCACGGCGGCGCCGTGCCCCTACGTGTTCCACGTACACATAGGAATGAACCGTTGTTGTGTTCCATGGTCGGCCAGTGGGATCCGTGTTCCCCTTACACACAGGGATGAACCGCCCAAGCGCCTTTCTGTGCGCTCTGAGGTGCGGTATTTCCCCGTTGAGCACACACATCTGACATCACGGTAGATGAACGGGTGACTGGCGCTCAAGGCCTTGTCTTTTTCCAAAGAACGGAAGATTCTCGAAACTGCTTACACGCGGGGGAAAAGACCGGGGGTACAACCTGACCCGCTATGTCAAAACACTACGCATCTAGCTCAACGAGGGACAATACCGCTGGCAGCCTAGGTCGTCGGCGACGGCCTCCGGCTTGACCGAACATATCTGGACTGTTAAGGAACTACTGATGACCGTTGTTGCTTTTGAATCCATGCAACACAGGATAAGGGAGACTCCCAAAAAGTCATATAAAAATCCGTCTCATGGAGGTGATATAAATGAATGAAAAACTTAAAAGAATTCTTGCAA
>CAZWJX010000058.1:11692-13234 GCA_964634695.1 uncultured Syntrophobacterales bacterium | reverse complement strand
GTGAACAGAATAAGGAAAGCGACATTGACATACTTGTAAGATTTAAAGAAGGTGCAACACTTTTTGATTTTGCAGGCCTTGCGAACTTTCTTGAAGAACAACTCAGTATGAAAGTAGATGTGGTATCAGAAAGAGCACTAAGACCCGAATTAGAAAATGAAATACTTAAAGAGGTCGTAACAATATGAAGAGAGATTATAAACTGTTTTTTAAAGATATGATCGCTTCAATGGATGAAAGATTTGTTGAAGGAATGGAACTTGAAGATCTGATTGAAGATGATGAAATATCAAGTGCAGTTATAAGAAAGTTTGAGATACTCGGAGAAGCGGCGAGAAATGTTCCAGATTGGATGAGAAAAAATATCCACAGATACCATGGAAGCGTATAGTAGGGATGAGAGATAGACTGATTCACGGCTATTTTGGCATTGATTATAAATTAGTATGGGATGCTATAAAAATAGATATTCCGAAATTAAGGCCAGAATTACAAAAAATCCCGAAAGAACTGGAAGGTTTAAAAGAATGAAAAACTTTCCACACCAACACCTACTCAATCTTCCGCCTTTTCGAAAAAAAATGGAGTCAAAACAGTTGGTGAAATCATGAAATATTAAAAACACAAGAAAATCTACTTGCCCCAAATTTGTCAGAGCGTTTTGTAAGTTATTGAAATCGTTGGATGAAGACCAGAAATGCTACACCACGAACGATTTCTCCTCTAAGTTTATAGGGGCGACCCGGCGGGGCGTCCCCACAATATTAAATAAGATCACGGCGGTGTGGTGCTCATGCAGGATCATTAACGTCCAGCAGAAGAGACAATCACCGGAAGGCCATCCTTTGTTACATCCGTCGGCATTCCATTCTGAAGGGTTAGAGCGGTTATATATCTCTCCCTGTCGATCCTGTCTTTAAACGGTGAAGAGGCAAGCTGTTTAAGGCCGTAATCGAGGAAGTCCTTGATTCTTTTATACACATCGTTATGAACTTCTACATAGACCTGCCCGTTCAGCATGCCAATCTTTACCGGTTCGTAAATTATTTCAACAGGTGTTCCAATAGCAACCTGCGGATATAAAACGGCAATATGTTCGGGATAAGTTCTTATGCAGCCATGACTGACAAGTCTGCCAACTCCCCATGGCATGTGGGTTCCATGTATGCCATACATGGGAGCAAACTTCATCATGAACTTCCCCAGGGGATTTTCGGGACCCGGGGGCATCATGGTGGCTCCGTATTTTTCCTGAAGAGATGGAGGAATATACCACGTGGGATTTTCACGCTTGCTCTCAATTCGATAGACCCCCACGGGCGTTTCCCAGCCCTCATCTCCTATCCCCACAGGATAAGTCTGGACGGTGCCTTCAGAAGGTCGAAAATAATAGAGCCTGAACTCGGGAATATTAAGCACTATACCACCGTATCGCATAGGAGGAAGAACCCACATGGTGGGGATCATCATTCTCAGTCCGACTGGCGGAACCCACGGATCCATGGAAGCGTAAAGGAGCTGAAGCTCATTGATACCCAGTCC
>CAZWJX010000058.1:1819-11682 GCA_964634695.1 uncultured Syntrophobacterales bacterium | reverse complement strand
TAGCGGCGAGCAATGTCAAGCAACGTTTCTCTGTCCCTGACAATATGATACTGGATGGATCCAATAACCGTGCGATCTGGATAACTATAGGGATACTTCTTTGGCGGCTTTACGGGAAACTCTTCTTCATCCCCCGCCCACAATTCCACCGATCCAAACATCATCAAACACAGCGATAGACACAAAAGAAAGAATTTCCTGGAGGCGCGTGACTTCATGGACCTACTCTCTCCCCTATTTGAATAGTGCTGCCTTTACCGAAGGATAGATCTCATTAACAGCCCGTTCATAATCTTCAGGAAAATCAATTTCTATCCACGGCAAATGATTAACCGGTACTGCTTCGATAAAGCATTTAGAAGAAATAGCATCAACCGCAAAAGGAACCATCTCCTTTTCATGGCCTTCTCTTAGAAAGGCCTCTATCGTTTCCATAAGAAGGCTCCAGCCGGTTTTATCAAACTTGAGCATTCCCACATTTTCTCCATCAGCTTCAACGAAAGACTTACTGAGCCCCTTTACACGTCTTCCTTCTACTCTGACCTTCATTTCTTCTTCATTGAGACGGGCATGAAAATCCATTGCCAGAGCATTGGGACTTTCACTGTCCAGAAGACGGCGTAAGATGCCGGGATGAAAGAGAACATCGGAATTGAGCACTATACATCCGCCAGAGAAACTTTCCCTGGCAAGCCACAGGGAATACATGCTTGACGTATCTTCGTAACGATCATTGGTCACATAAGATACGGCATTTCCAAGCCTGCTCATCACAAGATCGCCCCTGTATCCAACCACCACGGTCACATTTCTGATTCCACAGGAAGAAAAAGCCGCAAGCTGGATTTCTATAAGGCTCTTTCCCCCGAAGTCAAGCAAACACTTGGGACGATCCTTCGTGTAAGGTAGAAGCCTCTTTCCCTGCCCAGCAGCAAGGATTATCGCATTTTCAATTGTCATTACCGTCTCCCCGAAATTATTCTTCTGTAGAGCATCCACGCAAAGATCGGCGCACCGATACCACCGAGAAAAAGAAACCAGTGTGATCTATCGAAAAGCGAAAGAAGCACCAAAAGATAGGCAAAATCACGGTTAGCCGCTTTATCGACGAGGGACGACAGGGCGTCCTGATTCTCCAGAGGAACTAAGTCCTTCAGAGTAGCTTCCGAAAAGAGAAGGCCCGGCGGTCCTGCCGTTCTGGAAGTCGAGACCTTTGCCGGTGCAAACCACGTCAGCACAAAAGAGACAAAACTCCCGAGAAGAAGCAAAGCTCCGAACAGCCCGTAAGGGAAAAGCCCATGTCTATTCACGGCTGAAGCCGTAAGAGCATAAAAAAGAAACCAGTGGACAACGTTATCGGTTGTGACGTCAAGCCATGCCCCGATCTGACTTTTCTGGAATCTCAACCTTGCCAGTTCGCCGTCACAGCCATCAAGGATTGATGAAAGCAGGAATACTACGGAGCCAGCAGCAATTGAAAGAGGCGTGCCGTGCAAGATGGCAAGACATCCGGTAATGCCAATCAGGAAGTTAATAACGGTGATCTGGTTTGGGGTGATCGGGAAATTCGCTATACGCTTTGTTATGACCAGAGAAATCCTTCTGTTAATGAGTTTCGTAAGCCAGCTATCGGTCCGACTCTTTAGAGAATCGAACAGATAAGATTCTGCTCGCCTGAGATCTTCTTCGTTATCCACATCCTGCCAGAAGATAGATCCTATGTCGGCACTTTCCATAAGCCCCCTGTCGGCAAGCTTTTGAATGCCGTCAGAAAGGGTTTCTTTTCCCTCAGCAAGGGCTTCCTCAAGAGCGGTGAAAATTTCCCCTGAACACAGGAAAAACCCCGTATCTACCCCGTTAAAATCCTTTATCTGCTTTCCAATCCTACGAATCAGCCCCTCTTCGTCCACCCAGACTTTTGTAGCCTCTTCTATATCCGGCACGCGAGATGGGTTAAAATCCACGGCAAGCCGGCATGAACGGCCTGATAGAGGCTTGGCGGCAAGGATTTTAAGAAGCGATGGTTCTGTTACATGATCTGACATCATGAGAAAGAAAGGCTCACCGTCTTGAAATTCATCCTTAGCTTTATAAACCGACCACCCATTGGGACGTTCCCACAGTTCGTTGTAAACGAAGCGAACCGTTATGTCTTGAGGAGCATTGGAAGATAAGAAATTTTCCAGTTCATCGGCCAGAAATCCGGTAACGACAACGAACTCTCTCACGCCGACTTCTCTGGCTGTGTAAATTGTCCGTAGAATTAAGGGTAGTCCACCTACGGAAATGAGGGGTTTGGGACGATAGTTTGTTTTTGAACCGAACCGTGATCCTTTACCTGCTGCTATGATCAGAGCTCTCTTAACTGTTTCGCATCCGCAATGTTCGTCAGTTGTAGTGCTCATGGTCAAATTTCCAGTCTCCTTCCCGCTATGATTTTCTCTATGTGTTGTTACGAGCCCGGTGGTTATTCCCTTCTGTCATTGCGAGCGAAGCGAAGCAATCACCACGCCCGCCTTGCGGCGGCCTAGCAATGACGCCTTCGGTAGGGATTGCCACGCGCCCTTCGGGCGCTCGCAATGACACAAGAGCAAAAGGCCTTGCAATGACAGAAAAAGGACGCAGCCTCGTAATAACAACAGAGAAACCGCGACCTTGCAATCCCAACCAGTCCACCACAGGCTCACAACGATACAATCTGCTATTAAACAAAGGACGCACCGGAGTGCGTCCTTACGTTTTCACGACCAATAACACCTACAGCATCTAGCTACTTTCTGCAACTATCGCAACCCGAAGATTCCTCCTTTGTCTCTCCTTTCGGGCCCTCTTCTTCCTTTCCAAATTTTCGCACTATCTCAATCATAGCTCTCAATCTATCGTCAACCTTTCTGAAGAAAGACCCTTCTTCGTACGTGCCATCAGGCTGGAGTTCTCCGGCCTTCATACCTGTAAGAATCTCAATACCTTCCTCAATTCTCTTTATGGGCCAGATATGGAAAAGACCTTTTTCTATGGCATCTATGATTTCTTCCTTGAGCATTAGGTTTCGAACATTCTTTTCAGGAATTATCACTCCCTGTTTACCATTAAGCCCCTTCGCCTTGCACACATTGAAGAAGGCTTCAATTTTCTTTGTGACGCCTCCAACGGGCTGTATTTCTCCTTTTTGACTGACCGAGCCTGTCACTGCAATGCCCTGATATATAGGCACCTGAGCGATAGCACTGAGCAGAGCGTAAAGTTCAGCGCTCGACGCGCTGTCGCCTTCTATCATGCCGTAGCTCTGTTCAAAGCACAGACTGGCCGTAAGGGATATGGGTTTATCCTGAGCAAATCTTTCTTTCAGAAAGTTAGTAAGTATCATCACTCCTTTTGTATGAATGGGCCCGCTCAGCCTTGACTCGCGTTCTATGGCTATGACGCCTTCTCGCCCTATGGAAACTGTTGCCGTGATTCTATTGGGCTTTCCGAACTCGTAATCTCCCGTCATGAGGATGGAGAGACCGTTAAGCTGACCGACCTTGTAACCATCCGTCTCAACCCAAAAGATATCTTTTTCTACAAGCTCCCGAACCTTTTCTTCAATCAGGTTGGATCGATAGATGCGCTTGTCTATTGCCTTTTGAACGTGTTCTCTTTTTATCAGATCCGAACCGTCCAGAGCGGCAAAGTAGTTAGCTTCTCTGATAAGGTCGCTAATATCGCCGAGTTCCAGAGAGAGTTTTTCTCTGTCCTCGGTCTTTTCCATGCTGTACTCAACCAGCCTGGCAAAACCGGTGTTATCAAGGTGGCGATATTTGTTGGATTCAACAAAGTTGGCCAGCACTCGAGCGCACTGCAGGAGGTTGTCTTCTGTCCTGTCCATCGAAGTATCGAGATGAGCCTTAACCTTAAAGAGCTTCTGGAACTTATCGTCATAGATGTAGAGCAATTCGTAAAGCCAGGGATCTCCGGTAAGAATAATTTTTACGTTCAGCGGAATGGGTTCAGGTCGAATGGTTCGAGTGCTGAAGATTCCGTAAAGTTCCCCAAGGTCTTCAATTCTTATCACCTTATCTTTGAGGGCTCTCTTAAGGGCCTCCCATGAAATATACCATTTCAACAGATCGAGAGCTTTCATAACGAGATAGCCGCCGTTAGCTTTATGAAGGGCGCCTGGCTTTATCATGGTAAAATCGGTAAAAAGAGCACCAAACCATGCTTGCCGTTCAATCGTGCCAAAGAGATTTGGGTAAGCCGGGTTTGATTCTATGACCACAGGAGCCCCTTCTAGCTCCGAATTATCTATAAACACGTTAACATCGTAACGTTTCATGGCCCCCTGTCGTTGAGGCAAATGGAAAGGCGCAAACTGTGGGGGTTGACCGTCGTCGCCCTTTTTCTTGAAGTCATCGATGTTTTCAACAATATCTTCCTGCAGAGCTTTAAGGTATTCTAACACATCAGGCTCGTCATGGTATTTTTCTAACAGAGCTTCAACCAGTTGCCCGACAACGAACATGGCAATTTCTCGATCGAGCTTGTTGCGTTTTTCTCGATATTTATTCTCGAGCTCTCGAATCTTGCGAATTGCTTCTTTCATTTTGTCCTGAAGCTCTTCGCTCTTGGCTCTGAGCTGCTTTCTTTCTTCATCGGTGAGATTAGCAATATCCTCCTGACTCATGGGCTGACCATCAGGTCTGGCAGGAATAATCATCATGCCGACCTGAGAAAACTGGAGTATGAAGCCCTCTTCTTTCGCCGTTTGCGACAGTTCTTCAATGATTTCCCTTCTTTTATCTTCAAACTGCTGCTGAAGCTCGCTTTCCTTTGATCTGTAGTCGTCGCTATCAAAAACCTCGGGAATTTTCTGTTGAAGAGTGATTATAAGATCCTGAATATCTTTCTTAAACTCTTTCCCTTTCCCGGGAGACAGTTTTATTGCCTTAGGCTTATCGGGTTCTTTGAAGTTATAGACATAACACCAGTCTGGCGGGGTAGGTTCTTTCTTCGCCTGTTTTTCGAGAAAGGTCTTTGCGATGTACGTAAGACCGGTCTTAGGTGCTCCAGCAACGAAAATATTGTAGCCATCCTCCTTCATTCCCATTCCGAAAAGAATAGCGTCTATGGCTCGCTCCTGACCGATCACTACTTCAGTTTCGCCAAGGACTTCTGCCGTGGTTCGAAAAGGTAACTTATCAGAATCTACAAAAGCTCGTGCTTCACGTGCAGACAACTCAGGATGGTTTCTCATCATCTTCTATCCCCCTTTAGCTCAATAGATCCAATCTAGCCTTCTTGTCATGACTTGCCGCGGCGGTCTGCAGCACGATCCGGATGGCGTTTATCGTATGACCTTCCTTTCCGATTATGCGTCCCAGATCATCAGGCGCTACCTTGAGTTCCAGCAGCACCGTTTTAAGACTTTCCTGAGATTCAACCACAACCTCATCCGGCTTCTCCACAAGAGATCTGGCAATAAAGCTTACGAGATTTTTCATCTTATCACCGAGAGACTCTGTCATTGCTTTACCGCTCCCCTTTTCGTAAGTTTAGCCTTAACGGAAGATACCTTGTCCTGCGGCTCAACCCTTTTATCTCTACGGTCATCTATCTTTATAACCGTTAAGACTCTCTGAACTCCTTCTTCAAAACACCTTTCATGCATCTTTGATATCACAGGAAAGATTTCATCCAGCGAACCGCTCAAAATAGTGCCCATCGGGGTAATTTCGTATTTGACGCCACTTTCCACGAGCACTTCCAGCACCTTCGCCACATAACCGCTCAGACTGGTATCACCCGTTCCCAGAGGAACAACGCTTACTTCCACTATTGCCATATTCCAAAGATCCTCCCTGACCGACGTAAAATTCTTTAATGTCTTAGAATCTATTTCGCAAGCACTTTAAGCCTTGCTTCGATAAAATCAGCAGGAATGAGCCTTGCCAGATTACGAACAGACTCGTAAAAATGATCTTCTCGATGAGGTTCAATTGTCAGCAACGGGTTCGCTTTGTTATCTGCAAGTTTTTTGAAAAGCAGCGCAAAATCAACGGTTCCTGTGCCGGGTGGAAAATGAGCGTCCTGAGAACCATCATTGTCGTGCAAATGAATCTCTTTAAGGTAAGGCATCAAGTTTTCGAGCCATTCGACGAGCGGCGCGGTGGCAAAAGTGTTACGATGCCCGACATCCAGACAGAAACCGAAGAAGGGCGAGTTTATCTGTTCAAGAATTCTCCGATGCAGATTAGGCGCTTCTTCCCATACATTTTCAATTACTACCGCACATCTTATGTGTTCCGCTCTTTTCACGGCACTTTCCCAGAGCGGCATAGAACGATCGATAAATTCATCAACATGCTCTCTATGATGCCTTGGGTCAAAACCGGTATGGCAAACAACCTGACGGGGGTTCATCAGCTCGCAAACGTCCATAAGCTGATGAAGACGCACAAAAGAAACGTTTCTTATCAGCGGATCTACGCTACCCGGACACAGATCCCAGAAAGGACCATGGATCGAATAAGTGACACCTCTCTCTCAACGTTTGTGCCACAAACAAAAAATCCCGGCGAGAAAGATTATCCAGTTCTTCGACGCCTATTCCAATTTCAATGCTCATTCCCCGATTAAGGAGAGAATCAAGGTACTTCTGGATAAACTTCCACGGCATGCCAACGTGAATTATGGAAAGAACCCTAAGTTCATTATCTGAAAAAGCATTCATACACAAAGCCCCCTTTTGCTAACTCCAGAATTCCAAAAATTTCGCAAAATCTTTCAAAACGGTTAACAAACAGGACTTTTCGTTTCCGATTTTTCCCGGGGGCAGGTTGCCCATTGCAAGAAGAATTTATTGCCCTGCCGAAGCTTAATTAACCTTGCCGCTTCTCAGATGTTTCCATGTGCGCCTTTCCAGGAAACTTCCTTCTACATTTTCTTCCATTTCCAGAAACATATTCCACGGCATCGTGAAGGTAAAAAAATTATCGCCGAGTTGCCTTCTCAAGTAAAGCCTTGCCGAAATATCGGTAAGTCCGACAACCGCTCTGGGTTTTTCCGACATCGCCTCACGATAAGGGAATATACCTATTGTCTGACAGCCGGCAGCATAGGGAATGATCACGTTTTCCATGCCGTTTCTGGCATAGTTTGCAAGGATTACGAGAGCCGATAATTCATCTGGATGAGCGAGGAAAACTACAACAACCGGGGTTTCCTCTTCAGGATTTACATCCTTCAACGGTTTAAAGACCACATACCGTCTGGGCACTTCATACATGGGTAGTTCTTCCAGAAAATTCTTCACAAGTTCAGGAGACTTCACGTATCCCTCTCCTTCGAGAAAATCCTCTATAAAATCTCCCGTTGCAAAGGCTTTCATCTGTTCCGCTATCTTTCTGCCCGTTTCCCACATCCTGTTTCCCACGGAGAGGAAGTAACAAAATCCCTCAATCCCCCCGGGAAATTTAGGGTATTGATTACCGAAACCGAGGCCCACGCCGCCTCCCCAGCATCCGTAGGTTTTCTCGCTGAACACAGCCGTGCCACCCTTTGCCGCTCTGGCAAGCATCCACATAACGCAGCCCCATTTGCCTTCCTTGAACTCCGCAGATCCTTCAGGTCGTTTGTCCGTCCAGATGATAACTACAGGCTCATACTTAAGCCCTATTGCTTCGGCTATCCTGCTTTTCATACCACGGCTCCTTTCAGTAAAAGGTGTTAACAGTCCCGGACGCAACCTTTCCGTCCGAATTTGACACTTAATACAACGACTTTTATTATACCAGTAACCGTCCGGGAAGGCAAATGAAGGGTAACCGGTCCTGAGAATTTGCTTGCGTGAAGAGCAGCATATAGCTAGAGTGGTTAGCTTTGGCGAACAGGCAAAGTGAAAGAGAATTTTATGCCACAAGGGGGGAAGAAAATTGAAAATCCCTGTTTCTATACCTTTTGAGTCCTTCAGAATCAGATTAATTGACGTTGTGGTTTTTCTCTTTCTATGCGGCGTACTGCAACTTGTAGTTTATGTAGCTTCGCAGTGGAGTTATCCGGTAGAAAGAGCTCTTCAGATAAATTTGAATCCCCGTAATATCCCGTCCTACGCTGCTCAGTCTCTTATACGGATGGCGCTTGCATACCTTCTCTCGCTTGTATTTTCAATCTGGTATGGCTATACGGCATCCAGAAGCAAGATGCATGAACGTATTATGATACCGCTTCTTGACATTTTGCAATCCATCCCGGTGCTCTCCTTTCTTCCGGCGGTCGTCCTTGCCATGATTAATCTCTTCCCCGGGCAGCGGATCGGCATAGAAATAGCCTGTATCCTCCTTATTTTTACGGGACAGGTCTGGAATATGACTTTTAGCTATTATCATTCGATAAACACAATTCCCAGAGAACTCCGTGAAGCCTCGGTAGTTTTGGGATTTAACCGTTTTTCCCGGTTCATCCGCCTTGACCTTCCCTTCAGCGCCATCGGTCTTATCTGGAACAGCATGATGTCGGTATCGGGCGGATGGTTTTTCCTGATGGCGTGCGAAATGTTTGTGCTCGAGGATAAAGATTTTCGACTTCCTGGCATAGGTTCATACATACAGACGGCGGCTTCCGAAGGAAACATCCGGTGTGTCCTCTACGGACTGGGCGCTATGATCGTCCTGATTATAATTTTAGACTTGATACTATGGAGGCCGCTCATAGTCTGGTCTCAACGATTCAGACTGGATACGGTACCCCCGGAAGAAGAACGTGAATCGGTGGTTTTCGATTTTATTACCAGTTCGACAGTGCTGAGCAAAATTGGGGAATGGATGGGTAGCGCAATTGACTGGCTGGAAAAATCAACCTACAGGATGCCATCGCCTCGTTTTGGTAGATTCTTCCAGTATCTCGGGAAAGTAACCGGAGCGCTGGAAATCTTAGCCATTGTGTGCCTTTTAGTGTGGGGGGCACTCAAAGCCAGAGGTCTCATCTTATCGATAAGTCTCGATGATGTGCTGTTAATTCTCAAGTCGGCGTTCTATTCTTTTATCAGAACTTCTGTCGCAATTTTGATTGCTCTGTTATGGACTCTTCCTGTGGGGGTCTATATTGGAATGAATCCCCGAGCTGCCAACGTGCTTCAGGGAGTGGTTCAGATTGCCGCAAGCATTCCGGCTACAGCCGTTTTCCCTGTGATCATTCTTTTCCTGATAAGACTCGGTGGCGGACTTGATGTGGGAGCAATATTTCTGATGCTTCTGGGAACTCAGTGGTATCTTCTGTTTAATATCATCGCCGGAGCGTCCGCCATCCCCAAGGATTTAATTGAGATATCCAGAGCCTATCACATAACGGGATGGAAAAAGTGGCGTGTTCTCATTCTTCCCTGCATTTTTCCATACCTGGTTACAGGTCTTATCACAGCTTCGGGAGGAGCCTGGAACGCAACAATTGTCAGCGAGTATGTCTCTTTCGGTGGGGAAATACTAAAAACACCAGGGCTGGGAGCTCTGATCAGTCAGTCAAGTGCTTCGGGAGACTTTGGGCTGCTCTTCGCGTCCACATGTGTTATGGCGGGAGTTGTGGTCGGTATAAACAGGCTGTTATGGAAACGTCTTTTCTATATTGCCAAGACCAAGTATGTGCTGGAGTAGTGTATGGAAAGAGAAATAATCCTGGAAACAAGGCATATCAAAAAATCTTTTCAGGTTGGCAAAGGGCGGGAAGTTGTTGTTCTGGATGATATCAATCTCAAAGTTTACACCGGGAGCTTTGTGGCTATTCTGGGACAGTCGGGAGCTGGCAAATCGACTCTTTTGAGAATACTTGCTAAACTCGTAGAGCCAACGGAGGGCGAAGTTCTTTACAGAGGGAAGCCGCTAAAAGAAGCC
>CAZWJX010000058.1:0-1809 GCA_964634695.1 uncultured Syntrophobacterales bacterium | reverse complement strand
CAAAATAGCCGTTGTTTTCCAGAGCTTTGCCCTGTTTCCATGGTTCACGGTGCTGGAAAACGTCAAGATAGGACTTATAAAAAGCGACCTTCCTAAAGAGGAAATACACAGGAGAGCGCTTGAAGCAATAGACCTTGTAGGACTGGATGGCTTTGAGGATGCCTATCCCAGAGAATTGAGCGGCGGGATGCGGCAACGCGTGGGTATTGCTAGGGCTCTCGTGGTGGAACCCGAAGTGCTTCTTATGGACGAGCCTTTTTCGGCACTGGATGTGCTTACCGCCGATAACCTGAGAAACGATTTAATAGACCTGTGGCGAGATGGAAAGCTTCCCGCCAAAGCAATTGTTCTGGTCACTCACAACATAGAAGAAGCGGTGAGCATGGCTTCAAGAGCCGTTGTCCTGAGCCACAACCCGGGTAAAGTAAGGGCAGAAATTCCCATTCAACTTCCATATCCCAGAGATCGCACATCCAGAGAATTCAAATTCATTCTGGATAAAATTTATACCGTGCTCACAAAACCTGCCGAAGATGTTTCATTTCTGCTTGAAGCCGGGAGATACCAGTTTCTTCCTCACGCCAAAGTGGGAGCCATCGCCGGTCTTATCGAACTGGTTCAGGACAAAGGAGGACAGGTGGACATTTATGCCCTGAGTTCTGAACTCGCCATGGAAGTTGACGATATATTTCCTTTGATAGAAGCCGCCGTATTTCTTAACTTCGGGGAGATTCGCGAAGGCGATTTCATCTTAACGGAAAAAGGCAAAGTCTGGGCTGAAGCAGGGGCTCTCGAAAAGAAAGAAATATTCCGTGAAGCCGTGCTGGAAAACATTCAGCTTATAAAGCAAATTATGCAGGTTTTAACAACCATGTCCAAACACAGAGTGTCCGAAGACTTTTTTATCGACATTCTGAAAAATCATTTTACCCCTGAAGAAGCATGGAACCAGCTTGAAACGGCCATTGACTGGGGGCGCTACGCAGAACTTTTCGCATACGACTACGACTCAGGCGAACTTTACCTTGAAGAATCCGAAATCGGGTCTTAGAATTCTGATACAGACCGTGTATCGAGCATATCCCATGGAGGGAATGGTTATGTTTAATCTTAAATTATGCGTCAGGTTGTTGGTTTTGATGTTGTTATTTACGCTTGGTGCCTGCGCTCCCTCAATGTTCAGTCAGTATGCTTCACAGATCAAGGAACCCATAAGTCTCACTCAAGCGAAGATTGACCCGGGCAGATACAAGGGCGAGATGGTCATTTGGGGAGGGAGAATCATAAGGGTTACAAACAGGCAAGATGGCACTTATCTTGAGATTTTGCAGCTTCCCCTCTCGTATGATGGACGGCCTCAGGAAAGTGATCGTTCAGAAGGGCGTTTCGTTGCTCTTTATCCCGGGTTTCTTGATCCTGCGATTTATCGAGAAAATCGAATGGTCACGGTTGCCGGACGAATTCAGGGGCTTGAAATAATAAGCATAGGAGAAACAAAGCATTCTGTGCCACTGGTAAAAGCCGAAAAGGTTCATCTATGGGAAGATGTGAGAATAACATACCCATGGTATGAGCCATGTAATGATGTTGTCTGTTTCCATACTTCCTACTGGTGGCGCTGGTATCATTGCTGCTGGTAAGTCCCCATGTAAGGCAGGACTCGAACCGTCCCAGATCTTGTAATCATAGGGGGAGTAGCCCTCGTTGCTAACCACATAATGATGTGTAATTGCGACAAGATCAGTAAAATTTTGTGTCATTTCGAGTAGCGAAGCAATCCTTCTGTGTCATTGCGAGGTGCGAATCGAC
>CAZWJX010000057.1:0-14987 GCA_964634695.1 uncultured Syntrophobacterales bacterium | reverse complement strand
CCCTTCTGTATCGCCCATTCGCTCAACTTCATAGTGAGTATATTTGAATATATTCTTATAGTAAAGTCAACACATTTTTTAGCTGTTAAAAACCCTTGTGGTTGACTCTGCCTCTGGCGTGCGGGCAGGCACGGGGGCCTACCCCTACGGTTGCAATAGGTTTGCCACGCCCTCCTTTCCGCCTATGGCGGACAATCAGGGTTAAGAAGCCGTACCGCTCTGAGCTTTGCACTGCGCGCTTTCGGGTTCAGTTCAATTTCCTCATCGGAAGGTTTTATCGCTTTTCTGGTCAGAATAACAACTTTTGATTTTCCGCCGCACCGACACACTGGAAGATTTGGAGGGCAGGTGCAGGCTCGAGCCCATTTTCTGAACCGTTCCTTCACCATTCTGTCTTCGAGAGAATGAAAAGAGACGATACAGAGAACGCCGCCGGGACGTAAATAATCAAGGATGATGTCCAGGAAATTATCCAGAGCTTCCAGTTCCCTGTTTAGCTTGATTCTCAGTGCCTGGAAGACTCTGGTTGCAGGATGAATTCTCGATCGGCGCTCCTTTTCCGGCAGCACGGAAAGGATGATGTTTACAAGGTCTCCTGTGGTTTTTATAGGGTGTGTTTTTCTGGCTTTGACTATAGCGTTTGCAATCCGGCGAGCGTAACGCTCTTCCCCGTAGCGAAAGAATATATCGGCAAGATCCTTTTCTGAAAGTTCCGCCACCAGATCGGCCGCTGTCTTCTTCATTCGTCTGTCCATTCTCATGTCCAGAGGACCATCTTTCATGAAGCTGAATCCGCGTTCTGCTTCCATAAGCTGTTCTGTAGAGACGCCGAGATCGAGAACGGCTCCGTCGATCTGTGATAAACCCTCCTTTTGAAGGACTTCCGGGAAGCGTTCGAAGTTCTCCTGATAAAGCCTGAGTCTGCCGGAATTTACATAATGTTGAAGCCGGGATCGGGTTCTTTCAATGGCGGCATCATCTCTGTCCAGACCGATGACCAGCCCTTCCGTTCCGAGACGTTCGAGGATTGCCTGAGCATACCCGCCCGATCCAACGGTTCCGTCCAGGAACGCGGTTCCGCCGCATGATAGGAGAAGATTCACCACTTCGTTAAGAAGCACCGGCTTGTGTAAAATCTCTGTTTGCTCTTTCACGGCCTTACTCTCACTCGCTCGATTCTCCGTCCTCTTAGCCCTATGACCTGAATGCGGACGTTGCCGACTGTTATAGTCTCTCCCAGCTCGGGCACGCGCTGAAGGTGCCTCAGCACAAGCCCGCCTATTGTTCTCACATCTTCTTCTGGAAGATCAAGCCCTGTTATCCTGTTTACGTCCCGAATCAACGCCTTTCCTTCGATTATCCATGAGCCGTCCTTCATCGGCACAATTCGATCTTCCCTTACATCGTATTCGTCTTCAATATCTCCCACGATTTCTTCCAGGATATCTTCCAGCGTTACGAGTCCAACGACGTTTCCGTACTCATCGATAACAAAGGCAATATGAGTTCTTTCTTTTTTGAAAACCTCGAGCTGGTGTCGCACGGTGCGAAGGTCAGGTGCAAATGGAGGTGGTCTGAGGATGGACTTCAGAGAAAAGGAGCTGTTACAGCCCTTCAGCAGTATATCTCTTACATGGACAAAACCGACCACGTTCGTCGGATCGCCGTCGTAGACAGGGTATCGCGAAAAATTTGTCTGTTCTATGATTTTCATCACCTCTTCTCTGGACATATCAATAGAAAGGCTTACAACGTCACGCCACGGAAGCATAATGTCCCTGAGAATTGTTTTATCCAGCAAAAAGATCCCGAGCAGCATATCTTGCTTTGCCTTGGGTATTGCCGGCGTATCCGTATCTACACCGATAAGATGTTCCAGCTCTTCTTCGGTGATTACAGGATCCTGTCGCCCTTTTTCCCATCCGAAAAGCTTTACGATCATGTCTACCAACCACCGAATGAAGTGAAGCACAGGCGTAAAAGCTATCATCAATGTTCGAACTACCGGGACGACCCTAAGCGCAAATGCATCAGCGTGATAGCTGGCGAAGGTCTTCGGAAGAATTTCGCCGATGAGAAGAAGCGATGCGGTTACGATTACGGTGGCGTAAATCACACCTGCTTCTCCTGCAATACCAATGGCGATGGAAGTGGCAAGGGATGAAAGACTGACGTTTACGAAATTATTGCAAATGAGCAAAGTTCCGAGAAGTCCTTCCGTGTTTTCCAGTACTTCTTTTACCAGTTTGGCCCGACGGTCTTTTTCGGCCCGGACGGCAAGCCTGAGTTGATTAACGGCCATGAAAGCCGTCTCAGAAGCCGAGAAGAAAGCCGAAAGTCCAAAAAGAATGCAAAACAAAATAATGCTTGTTATATACTGATATTCCATGTCCTTTTCTTCCACAGGAGTGATAATTCAATTTTCAGCCGTTTAATTCTTTTTATTCTGCTACAAATTGTGATAATACAACAAACGCTGGGATGCTTGAAGAGAGTATTCCACGCACCGGAGACGAAGCCGGGTGGTGCCAGAAGAAAACCGGCCTTCCTTCTTGAGCAGAACGGGTATGGTGCCCGTTTCCCGCCCGGTTTCTCTCCGAGTTTATAAGGTGAACGGCACGGTTTTTTTTACTGTCATCGTCCGCCACAGGCGGAACCTGGTAATAACGGTTAAAGGGGTCATTGCAAGGCCACGTCTTTCTTTCTGTCATTGCGAGGCAACGAAGTGGCCGAAGCAATCTCTACCGAATGCGTCATCGCGAGCGCCCGCAGGGCGCGTGGTGATTGCTTCGCTTCGTTCGCAATGACGAGATTGCTTCGCTTCGTTCGCAATGACGAGATTGCTTCGCTTCGCTCGCAATGACGCGGGGGAAGACAATGAGAGGTTGCTTCGTCGCTTCGCTCCTCGCAATGACGGTTAAAGATGTCATTGCAATGACGGTTGAAAGTGTCATTACGAGCCCGCCGAAGGCGGGCGTGGTGATTGCTTCACTTCGTTCGCAATGGCGAAATTGCTTCGCTTCGCTCGCAATGACCCTGGGGAATACAATGAGAGATTGCTTCGTCGCTTCGCTCCTCGCAATGACGGTTAAAGATGTCATTGCAATGACACCCTTTTTCCCGTCATTGCGAGCAGTCCGAAGGACTGCGTGGCAATCTCAGTAAAGAGATTGCTTTGTGGTCATCCACAAGCGGACTCCTCGAAATGACATATTTGCAGGAGAGCGTATCTTGCTTCTTTTGGTTTTAGATATGGCTGCGTAAATCCTGAGTGTTTTTAACGTTGACAGGTCACGGGCGATTGCCGTGCGGTTGGAATAGTTATTAAAAAGGATAGTGCACAATGCATCCGGACGACGAAAAAATACTCAAGATTACCAAAGAAGTTGTGGTTAAATTTATAGAACTCGGGCGTATTTCGCCGTCAAATTTTGAACAATATTTTAACGATATCTTCTGGGCAGTAAAGAGAACCGTTATTAATGCCAGATCCCATGAGTTAGAAGATATAGATAAACCAATAGCAGGAATGGACAGGGCTTCTCGATCCGGGGAATGATTTCCAGCTAACTTATGAAGGAACAGAAACGGAGGTTAAAAACAGTTGATGAAAACCACATAAAAACATACATTATTATATTAAACATTATGGAACCAAGACTACCTGACATAAAAACATAAAGGCTGTACAGAATAAGCAGAATGACGCTGATAAACCGGGAGTAAAAAGGAAAACTCTTGAAACCAATGCCAGAAGAACAAATGGTACCATCATATCTTTAAGGATACAGGGGAAAAGAAAAAGTGGTAACCCTCCACTGCAAGATAACATTTGATAGTGAAAAAGACAGGGAACAGTTAAGGGAGTTGATGAGAAGATTCTCATCCTGCTACAGGTATGCATACAACAGGCTGCTTGAAGGGAAAGACAGGAAAGAACTTAAAAAGCATTTGCAAAAAGTATTCAACCTGAATTCCAGGTATTGTGATGATGCGATATTTAAAGCGCAGAGTCTGATAAAATTGTGTGTAGAAAAAGGGAAAAATCCGGAGAAAGTGACATTCGGTGGAAGGAAATTGTTTGAAAAGCTCAAAAAGAAACACATAAACGGAGAAGAAAGAGAGAAACTGAAACGAAAGTGGGATGAGAGAAGAAAGGGATTCTTATATTCGAGAGGGGACAAAGCGAAAAAGGGAAACCTGAACACAAGGATAGAGTTTGAAAAAGAGAAGCTAATACTGAGAATAAACACGGGAGATAGAATCTGGATAAGAGCAAACATAAAAAGAACGGTAACAAGACAAAAGGATAGATGGATAAACTTTACAGCAGATTTAATACGTGCAGAGCGAACAAAGGAATACTTCCCTTACTCTGTTGAATTGAGAACAATCAACGGAGAGTTTTACGCATTCATAAGCCACGAGGAAAAGATATCAGAGCCGGAAATAACGAAAGAAAGGGGAACAATAGGAATAGACGTAAACGCAAGCCCGTTCCATATCGCCATGGCATTTGTGAAGCCCGATGGAAACCTGTCCGGGACTGACAGAATTTCCCTGCATTACCTCATAAACAAAACAAAAAACCAGAGAGAGTATCTCATCTGGCAGACGGCACATCAGGTGGTGAATATAGCCAGAAGAGAAAACAAAGCCATTGCGATAGAGAGATTGAAAGATTTACCAAAAGGCGAAAGAGGAGATGGTTCTAAAAAACTGAGAAAAAGGCTGCAACGTTGGACTTACAGAGGTTTGCTGGAGAAGATAAAAATACTGGCCAGAAGAAATGGCATTGAAGTAATAGAGGTGAGTCCGGCATACACTTCTGTAATCGGCATGCTGAAGTATGCACCGCAATACAGCATGGACAAAGATACGGCAGGAGCATTTGTAACAGGAAGAAAAGCTCTGGGATTTAAAGAGAAACTACCGGAGAATTACGAAAAACTGATAACGGATAAAGAATATTTGAACTTTGCCGTAGAGAGACTCACGGAAGAGAAACAAAAAGAACGGGAGAGATTGAAGCAGGAGAAAAACCGCTACAAAAGAAAGCCGATAAAGAAGAACATTAGGGAACTCAATAAATACATAAAGCTAATTCAAAGCCTTTACAGTGAGCCACAGTCTCAACAACCTGTCAACCTGTGGAAGGAACAGGTGAGAGACTTGCGTTTATGGGCAGGTTATAAACTGTGGCAAGTTGTAAAGGCAGCTCTTGCTTTCCCTGCTCTGGGTAAGTCTCTGAGTAGAGACCTATCACCCCTGAAGTCGTTGTTAGTTACGGGGGATTGGGGCAGGATAGCAAGCAAGGCTAGGTCCTGTTTCTTGGGACAGGGACTATGGTATGGACAAATACCGCCAGTTGGGGAGTCCATACCTGAAAAGGCGGAAACAAATACCCCAACCCAGAGTGTATTAAGTTTTATACACTTTGGATGACCAGGAAAGACTAGATGCGTTACAGCAGGGCATTTATTCATACTTACTACGAGGTTCCTAAAGAGGCCGAGACTCCATCTCACATTTTACTTCTTCGAGGGTCCTACATTTATCCGGTTTCGGCGGGTATTTATTCGCTGCTTCCGCTCGGGCATCGAGTGGCTGAAAACGTTAAGCGAATTATCAGAGAAGAGATGAACGCCATTGATGGGCAGGAAATAACAATGCCGGTCCTGAATCCTGCAGACCTGTGGAAAAAAACGGGACGGTATTATGATATAGGCCCTGAGCTTTTTCGGTTCCACGATAGAAAAAACCGTGAAATGGTTCTGGCCATGACGCACGAAGAAGTAGTTACCGACATAGCTAAACAATTTGTAAAATCTTACCGTGATCTTCCTGTTATGCTCTATCAGATTCAAACCAAGGTGCGAGACGAAGCACGTCCAAGAGGCGGGCTACTGCGCGTTCGTGAATTCACCATGAAGGACGCATACAGCTTTCATCCCGATTTTGAAGACCTTGATCGCTATTACCCCTCCGTCTACAACGCTTATCTAAAGATCTTTGCTCGATGTGATCTGAAAGTTATTCCTATTGAGGCCGACACGGGGATTATGGGTGGAACCGGTTCTCACGAATTCATGTTGCCTTCCTCCTACGGTGAAGATCGCTTCGTTATGTGCGATTCCTGCGATTATAGAGCCAACACGGAAAAGGCTGTGGGAGCAAAGGATGTGAGATCAGATAAAATTTCTGCCCCCACTGCCGGCCCCGTACCTCCGATGGAAGAGGTCAGTACGCCCGATGTTAAAACCATAGCCGATCTTATGGCATTTTTTGGTATTGAACCACACAATTTTCTTAAGACGGTAGCCTATGAAGCTGACGGGAAGCTCGTGCTTGCCGTAATACGGGGCGATTTCGATATTTCCGAAACCAAGCTCGCCAATCACCTCAAAGCTGTAAGGCTGAATCTGGCTTCCGAAGAAACTCTGTCCAGCCATGGCCTCTTCGGTGGTTTTCTTTCTCCGGTCGGCATTGATCCTTCTATCCCTGTGGTTGTGGATAGCTCGGTTGTGAGTGATTTTTGCTACGTCGCCGGAGCCAACAAAATCGACAGACATTTCAGGAACGTTTGCCTAGGGCGGGATTTTCAGGCTCGTGATGTGGCAGACATTGCCGAAGTGCGCGAAGGCGACCGATGCCTTCAGTGTGGAAAAGGAAGGCTTATCATGGAACGGGGCATCGAACTCGGCCATACCTTCAAGCTCGGCACGAAGTACACTGCGGAAAACTCTATGGATGTGACTTACCTGGATCGTAACGGAAAGGCTCAGCGGGTGGTCATGGGCTGTTACGGTATTGGGGTTGAAAGGCTCATGGCGGCTATAGTAGAAAAATGGCACGATGATGCCGGCATCATCTGGCCCATTTCCGTTGCACCTTATCACATCATTATTTGTCCTGTGGGCCAGAAACCCGCTGTGTTGGAGCTGGCGGAGAGATGCGAAAAGGAGCTTTCAGCTAAGTACGAAGTTCTTTTCGACGATCGCAACGAATCGCCAGGGGTCAAATTCAAGGACGCTGATCTTCTAGGAATACCAATTCGAGTTGTGGTAAGCCAGAAGCTTATAGAAAAAGGGCTCGTGGAAATCAAAATAAGAAAAACGTCGGAAGTTATCGAATGTCCCGAGGCGGATCTGCTTCCCAGGATTGCAAAAATTGTGGAAGATTTACAACCTTCCTTCGAGGGCATTCCTTTCATGTAAGTCTTGCGCAGGGAGCGATGTGCTATGAATCCAATGCGGGTCATGACTTTTAACATACGGTTTGACAATCCCGAAGATGGCGAAAGGCGTTGGGATTACAGGAAAAACCTCGTGGCTGATCTGATACGTCGCTACCATCCCGATATTCTCGGAATTCAGGAGGCGACGTGGCGTCAGATTATGGATCTTCGTGCAGCTCTTCCGGAATATGATTTCTGCCTTAAGGGGCGGGTCTGGGACGACACCTGTCAGTATCCCACGCTGATATTCCGTAAAGGCGGAATATCATGCATAAGGGGCGCTGATTTCTGGCTTTCTTCCACGCCCGGGATTCATCGTAGCTGCGACTGGGGAAGTATGTATCCCCGGCTTGTAAGTTATAGCTATTTCAACATAGGAGTGGAAGAACCGGCCACAGTACTGATTGCCGTAACACATCTTGATCATCGCTCCGCCGGAGCAAGAATACGCCAGATTGAAGCCATCCTACGATGGTATCACGACGTTGGTTCTGAACTTCCCTTTGTTCTTCTTGGCGATTTTAATGAACCGCCGGATGGAGGCGTTTACAATGCGCTTCTGGAAGCCGGGCTCAAGGATACCTGGCGTCTTCTCGGCTTCGAAGACGACGAGCGGGCGAGCACTCATCACAATTTCGAAGGCAAGCCCGATGTGGGGCGTATTGACTGGATTTTTGTAAGCGATCATTTTCAGGTTCTTAACGGAAACATCGTTATGGATTCTTACGAAGGGCGTTATCCTTCAGATCATTTCCCATATTATGTTGATCTTGCAATCAAGATGGAGATGTCAAAGTGAAGCCTTCTATTCGAGTAGCTATCATTCAACCAAAACCTTATCCTGCATATGACGATCCCCATAATATTGCTCATGCTCTTTTCCTTCTGGATCAGTGTCGGGGAAAAAAGCTGGATGTTATCTGTTTTCCTGAATATTTCCCGTTTTACGGAGAGGAAGAGCTTTCCAGAGCCGCAAAGAAATTCGAAAGCTACATTATTGCCGGTCTCGTGGAAGAGGAGGATGGCAGGTTTTATAACACGGCCACCCTTTTTGATCGATCAGGACGTATTCTTGGAAGACAGCGTAAGAGGTGTGTGGGAAGCCTTGAGCGAAATCTCTTTGATATAACACCTGCTGACGGGATTTACACGGCATTTACCACCGATTTCGGTAAGATCGGAATCCCCGTATGCATCGACTTCTGGGGAAATCCTGAAGCGGCCATTCAGCTTTCACGCCAGGATGTGGACATCATCTTCAATCCGAGCATCTTTCCCGTGTTGCGAGGTCACTGGAAGTACGGAGCTCTGGTCAGAGCTTTCGACCACTTCGTCCCCGTTGTGGGCGTGAACACGGCAAGTTACAATGCCATGTTTAAAGGCAGGAAAATTCACCATTTTGGCGGTCACAGTTTCGTAATTCAGCCTCCAAAACTTTTCGACAAGGAGCATTTTCGAAGATGGCTCCGTGGACTGGATACCATCGAGAGCTGGGTTCAGGTGGAGCTTGGCGATTTTGAGTGTGTTGAAATCGTAGATATAGATCTCAGGACGTGTCGAGAATACCGGGGGGCGTTCAAAGAACGTTTTGGATTTCCCAAATAAATCAAGGGGGTATCTGGATGAAGCGAAAGATCTATCTCAATATGCATACACTTGGCGACGCCAGGAGAATTCTCACGGAGCGTTTCGGACACCTGAAAACTGCCACCGAAGAAGTGAAAACCACAGAAGCGCTCGGTCGAGTCACTTCAGAGCCGGTCTTTGCCGGACGTTCTGTCCCACATTACCACGGTGCCGCAATGGACGGTATCGCCGTTGATGCGTCAAAGACCTTTGGCGCCACGGAAACGTCGCCGTTAAGGCTCAGGATAGGTAGTGACGCCTTCTATGTGGATACGGGAGATCCGCTTCCTGAAGGAACGAACGCCGTGATCATGATTGAGCAGGTTTTCCCCGTGGACGGAGAAGACGGCATCGTGGAAATCCGATCTGCTGCTTATCCATGGCAGCACGTGCGAAAGGTCGGGGAAGATATTGTAGCGGGCGAACTTATTCTCCCTGTAAACCATATGCTTCGTCCTGAAGATCTGGGTGCTCTTCTGGCCGCTTCTGTGACTTCGGTTAAGGTTTACCGACGTCCCCGAGTCTGGATTCAACCGACGGGAGATGAACTGGTTTCGCCTTACGAAGCTGAATCAGTTGGCCCGGGTAAGATAATTGAATTTAACGGCACTATTCTGGCCAATCTTGTTAATGTCTGCCACGGAGAACCTGTGCTGAGAAATATTGTTCCCGATCGGCCAGAGGCCATACGGGAAAGTATTATAGAGGCCTGTCGATCAGATGTGGACGTGGTGCTCATAAATGCCGGTTCGTCGGCAGGTTCGGAAGATTACACCGTGCATATAATCGGGGAACTGGGAAGAGTTTTTGTCCACGGCGTAACCATGATGCCGGGAAAGCCTGTAATAATCGGCGAAGTGATGGGAAAGCCTGTTTTTGGAATTCCCGGCTATCCCGTTTCGGCAGTTCTTGCCTTCGATCAGTTTGTAAAACCGCTCCTGTGGCAGATGCAGGGGGTTCATGCTCCGGAACCACCCAGGATTGAAGCAGTGCTGGCGAGGAAAGTGGCTTCCAAGCTCGGGCTTGAGGAGTTTTTACGAGTGGTGCTTGGAAGAGTAGGGGGAGAGGTCGTTGCTGTTCCCATTCAGCGAGGAGCCGGTCTGATTACGTCTCTTACCCGTGCAGACGGCATTGTTCGGATACCTCATGATGAGGAAGGCTACGATGCCGGAAAGACCGTTACGGTTGAACTCTTGAAGCCTCCCGGCGCAATCGACAATAACATCATAATGATCGGAAGCCATGATAATACGATTGATGTGATTGCCAGTGAGCTAAAAGCCAGAGACAGCCGCTTGCATCTTTCGTCCAGCAATGTGGGAAGCCTTGGAGGGCTTATGGCTTTGCGAAAGGGGCATGCCCATCTTGCCGGATCTCATCTTTTGGACACAACAGACGGCAGCTATAATTTTTCCTTCGTTGAAAAATACCTTAGAGGCATTCCCGTGAGGGTTGTGGAGCTTACAAAGCGTCAGCAGGGATTTATGATAGCACCGGGAAATCCGAAGGGCGTGCGATCAATTCGGGATCTTGTGAGGCCTGATGTGCGCTTCATTAACAGGCAGGCAGGTGCGGGGACCAGGATTCTTTTTGACTATGAACTGGAAAAGGCCGGCATTTCCCCCGAGCAGATCAACGGTTATGATCAGGAAGAGTATACTCACATGGCCGTTGCCGTTGCAATTATCAGCGGACGGGCTGATGTGGGTATGGGGATATATGCGGCGGCAAAGGCTCTGGGACTGGAATTTATTCCGGTTTCTGAGGAACGTTACGATCTTATCATTCGAGAAGATGCCTGGGAAGACCCGAAGGTAGGTGTCTTGATGGAAGTGATAGGAAGCGATCGATTCCGGGATATGGTGCAGAGTCTTGGCGGTTATGATCCGTCTAATTCCGGGTCTATCATCGGGATCTGGGATGGAGAGAAGTGGACGAAAAAGCTATAAAGAAAACACTCTTTCCCGTATTTGTGACCACTCAGATGGTCGTAAGAAGAGCAAAGCATGTAAAAATCGCTTCCTATGATTCTATTCTGAAATGTGCTGACGTGTTGCTTTCAAGATGGCAGAAATTTTCCAGAGGACTAAGCGATGCGGTAGATCCTGCGGTTTCCCTTCATAAACTTGATGCTTCTTACGAAGAGCATGCCAGATGGCTGTTTGTCGTGGATACGGTCAATTTTTCCTTCTGGCCGGATCATGGAAAACCGAGGTGGTCGGTGGAATATGGTGGCAGGAAATGGAGTGGCTACTGGGCGCTTGCGGCAAGTCTCAAGCGAGCTTACGAAGAAGGGCTTCCTATAACCAATGCGGCTTTTCTTGCCGAACTTTCAAGGGATACCCTCGAAAATATTTTCAGAGGCAAGGGCGAAATACCTCTTTTTGAAGCGAGACTTTCTAATCTCAGAGAAGCCGGTCGGATTCTTCTTACGAACTTCAACGGTGATGTAATGGAACTTATCGAAGCTGCCGAAAAAAGCGCCGAAAAGCTTGTGGAACTTGTAGTGCTCAATTTCCCGTCTTTCAGAGATGAAGCTTTATATGAGGGTAGCAGGGTCTTTTTCTGGAAGCGAGCCCAGCTTTATGCTTTCGATCTTTATACGACGTTCAATGGTAAAGGACCCGGAGAATTTCACGATTTAGACGTTCTTACTGCTTTTGCTGATTACAAGCTTCCACAGGTGTTGAGGGCTCTTGGCGTTATAAGATATTCCGAAGAGCTTTCGAGCAAAATTGACAGGCGCGTTCTTATCGAACCGGGAAGTGATGAAGAGGTTGAGATTCGTTCTGCAACGGTTCAGGCTGTAGAACTTCTGCGTCAGGCAATAGAAGAACTTACACGTCCAAGGGAACCTATTCCGGCGGCGCGAATTGACCAGTTTCTATGGTATCTGGGACAGGAAGATGCTTTCCGCATAATGCCCTATCACCTCTGCAGAACGATTTTCTATTGAAAGATCTCCGTAATCCATTTTGGACTTTACAAAAGCTTCGAAGAAAGGGTATATAAAAGTGTCCTTTGATGCAGGTCAGTAGCTCGAACGGCTAGAGCACCGGACTCCAAATCCGGGGGTTGGGGGTTCGAATCCCTCCTGACCTGCCATCCAAAGTGGTGGTGAGTGTAGCTCAACACGGTCAGAGCACTGGGTTGTGGCCCCAGGGGTTGGCGGTTCAAGTCCGCTCACTCACCCCATTGTAAATCCCAACCCGCAATACAGTCCTTTCAGGTTTCAATCTTTTCGTGACCCCGTTCGAAAAAATCGATTTAATGGATGACAAATCGCTTTCCATTACGTCATTGCGAGCCCGAACAAAGTGAGGGCGAAGCAATCCCCAAAGCGAGTCATTCCGAGCGAAGCGAAGTAATCTCGTCATTGCGAACGAAGTGAAACAATCTCTTGAGATTGCCACGGCTGACTTCGGCAGACTCGCAATGACACACATTTGTTATTGCGAGCCGAAGGCGAAGCAATCACAACGCGCCCTTCGGACGCTCGCAATGACACTCATGTTCGTCATTGCGAGAGAAATTGAAGAATTCTGTGTTCCTTTTTGGTGATTGAGTTAGCGGAACATTAGATTCTTAAATATCGGGGGGTTGTTATGATGTGTCTTAGGAGTAGCAAGCTATCATTGATGGTTTCTGGGTTTTTAGCGCATTGAGCCAGGTTGGCACGATGTATGCTCAATTAAAAGAGCGACGGGAGCGGAAAAAGTCGATCGTTAGATCGGCTGCCGCCCCGATGAGATAAAAACCTTAAAATGGAGGAACAAGTTTTATGAAGAAACAAGCGTTGATGGGTCTTGTGACAGCTCTCGCAGTAGGTCTTACCTTTACGTTGGCTCAGGCTGCTGATGAATCAAAACAGCCAGCTCCTGCCAAGCCGGCTCAGACTCAGGCTGCTCCTGAAAAGAAAGAAGCTGCACCTGAGGCTATGGTGATCAAAGGTAAGGTTGAGGCTGTGGGCGAGAAGTTCGTGCTCAAGACCGAAGACAAGAAGGCATTCAACCTCGACGGCAAAGATCTTAAGAACTATGCCGGAAAGGAAGTTGAAGTAAAGGGTCAGCTTGATAAGGCTACCAACACGATTAAAGTGATGGAAATCAAGGAAGCAAAACCCGCAAAGTAACAAACATATAGCGTGACCACAGAAGGGGGCTTTAAGCCCCCTTTTTTTATTCTAATTACCCCGAATTTTATGGCATTCGCCATTTTCAAAAAATAGAGTTTACGGAAAGCCTGTTTATGAATGAAGCTTGTGTCGGGTATTGTGTCAATTCGAGCCTGAAGGGAGTCCGCCTGTAGCAGACGAAGCAATTTTTTCTTGAGCCTCAGTGAACAAGAGACTGCCGCACACCCTAAGAGCCTTCGCAATGACACCTTTATTTCGTCATCGCGAGCTTTCCCATACCGTCATTGCGAGGAGCGAAGCGACGAAACAATACTTTTTATTGTGACAAACTCGGGTTAAGATTACCACAGCTGTCTTCGACAGCCTCATAATGACAAATAAGAAAACGTGGCCTTACAATAACAGGAAAGAAAACCCCTAGACTCGATATGAGAGATTTTATAAGACCAGCGATAACTGATGTAGGAACTGGAGAACGACTGACAGCGCACTACAACAAAATAGTTGGGTTGATGATGAGGTGTGAGGTAAATTGAAAAATGAGCACATTCAAGATGTTGATTTTCAAGATCTGGCTAGTTTTTAAACAGGAGCAAGGTATCATAATTGCTGAAAGGGCAGTATCTTATGGAAGAAAAATAAAAACTTATATAACGGGGGTGTGAGATGTTCAGAGACAGGATAGAAATTAATCCCGGGATCTTAACGGGTAAACCCATAGTCAAAGGGACCAGAATTTCTGTAGAATTTATCCTTGAACTTCTTTCCCAGGGGTGGTCCTATGAAGAAATATTGAAAAATTATCCCCAATTAACACGTGAAGATATACTTGCCGCAATTGAATACTGCCTTGAAGTAATAAAAGAGGAAAAGGTCTATTCGATATGAAATTCATAGCGAATGAAAATATTCCAATTGATGTTGTAAGTAATTTACGAAAACGAGGATATAATTTCGTAAGAGTAGATGAGATTAGAAAAGGCCTGAGCGATCTAGAAGTAATTCAATTAGCAGAGAGAAAATGGTATATTGATAACCTATGATAAGGATTTTGGGGAGCTGGTATTCAAAAGAAAGATGCGCGTAGCTGGGATTATCTTGCTCAGAGTAAAACCACGGAATATTTCCTGCATATATGAAAGAATCCTTAACCTTCTAAATTCAGAAATCGAATTAAAAAATAATTTTGTGGTCATTGAAGAAGACAAAATAAGAGTGAGAAAAATGCTGTGAAAGATCCAAAACTAATGAGGCACTTATCAAGGATATTGTGTTTGTTACAAGAATCCAGAGTTGAACGTCTGTCTGGATTCATAGATTACTTCTTTTACGGCTAATAACGGTTTGCTCCATTTTCTTTTGTTTATTCTGTGAGTGGTCACGAAGATGACCATTTCGACATTTTTTATCGATTGAAAATTACCCCGCTGTTTAATCTGAGAATTTTCAGCTTATAGTTGCTAGCGCGTCTATAGAACCAATTTCCAGAGTCTTTTGCCCTGAGACTGTTCGAAAAAACTGATTTAATGGATGACAATAGGTGTATTTCATGTAGAGCTTAGACGGGTAAAGGAAAGTCATTGCGAGGCCACGAAGTGGCCGTGGCAATCCCTTTTTTTACAACAGAGAGATTGCTTCACTTCGTTCGCAATGAGGAGATTGCTTCGCCTTCGCTTCGCTCCGGCTCGCAATGACGAATGTGTGTGTCATTGCGAGGCCACGAAGTGGCCGTGGCAATCTCTTATTTTTACAACAGAGAGATTGCTTCGCTTCGCTCGCAATGACGCACTGACGAAATTGCTTCGCTTCGCTCGCAATGACACACTGACGAAATTGCTTCGCCTTCGCTTCGCTCCGGCTCGCAATGACACAACAGTTACGCATTTTTCGAACAGGTTCTCTTGCTCTTGCCATAAGCGGTAAAAATTGAGAAACTAACCCGAGTTTGTCACGTCAATGGCGTTTTTGGGTAATTTTCGGTCGTTGCTA
>CAZWJX010000056.1:9333-15230 GCA_964634695.1 uncultured Syntrophobacterales bacterium | reverse complement strand
TTGTTGTCATTGCGAACCTTTTTCTTTTGTTGTCATTGCGGGCCCTTTTCTTTTGTGTCATTGCGAGCCGGAGCGGAGCGAAGGGGAGCGAAGGCGAAGCAATCTCCAATTAAGTAAACCTCCCGGATGGCCACCGAACCACTTCTTTTAAATATCTTCAGATTTACGCTTGTAGTATTCTATCTCTATAGCGCCGTGTATCTTAACGATGGGTTCGGTAAAGAGCTTTGCTTCTCGAAGGTTGTGGAAAACTACCGTTATTTTGCTCCATAAAGAGCCATCTCTCCCTGTCGCTTCTTCAATTTTCTTCACTACAAAATGATTTTCCTTATGCGGCCAGTTTCTTAGCAGTTTTTCCAGTTCACAGCCCGGAATTAGTATGCTGAAGACTACGGGGCTGTCCCATGGTTCGTCCAGTAGCCAGTTTACACGGAAACAACGCTCAATCGGTATACGATGTCTCTCGGTAACATCTTTACAGGCTGATTTATGAATTGTTACGCCTCTTTCGCTGAGAACGGCTATAACTTTTTCTTCACCGGGATAGGGATTACAGCAATGGGCAAATTTGTGAACGGCGTTGTCTAACTGTCCTACCGATATGCTGTATGGTGGTTCATGAGTCTGATTTTGCATTCCTGATACCGAAGGTTTTTCGGAAGAGCTAACATCGGGATGTTCCAGGTATTCACGGATAACCCTCGGGGTCATCAAATCCTGTCCCACACGAGCAAACAGTTCTTCCAGATTTTTTATGTTAAGAAATTCCAGCATGTACTTTATTGTTTCGTTGTACTGGTCGTAAATAATGTCGGGTGGGATACCGTGGGCCTTTAGATCCTGTTCTATGATTTCTCTACCGATTTTTTCAGCATATTCGCGGCGTCTTCTCTGAATTAGGCGGTTAATTTGTTTCTTTGCCAGAGGAGTTTTACACAGTGTCTCGTATTCCGGATATGCATCTATGACGTGGGATGCTTTAAGAATTTCTACAGTGTCACCCTCTGCCAGAACATGGGTAGGGGGAACTTCTGTCGCAGAAATCACCGCACCCTTACATCGGTCGCCGAGATCGGAGTGTATTTTGTATGCGAAGTCGAGAACAATGCTACCTTTGGGAAGATAGTAAGGATCCCCTGTAGGAGTATAGACGATGATTTCTTCGGCATGAGTCTGAGAGTGTAGAAATTCTCGTCTTCTGGGGGGAGTTTCATCGTATTCTCCAATGTCCCTTAGAAAATTCATAATTTCTTCTTCGTAAGGAGTTATGTCAAAGGAGAGATTTTTTCGCCAGTGATTGAGTACTCCGTAAGAAGCCCATTCATCCATTGACGGAGTTCTTATTTTGACCAGATAGTTGGCGTTGCGGTAATGAAATCTTACATGCAAGCTTCGATAACCGTTACTTTTCGGGTTTGCTATGAAATCCCGGATTGTTCTGGGTAGAGGTGGGAATAGAGTATTAACCACCCCCAGCGTTTCATAGCACTGTATAGGATCTTCGGAGTTAACAATAATTGTGAAATCAACGAAGTTTTCCGCGTTGGAGATTTCGAGAGTTCTTCTGGATGGATTGTAATAGCTTCCAAGTCCCTTGCATCTATGCCTTACGATGGTAGAACCACCCCGTTTTTCGAGGCTTTCTTCAAGCCGGTTTTTTATCTCAAAAATGTCTCTGTTTTGCTGAATTGATTGAATGTGAGCCAGAATTCGCTTGCTCTTCTTGGGATAAAGCCAAAGAAGCGACTGATGGTATAATTCTCTTTTCAGCCAGTTAATGTTCAGTCTTGCCGCTATAGGTACGTAGATGTATATAGTCTCTTTTGCAATGCGCATTCTTTTATCGGCAGCCAGCGAATGGAGTGTGCGCATGTTGTGGAGTCTGTCAGCCAGTTTGATAATAATAACGCCCAGATTATTGCTTGCCGAAAGAAATATCTTGGAATGGGTTTTTGCTAGAGCCTGGCGTTTTTCTTTGGACGAATCCAGCATGATTTTGGTGCATCCATCCACCATAGCTGCCACATCTTCGTTGAACTGCTCTTTTAGAGTGATAATATTCATGGAAGGAACGTCTTCTACCGTGTCGTGCAGCAACGATGCCGTAATTATTGCCGGATCGCATACTCCGAATTCAAAAGCTATGATATTTGCGACAGCTATAGGATGAACTATGTAAGGTTCCCCGGAACGGCGACGCTGGTCCCGATGTAGCTCGAGCGCCAGTTCGAAGGCTTTTTCTATCATTTCCTTTCCTTCGGGGCACTTCTCGCATATCATCTGGACCGAGTGCCTTGCCTTCTCAATATGCCATTTGTAGGAATTTACAGCTTCCTCCACAATAAAAACCTCTTTTCATCTGAAAACATTTGATAACGTAGAAACCTTTTGATTGTATCTTACAGTATTGACTTCTTCAAGGACTGTGGAACCTGTTCAAAAAAAGAGGAGAGTCATTGCGAGGCTGTCGCAAGGCAGCCGTGGCAATCTCATTAAGGAAGAACAACAAGAGATTGTTTCACTCGCAATGATGAATGTGTGTGTCATTACGAGCGCCCGAGAGAGGAGAGTCATTGCGAGGCTGCCGCAAGGCAGCCGTGGCAATCTCATTAAGGAAGAACAACAAGAGATTGTTTCGCCCGCAGTGATGAATGTGTGTGTCATTACGAGCGCCCGGAGGGCGCGTGGTAATCTCATTAAAATGATGAGATTGCTTCGTCGCTTCGCTCCTCGCAATGACGGTATAAAAAAGCTCGCAATGATACGGGAAAAACAATGAGAGATTGCTTCGCCTCTCTTCGGCTCGCAATGACACAGTGAACACATTCTCCACTTATACATTTTTCAACCAGGCTCAGGAGTGTTAAGAGCTGAACAGAAGATATCTCAAATTAAGGCAAATTGTGGAGCGGGAGACGGGCTTCGAACCCGCGACCCTCAGCTTGGAAGGCTGATGCTCTGGCCAGCTGAGCTACTCCCGCAACGATGTGTTTGTATACATAGCAAAAAAAATGTTCTTGTTCAACCAAAAATTGAAACTTGCCGGATACATTTTGCTTTAATCAAAATCATTTTTAGTGTATCAAATTCAGTGTATCAAAAAAACACCGGGTCGGCGTATAAGTAAACAAAGCAAGCAGGAGGCAGGGATGGAACCTTTCTTTAAAGAGCAGCTTGCCGCTGTTAACATGCTTAATGTTTTTAAATCGAGACAGGTTGTTCAACGGATACTGCCCAAGACCAGCCTCACTTTTTATCGCCGTCTTTCCGATCATCTTGGAGCGGAGGTTTATATAAAGCACGAAAATCATCTACCTACTCATTCCTTTAAGGTCCGGGGTGCAGTCAATTTTATGGAACAGTGTCCTGAAGAACAGATCAAAAATGGTGTTGTAGTGGCAACTCGAGGGAATCACGGCCTGGCTGTAGCCTGGGCAGCTCAAAAGAGGGGGGTTCTCTGTAATGTAGTAGTTCCCGAACGTAACGATCCCATCATTAACGAGATGATTCTGGCCTATAATGCAACTCTCATTGAACATGGTAGCGATTTCTACGAAGCGCAGGATTATGCCGAAGAACTATCGGAAAATGCTGGTTATTACTACGTTCGACAGGGTAATGAGCCTTTACTGATAACCGGTATAGCAACGATGGCCCTTGAGATCCTGGAAGATCTTCCCGATCTCGATGTTCTTGTCATGCCGATTGGTGGAGGTACCGGCTGTGCGGCTGTAAGTATGGTGATCAAACAGATCAACCCGGCTGTGGAAATTTTCGGAGTTCAGGCGGAAAAGATGCCGTCTTTCTACGAATCCTGGAAACGAGGTGAAAAGGTGACCGTTCCTAAAGCAGAAACCGTCGCTTCCGGCCTTGCAGCTCGAAGTGTCTTCGATTTGCCTTTTATTATCCTTAAAGATCTGGTCACGGACGTAGTGTTACTTTCCGAAGAAGAACTGATAGACGGCGTAAGGCTTGCCATCCGATACACTCAGAATCTTGCCGAAGTAGCTGGCGCTGCCGCCATCAAGGCCGCTTTTGCATTAAGGGAACGGATTCAGGGGAAAAAAGTGGTTCTGGTGATGACAGGAGGAAACATCAGCATATCTTCACTGGCATCTATACTTTGCACCGTTTAGTGCCGAACCGAGAGTGACAGACAGAATCTTCTTTTGCAACACGTGTTTTCTATATCAGCTCAAGTAACGTCTTTGTTCCCGGTTATCGCGAGTCATGGGTACTATCCAACAGGTTACTGCGAATCCAGGCGTAGCTAGAGCGATACAATCTCTCGTTTACTCCCTGCAAGGGTCGGGCACAGCGCCTGCCCTTGCAGGATATTACCATGACCACTTATCGGTCCAGCCATGACAGGGTAATGATAAATCTAATTTGTTGCTTTTTATGTCCCGGACTTAACGATGACAACTTCGTCTACTTCATCGCATTCTTTAAGCCTTACATCCACATGTTCGTCGTCCGTAGTTTCTACCTGCTTTCCGACGTACTGAGCGCATATAGGAAGTTCACGATGTCCACGATCTATTAAAACTGCCAGATAAACCCGATCCGGGCGTCCGTAATCAAGCAGAGCATCGAGAGCGGCTCTAACAGTTCTTCCGGTGTAAAGAACATCGTCAATCAAAACCACGTCTTTGTGTTCTATGGAGCCGGGTATTGTTGTAGATCTTATCAGAGGATACATATGCAGTCTTGTCCAGTCATCCCGATAGAGAGTAATATCCAGAGTTCCTATAGGAACGTCGTAACCTGTTTTTTCTTTGATAAGAACACCCAATCTGTTTGCCAGATAAACCCCCCTGGTTCTAATTCCGATAAGAAGGCACTTGTCTATTTGGGTCATATCCATGGCGATAGTTTGTGCCATTTTTTCTATAGCTTTCTGAACTTCTGATGCATCCATTATGCGACGATACGTTTCGCCATTTTTTGTCATTTTTCTATCTCGCCTGTGATGCTTTGTCCGGTATTGCTTAATTTATTGTGAATCATCGAAGCCTTTCTATCAGGCTTTCCGGTAAAAAGTCAAATTCCACAACGACTTCAATTCTTCGGAAGAAAGATGATCAAAGTGCCATCGTATTTCATCCGGCCGGCTTTTTCTCCGGCTTCAGAACCGCTCCCGAAGAATAGATCAATTCGTGAAGGCCCCTTAATTGCTCCTCCCGCATCCTGATGGAAAATCCATCTGTTAAAAGGCCTGTAACCGGGAGGTTGTTTATCAGGCACGACTGTGAAGAGAAAGCTCATAGTTGCTGGAGGGAAAAATCGCCGGTCGCTTGCGACAGATCGTTCGGGAGTGAGAAAAACATTGAGGCTTCCTTTGGGGCCTTCATCTACCCAGCGGAAGAAGACATAATTTTCATTATACCACAGAGTTTCCCAGAGCCTTTCGGGGTGTGCCGCAAGATGGGTTTTTATGGCCTGCATGGAGACTTCATCTCTGGAGAGCCATCCTCTGTCGACCATATATTTTCCTATGCTTCGATAAGGCCTTCCATTGCCTGAACCGTAGCCGAGGCGGCGCTCTGAGCCGTCTGGAAAACGAATGATGCCGGATCCCTGAACCTGAAGAAAAAAAGCGTCAACAGGGTCTTTTACCCAGGCAAGCGGTCGAGTGTTTTTAAGAGCTCCCTCATCGATTTCACGTCTGCTGTAATATGGAACCAACCTGTGTCCCTCGACCCTACCTACAATGCTGGATACATCATTGCAGGAAATATTGAAAGCTTCCAAGGAAACCCTTACGAGATCTTCTGGCACAGGATATATGGGATAATGATATTCTTTAGATGGCTTCAGGCTGCCTTCAAGGATCGGTTCGTAGTACCCTGTTGTCAGCACTCGCCCTGTTCCTGACTCAAGATGATAATTTGCAT
>CAZWJX010000056.1:0-9323 GCA_964634695.1 uncultured Syntrophobacterales bacterium | reverse complement strand
AGTCAGCAGTATCACATCGATAAGCGTAAGCATCCATATAGAAAAGAACGTCCTCCCTGGATACAGGGCGTTTTTCGGCTATGCTTAAAAGTTGTTTTAAAACCCGGGCGTAGTTTCCGGCAGTAAATTCTACGTCACCTGCTTTGAATTTTTTTGAAGGGTCGAGCTTCTCCAAATATGAGATACTCTCTCTTGCTGCACGAACAAAGGTTTGTGGATCTCCATCGTCGATAAAATGTAACGTCTTTAAGAAGCTGTCCTGAAGTTTGACAAGCTTTATTTCCGGCCCGGGAGGCTTTTCTACTTTAACAGGTGGTGGGGCTTCCGGCGGTTTTACACATCCTGAAGCCCCAAGGAGGATCACTAGCAGGGCGATCCTCACGTATTTTTTCATTTTTTTAGGTTCCCATTTCCCACGAGTGCAGGTAACGATCCTGCTCCTCCGTGAGCGTATCTATAGAAACACCCATGCTTGCGAGCTTAAGGCGGGCAACTTCTTCGTCTATCTCTCTGGGCACCGTATAGACCTGTTTTGCAAGCTTTTTCCCGTTTTTTACCATATATTCAACACATAGAGCCTGATTGGCGAAGCTCATGTCCATAACACTTGAAGGATGCCCTTCTGCAGCTGCAAGATTGACGAGGCGTCCTTCGGCCAGAACGTAAATGTTCCGGCCGTCCTTCAGGCGGAATTCTTCGACAAAATCCCGCACCGTCCTTCTTGATACCGCCATCTGTTCCAGTGCTTCCAGATCCAGCTCCACATTGAAATGACCGGAGTTACTAACAATTGCTCCGTCTTTCATGACCTCGAAATGTTCTTTTCTTATTACGTGGATATTTCCCGTAAGTGTGCAGAAGAAATCGCCGATCTTCGCAGCTTCGGCTATGGGCATGACTTCGTAGCCATCCATGACAGCTTCAAGGGCTCTCAATGGATCAACTTCAGTTATAACGACTCTTGCGCCCATACCACGGGCTCTCATGGCAACTCCTCTTCCACACCAGCCGTAGCCACAAACCACAAAGACACTTCCGGCTAAGAGTCTGTTTGTAGCCCGTATAATGCCGTCTATAGTGCTCTGACCCGTTCCGTAGCGATTATCGAAAAGATGCTTCGTGTTTGCATCGTTTACAGCGATTATTGGGTATCGGAGCACACCTTTGTCGGCCATGCTTCTCAGGCGGATAACACCGGTTGTGGTTTCTTCCGTCCCGCCTATAACTTCATCGATCAGTTCCTGACGTTCTGTGTGTAGCGTGGAAACGAGGTCTGCCCCATCATCCATTGTGATCTGAGGTTTCTCTTCTAAAGCCTGAAGTATATGGCTGTAATAGGTGTTCCGGTCCTCTCCTTTAATGGCAAAGACGGGAATACCGTCATGAACGACAAGAGAAGCAGCCACATCATCCTGAGTACTAAGAGGGTTGGATGCGCAGAGTCTGATCGAAGCACCGCCGGCTTTCAACGTTTGCATCAAAAAGGCCGTTTCTGTGGTCACATGAAGGCAGGCGGCAATCCTGATGCCTTTCAGCGGCTTTTCTCGTTCGAATCGTTCCTTTATGCTTCGGAGAACGGGCATGGATCTGGCAGCCCACTCGATCCTTAGCTGTCCTTTTTCCGCAAGACTTAGATCTTTGACATCGTGTGTCATCAATAACTCCTCGATTTATTACAACCCGGCTTTGTCTCTCAGGACATCAACCATATCGGTCTTTTCCCATGTAAAATCGGGGTTTGTGCGTCCAAAGTGGCCGTAACAGGCCGTTTGCTTGTAAATAGGTCTAAGAAGTTTGAGATGGCTTATTATGTCCGCGGGCTTGAAACTGAAAGTTTCTTTCACTATCTGGGTCAGTTTTTCAAGAGGAATGCGTTCGGTTCCAAAGGCGTCCACCATAAGGCTCACCGGTTCGGCAACGCCAATGCTGTATGCAACCTGGATTTCTACTTTGCGAGCAAGCCCTGCTGCTACAATGTTCTTGGCAACGTATCGAGCCATGTAAGATGCCGAACGGTCAACCTTTGTGGGATCCTTTCCTGAAAAACATCCGCCGCCGTGATGTCCTTTACCCCCGTAGGTGTCGCAAATAATCTTTCTACCTGTAAGGCCACAGTCGGCCATTGGACCGCCTATAACAAAACGTCCCGTGGAATTGATGAAAAACTTCGTATTGGGAGATAGAAGTTCTGCAGGAATGACCTTTTTGATAACCTCTTCGATAATGCCTTCCTGGATGGTTTTGTAAGTCACGGAGGGGCTGTGCTGAGCGGCAATAACTATTGCAGTAATTCTTTTCGGTTTTCCATCTTCGTATTCCACCGTGACCTGGCTTTTACCGTCAGGCCGTAGGAAGTCAAGTATACCGTTTTTCCGAACTTCTGCCAGCTTCTTGGTTAGACGATGAGCATAATAAATCGGCATGGGCATGAGAACCGGAGTCTCATCACAGGCATATCCGAACATGATTCCCTGATCGCCGGCTCCCATTTCTTCGAACATTCCTTCCCCCGGGTTTACTCCCATGGCAATGTCCGGGGATTGCTTGTCAATACTGGAAATTACAGCACAGGTTTCCCAGTCGAATCCCATGGAAGAATCGTTGTATCCGATCTCTTTAATTGTTTGCCTCACGATTTCAGGAATATCCACCCAGGCAGTTGTTGTGATTTCGCCGGCTACAAAGGCAAGTCCTGTGGTCACCAGAGTTTCACAGGCGACCCGGGCGTTCTTGTCTTCTTTGATGATACTATCAAGTATAGCATCGGAAATCTGGTCTGCAACTTTATCGGGATGACCCTCAGTTACGGACTCTGAAGTAAAAAGATAGTTTCTCATTGTCATGAGACGGTCTCCTTTCTGTGGTGTCTTAGGATGTTATTTCTTCTATAATTTTGCCGTTTTTCAAAACCATACAGCGGTTGGTTGAACCGTTAATAGGTGATGCGAGCCCACCAGAAACAATAAGCTTGAAGGCTTCCTCGACGGTAAGAGATGTTTCTATGAGTTCCGATTCTGGAACAAGAAGGTAGAATCCCGACGTAGGGTTTGGAGTTGTGGGAAGGAAAACATTTACTACTCGTTCACTTGTCCGATCCTGAACCTCTCCGGTAGCTACTCCCGTAATGAAACAGACGGCGTAAATTCCCTTACGCGGAAACTGAATAAGAGCAACCCGCTGAAAACTATGAGAAGCATCGGAAAATATAGCCCCGAGTAGTTGTTTTACCGCTGAGTATAGGGGTCTTACGATTGGTATTTTGTACAGAAGTGACTCACCAAAAGTGACAATTTTGTTTCCTATATAATTTCTGACAAGTAATCCCGTAACAAAAATTCCAATCAGAACGACGATAACTCCAAGGCCCGGGACAGGGAAGGGGAGGTAGGTCTTGGGGTTAAGATGGTCGGGGAAAACCGTGAAGATTTTGTCTGCATTATGAAGAATCAGGTAGATTACATAACCGGAAATCGATACCGGAACGACTGTAAGAACTCCAGCTACGAAATAATTTCGCAGAGCTATGTGCACCCGTCTGAGAAATTGCTTCATACCTTGGGTTTGTTTCCTTCTCCCACAAGAACAATTTTAGGTTTGTAATTAGCCATCTCAGAATCGCTATATTGAGCATAAGTCACGATAATTATCAAGTCCCCTTTTGCACCCATTCTTGCGGCGGCACCATTAAGGCATATATCACCATTTCCGGCTTTTCCGGGAATGGCATAGGTATCGAAACGTGCCCCGTTGGAGATATTATAGACTTTTATCTGTTCGAAGGGTAAGATATCGGCAGCTTTCATGAGATCTTCGTCTATTGTAAGGCTACCTTCGTATTCAAGATTTGCGTCGGTAACTCGAGCTCTGTGGATTTTGGATTTTAACATTGTTCTGATCATAAATGTGCTCCTCCTTATGCAGTGTAAGCTTCGGCAGGATCTAGAATGCAGTTGTCAATAAGCCTTGTATTTCCCACAAAAGCGGCAATTGCAAGAAGGGTAGGCTTATTAATGACAGAGACTTCTTCCAGCGTTTCCGGATCTCGAAGCTCTGCGTAATCAAGGCGCAACGCGTCGTCCTGACATAGGTGCGATGTGACGGCCTTTAGAATTTCCCCGGCGTCCAGAGTAGATTGTCTTACGAGACGACGAGCAATGGACAGAGACTGGCTGAGCCGGAGAGCTACAGAACGTTCCTGCGGGGATAAATAAACATTCCGGCTGCTCATCGCCAGTCCATCGGCTTCTCTTACAATAGGATGGCCGATTATTTGAACGTCCATGTTGAGATCTTTTACCATTCTTCGGATAACCACAAGTTGTTGAAAGTCCTTTTCTCCGAATATAGCGATGTGTGGTTTGACAATGTTAAAAAGCTTTGTCACCACCGTAGCAACACCTCGAAAATGCCCCGGTCTGCTCTTTCCGCAAAGAGGTCTGGACAGTTCCGTGACATCCACAAGAGTCTGAAACCCTTGGGGATACATTTCCTCAACTTCCGGAGCAAAGACAACATCTACTCCCACGGATTCGGCGAGCTTCAGATCTCTTTCAAGATCTCTCGGATATCTTTCGTAGTCCTCTTTCGGTCCGAACTGGATAGGATTTACGAAGATGCTGATCACGAGAATCTGGCCTTTCGTTCTACCAAGTCGCATCAGAGCCAGATGCCCTTCGTGAAGGTAGCCCATTGTTGGAACAAAGGCTATCACTTTGCCGTCTCTTCTCCAGAGATCGGCAAGTTGCTGCATTTCGGCGACCGATTTCACTACTTTCATTATTCCCCCTCCAGCAAAAAAGCCTTCCGCGACCGAACGGCAGCGGAAGGCTTTCATTAATTTCAGGCCATTCTGAGCCGTCTCGGTCCCGCCTATAATGGGATCCAAGCGGTTTAATTCCAGCAAACACTTTCTAGCAAAGGAACAGCTTCCGGTCAAGAATAATGTTTACGCCTTTCTGATTAAAAAACCCGGTTTCGGGTTGGTTTCGCAATCCGATATTACGGCAATTCCATTTCGGTCGAAAAGTTCTTTAATTTTTGCCTTGCCAACGCTCTTGCCATTCTGATCCAGCACCTCTAAGGTATCGTCTTCGGCTATGCCGTTTTCCCTGCCTAAACCGAATAATACATAGGTCTGGTTGCGTTCCTGATCTGTGAAGACCCGGTATATTTCACCAATACCTTCCTGCAAAAGAAGTTTTTCAATTCGAGAAGAAAGCAGAAAAAGCAACAGCCCGATGCTAGTAGCTATTCCCAGAGAAAGAGAAAAAATAAGCCAGGGATTGATGCCGAGATATTTGGTGAAGAACGATAAAGAAGCGGATTGGACGCCTTTTTTGTCTTTGTGGACAAATACCGTAAACCGTGCGAGAGGCTTTTTTATTTGCTGAAGCGGTGCCGTGACGGTAATAACATATTGACTTTCAGGAATCTGTTCAGGAATCAAAATCGTGGCTCGCCAGAAAGTTCCTCCCAGCCAGTAGCCGGTCTGGGTTCCTGTGATGGAAAAACGTATTCCATTTTCAGGTTCTATTTTTACTTTTAGTTCTTCAAGTTTCTGCAACTCTGCAGGCAAAGGCCCCATCACAGGAATTTCAGTTCCGGGAAGGACGTGAAATTCGTGAGGATGCTGTCTGAACCGTGCAAGTAGCCCGTCTATAAGTGCAATGAGAAGGATAAAGCAGACAACGGCACAGAGAATTCCAAGTCGCCTGCGTCTTACAAAAAGAGATGTATCCATATTCGGATCTCCTTATAAACCCTTTTCTCGGGTCAGTAATGAAAAAAGGGGCGAGCTTGTTTCCCTCGCCCCTTCTGTGGCGGATCGAGCCACCCTACTTCTTGTAGATGTCCGTTTGAGTCACGTTCATGAACCTTCTGGCTTTGCCTTCTTCCTTATAGTAGATTCTTACCACGTCTCCTGCATCCCATGTGCTGGCAGGTAGATTGAAATATTCCTCTGGAAGGGAAAAGGTCACAAGAAGTTTCTGCCTTGATGAATAGATGGTTATTGTTTTACGCTCTTTATCAACAATCGGGAACTTTTTCGGTTTTCCCTGAGCCGTATCGAACACTAGCGGGTCGGTTTTGTCCACATTCTCTTTCTTATCGACGATTGTTATGGGGATTGTTTCTATCTTTTGCGACTGAGGATTGAATATTGTGATCTGCTGTCTGGCTATATCCAGGTTCAGTCTGCCACCTTCCTTAGGCTCAGGCCCCCTTTCATTGGGATCAGCAGGCATCTTATAGGATATGGGAGGGCCCTCATACTTCGGATTCTTTTCATCTCCCACATTTCTTATGATCGTCACAATTTGTCTTTCTTTGTCGTACTTGATAGTTCTTCCTTCGTCCACCTTGCCGAAGTTACAGCCTGATACGGTGAGGCTTAGTGCCGCCACTACTGTTAGAATCCATCCGGTTAGAGCCTTCATCTTTATCACCTCCGTTTTTTAAGATGATACCGCCTTTAGACACTTCGAGCTTCTGTTGCCAGTTTTTGCTTCTTGGCGGCAATTTCCTTCCTGGCTCCCTGGATCATTTTGACGGCGATATACAGACTGAGAAGGGATACAACACCCAGCACAACGACTGTTGCAAGAGTGCCACATATATCTTTTATACCCGGGATATAGGAGGGGAGTAGTTTAAGAACTACGGATATCATGCATCCGATCACGGCAAAGCCGAAGGCGATACGGATGCCGTAGCCTTTGATGTACTTGGTGGCAACAGTTCCGATCTGAGCTCCAACGGATGCTCCCACAAGCATAATAAGGGCAGCGAGGAGTTCTGTGCGACCTTTATAGGTATAGGTGGCCGCTCCATACAGGCCGGAGATCATCACTTCAAAAAGGTCTGTGCCTACTGCTACGTGAGTAGGACAGCCGACAAGATAAATGAGAGCCGGCATCCGGATGAGACCGCCACCGATGCCGAGAATTCCCGCAAGCCATCCGGTCAAGAAGCTCACGAACACAGGAAGCCACATTGAACAATAGATGCCTGCAGCTTTGAAGTGCACCATCGGTGGGATATGGATCTTATGAAGAGTCTTATGCCATTCAACACCTGTTGCCAGTTTGTCAATTTCTTTACCGGCTTTTAGAGCTTCACGTTCCTTGCGTTTTCTTTTGGCAACATCGTAGAAGACCATCCAGGCGATAAAGATTAGAAGCACAACATAGAGCCATCTCAAGACCTTTTCCACATACACGATTCGTTACAGCCACAAGACCATCTGAGCGCCCACTTCAAAGCCGACCACGGTTCCGATCAGCATTATGAGCCCCAGTTTGTAATCCACGTTACCGAATTTTCCGTGACGCATCGTGGATATGAGAGATTTTCCCGCCATGTGCGCAATATCGGTTCCGATAGCGAAAGCCATAGGGAAACCCAGTATGTTCAGACCGGGAGTTACCATCCAGGCTCCACCCATTCCGAAAAATCCTCCGATAATGCCGACTCCTACACCAAGGATTATCAATCCCGGCCAGAAAATCGGAACTCCAGCGATAGGCATTGTGATGTATAGCCAGTCCATATTTTGCCCTCCTTTCTACGTCAGGTTTTTTAGTGTTCGGCCAGCTCTCTGGATTTAAGATCGATACCTATTGCCGACATTACAACGTCTGCAAGAAGTCCAAAGATTACTCCTACAAGAGGAACTATAATGAGGGTAACTATCGTGAAATAGACATGACTCTCATTGTAGAGGTTAGCCCACCAGGCGAGAAGACCGTGAACTTTTCTGGGATCTGCCACTATAACAACGTTTGCTACTTTTCCACCACCGGCTGCCAGAGCTATTGAAGGCAGCATAAACATTGCCGTTCCTATGATGCTTGCAACTGCTAACCATATTCTTTTCATTGTTTCTGCCCTCCTTTGTCTGTTATCTTACTACCAGGACGCTACAGGGCGCCTGAGCAACGACCTTGGCTGCTGTTGATCCTATAAGTGTTCTCATAACACCTGAGATGCCCGTGCTGCCCAGAATAATCAGATCAAAGCCCTGTTCCTGAGCGAATCTTAGAATGTTATTAGCCGGCACCAATCCTGCTTCCAGATATGTTTTGACCGGAATCCCTTTTTCATCAAACAGAGCCTTTGCTTTCGCCAGAGCTTCCTGCGCTTGACTTTCCAGCTTTGACTGAATGTTAAGGGGCATCTCATCAAAGACATCTTTTGCATAATAAGCTACTGAGATAATGCTGACTTCAGCTCCCTCCTTTTCTGCGAATTCTAGAGCCTTTCTTACAGCTTTCATGGAATGTTCTGATCCGTCTGTTGCTACCAGAATCTTCTGGGCCATCTGTTAAACCTCCCTGTTGGGTTATATCCCTTTTGCTTCTTCCCGTTTTCTCTAACGGCAATGAGCGTGCCAAGGTCCTGAATCCTCTGAAACAGAAGGCTTTGTCCTGACCGGACATCATAAACCTGAACCTAAGAGGAGACACCATTGTAACCTTCAGTTGACAGGTGAGAATTTTTAGCATGGGACAATACAATTTTCCTCAGAGAATACAATGATATAGGTTTTACTAAATATCCGTGAGCACCCATAGAGACTGCATCCTTTAGTTGACGCATCTGATGGACAGAGCCTGTGATCAGCACTACAGTGGACGGATAGAGGGAGAGAAGTTTCTGAAGGGTTAATAAATAAGAAGGCCGAACGACGTTTATATCCAGGAGTATAAGATCGGCAGGGAAGGCATTCATTATTTTGTAAGTTTGATCCATATCGGTTGCCACAAAACACTGGAAATTTTTCTGGCTGGCCAGTGCTCTAAAAAAGAAATCCTGCATGTCTTCATCTGAATCTACTATCAAGATGCGAATGTTCCTGTTCATTTTCCAATCCTTCTTTCTGGGTTGAATTTTTTCCGTGTATCACGACAGAGTACTCATCAAGAATTGTGCCTCAATTAGTTCTGGTGGTCAGTTTAGTGGCATGGTGGGGGTCGTGTATGGATGGTATCTGGTCAAGTTTGTCCAGATGGGAAGAGTCTTTCCTGAATTTTGCCATGGCTTCTTTGAAGCCCGGCAGGTTCTTCCGGCCCTATTGTTAGTTCATTTGGAATAGAACCAGATAAGCCACCCTGTATGTCGACGCAGGACAGGAGAAAACTTCTATGATGTGAACTTGTTCGAAAAAATTGATTTAGTGTATTTCATGTAGAACTTAGACGGGTAAAGGAAAGTCATTACGAGGCTGCGAAGCAGCCGTGGCAATCCCTACCGAACCCGTCATTGCGAAGCCACGAAGTGGCCGTGGTGATTGCTTCACTTCGTTCGCAATGACGAGATTGCTT